>NZ_QTMJ01000009.1:48001-181959 GCF_003635485.1 Parabacteroides sp. AF19-14 | reverse complement strand
GAATTAAAGAATTTTCCCCCTGATTTATCGGGTGAGCCGTTAAACAACTTGTTACATATCCTCATGGTCAAGGTACAGATTTGATTAAATATGATATTATAAGCACTGATAAGCCAATGGCTGGCGTTCTCGTTAAAGTTAAAGAGGCTGGCAAACCTTGTGGCGCAGGTATATTAATGTTCAGACCTGATGTAGTTAAGGATTTATCAAATGTTGATGTACAAAATACTGCTGTTGTAGGTATTGACTTTGGTAGTAATAACACTTGTGTTTACTTTAACGCTGGAAATAGAGGTGCCCAACCGGTTCAGTTTAAGAATTATAGGTCAGTTATAGTTGGTAAAGAAAATACGGATACTCGTTCAATTGCCCAGAATGACGAACTCCTATTCTTCACTAACTATGAATCCAATAATGGTCAATTAAAGTCATGGCTTCATGAACATGATACTCGTTATACTAAGAATGGTATATCAGAAGAAATACAAGGCGGTGTTCCTGTAAATCGTCCTAATATTTTGGTCAATCACATGGATGAATTTATTATAGAAACACAGGCTGGTAATCTTCATTATAACATGAAATGGTTGAATGATGATAAAGGTTTATTGAAGAAACGTGCTTTCTTAAAAAGTATTTGGTTACAAACATGTGCCTTCCTTTACCAGAATAAAATTAAACCATCTCAAATAAATTGGAGTTATCCAGGTTCTATGATGGAGGCTGACATTGACGAATTAAGACGAATATTTGAGGAATTGTCTCGTATGACACCTATTATGGGTAGGAAACCGTCTATCAATGATGAGAATATCACAGAAGCTGAAGCCGTATGTAGTTATGCACTTTCAAATAACAACTTCGGTCTTAACAATAATAATATGTTCCTAGGTATTGATGTTGGTGGTTCTACAAGCGACATTCTTCTATTGGCTAAGAATCCGCAAAAAGGTAATCAGGCTTCACTTTTCAGAGAAAGTTCTGTGAGACTTGCTGCCGGTGTTTTCTTTAACACTGTTATAAATTCTGATGACTTTAGACGTGCTTTATTGAACTTCCATGAAGGAAAGAGTACAAAGGTTTTTGTAGCAAATATACAGGAAATAATTAAGGAGAAGAAGAAGGCCCCTTATTACCTCAATAGTATATTTGATCAGCTGAAGACAGAAGAAGACTACGATAAATTCTATAGTTCTATAGCTGATAATGCAAAAGTAGTATTTACTTTACCTGCATATGTAACAGGATTGTTGCTTTACTATTCTGGTATGCTTATTGGAAAGACTATCAAGGATAACAATCTTGACAATATTACTAGGATTGATATTCTATCGTTTGGTAAAGGTGGTCGCTTATTCCACTGGCTCCGTAATGCTGCTAGTAACAGTACCACTATGGGATATTATAAATCATGTCTCAATGCCGGTGTTAAACGTATAATTGATAGGGAACTGGATGTTAAATACAGAGACGAAATCGAGGTTGACAATAAAGCAGAGGTTGCTAAAGGTCTATGCGATATGCAGGATCTAAATAAAGTATTCGTAGATAATCATAGCGATATCTGTGGTGAGATAGGTGTAAGATTTACAAATTCACAGGGTGCATCTAGAGAGTTGTTGCCTACAGATGAATTGTCCGGTGAATACTTCGATAATGATATGAATTACTTTGACTTCACAAGCATGGAATGTTTTGAAGAGTTTTTCAATATCTTTATCAATTTCGTAAGTGTAAAAACTAAATTATGCACTATGGACGCTGAACTCAGAAATGATTTCGCCGATCTTCCAAATAAGGTAGGAGCTTTCATTTGCCAGGACAGCGAATATAAGAGTGCCAAACGAAAAGTAAATAATGGTGGTTCTTTCGCTTATCATCAACCTTTGATTATAGCAGAAGGCTCATGCTTCCTGGAGAAAACATTAATAAAAAAAGTGTTTAGTTAATGAAGACATTATCACTATATATAGACAGATGGTATATTGCCGCAGCAGTCTGCTACGACAATATACCTCGTCGTATAGATCTGCCTAATAGGGAAGACCGTATTTGGCTCTATTTTTATGAAGATATTAATAATGATAGAGTTATTTATGGTAAATCTTATCAGAAGCATTATCTGGATAAGGAGCTTCATTACTATGGTGATATATTCTCTAAAGTCGTAAAAGAAGATGAAACCTTTAAAAGATTTGGAAAAGATGTTAGTTTGAAAGAAATCTTTAAGGCATCTGATATACTTGAACACCTAACTAGGGACTTTAATGAAAATGAGAAAATAGATACCTACATCTCTTTTTCAGTTGATGTTTCGTATGCCGCCCAGAAGGTTTTTCTCGATATATTGGAAGAGAATAATTTTGTTATCAAAGAGAGTGTTGCTAGAATCTCTCACTTAGCTGTAGAACTTTCCAATAAAAAGGGCCTGTTGAATGATTCAAATTGCATTCTCGTTATTACAGCTTGCAATGAGAATCTCCGATATGTCGTTTACAAACAAAGTAATAATGTTTTTGTTAGACAAGGAAATGAAGGACTCCTAAGAGGTTATGGAACTGATTTGAGAGGCCGGGCATTACTGGAACAGATTGTTTGGCAAATTAATAATTCAACTAAATTCCTAAGAAAAGAGGAAGAGGAAGAGGAAATTAACAGATTGAACCAAAATCTGGCAAGATGGCTATTACAACTTGACAACACCAAGTTTGGTCGTCCTGTTATATATAACGATATAACTTTCTCCAGAGCCCCACATAATAAGCAGAATGCTACTATTCTGAAGAATGTTATTGAGGAAAGAACCAAAACAATAGTCAATGATGTAGTTGACAATATTGTTCAATATGTAAAAGAACTTGATATTGTATTCTCAGATATAAGTCATATTATTTTCATAGGTGATTCATTTAAGAATAGCATGTTCAAGGAAGAGTTATTACAGCGTTATCCTGTAACTCCGAACAATATAGTTGCTTTTGGGAATAAGGATATTCCTGAGATTGTTGGTATTTACAGTCAAATGGACTTGTCTCAATTTGATAGTTTAAGAAAGAATATCGAAAATCTCTCTTATGAACAATTAGAACAGATTAAAATTGCAGAAGAAGATAGAAAAGCTAGAGAAGCTGCACTTAAGAAGCAGGAAGAAATTGATCTTGCTAATGCTGCTATGCGTGAAGATGAGAGAAAGTTCAATGCCGCCATTGTTGACGCTGAATCTTATGAGAAGAAAGGCGACTATAGCAGCATGATAGATCTTCTAAACATTGCTCTTACTTTAAAGCCTGATGATAAGGAAGTAAAGAAAATGTTGGATGAAGCAAACAGAAAGCTATCCGAAATCAAGGTCAAGAATGAGCAATATAATAAAACCATCAGGATGGCTCAGGATGCCTTGAACTCACAGCGATGGCAGGATGCTTATTCAAAGAGTGAGGCAGCTTTAGAATTACGCCCTGATTCTTCTGAGGCAAAACGTATTCTTACTGAATCACAAAGAAAAATCAAATTAACAGAAAGCCTTAAAGAGTTTCTTTTACGAGCTGACACCTTTATTGGTCAGAAATTATATAAGGAAGCATTAGAAGAACTGAATAAGGCTAAGCATGCTGATTCTAATAATAAAGAGATTGAGGAACGTATATCCAAAATCCAAAATATACAGAAGAAGCATAAAGAAGAATTGGGCTTATTAGAACAGGAACTTACTAAGGCCGAAAAAGAAGATAACTTTGACATAGCCATAGAAATATGCAATAAGCTCATTGACAAGGATATTCAGAATCCTAGAAAATGGAATGAGCATATAGTTTATCTTAAAGAAAGACGGAACAAATATCTTAAGGATATAGAGCTGTTTGAATCGTTAAAGATTAAGATAAATGAAGCAAGTTTTAATGAACATTGGGAAGAACTTATAGAGCTATGCAACAAAGCATTATCTATAAAATCTGATGATTCTATTAAACGATATTTGGAAAAGGCACAGGACAAGTTCAAGCTAATTCAAGATCAAAAGAATTTTGAGAGCTTGGTTTCTAATGTGAAAACATTTATTGCTGATAGACAATGGCCTGAAGCTAAAGAAATTATCAAGGTATTACACGGGAAATATCCTGACAGAAGTGATATTATAAGGAATCTTCGTAAACAAATTTTTGATGCAGAAGAAGCCTGGGAGGATAAACTTAGTGGAAAGAAACATATATCTTCTCCTATGCCAAATAATACTGAAGAGTATGGAAAACCTCCAGTAAAAATAGATAGACCTTCTAAAGATTCTTCTTTTGATGACTTCTTTGGCTCCGATAGTCCTAAAGGGAACAGCTTAGGTCAAAATAAAGGCAAGAGTGTTCCTTCTAATACGAATAGTCAGAAAAAGGAATCTTCAGGTGATAGTTTCTTTGATTCTGATTCTTCTAAATTAGAGAAATCAAAACAGAAACAGCATACGAAACCATCTGCAAAAGATGATTTCTTTAAAAGCTGATATTAAAAAAATGAATTGGGTTAGAATGGATTATTTTTAACTTTTTAAACTAATAACATATGGCAGAAGTACAGCTTAAAAGAAAAATTACGCTGCGCCGTAAGGAAAAGCCAGCGGAATTTACATTTGATGGACTGCTAAAAGTAAAATTGTTGTGGCAGTCTAAAACAGACTTGGATTTGTGTATTTTCTTTAAAAGAAAAGATGGACAAATCGGAGGCGTATTCTCTTCAGCATTCCGTCAGAAAAAATCTGATTTAGGTAATTTGTCTGAATTCCCTTTCATGTTACATAAGGGAGATGAAGCAGAACCGGCACCTGGGGGAGAATCTATAGAGCAAATCAATATTGCCAGTCTAAATGATATAGATACAGCGCATGTATGCGTATTAAATTACAGTAAAGCTATAGACGGAGAAGAGGTAAACTTTGCCCAGGATTCAGGTAGAGTAGAAATACAAAGTGACTCAGGTGACTATCTGGAAGTCCTGATTGATGCTACCGAGGATGGACATGTTTACCATGTATGTAGTATCAAGAATAATGAGGGTATTAACTCTGTTATAAATGAAGGTGTTGTTATGGATTTGGGTACTGCTTTTGATAAAATACCTGGGTTCTCACTAATATGCGAATAATAACTTTTAATTTTTATAATTATGGCTGAAGTAACATTAAAAAAGAAAATTACTCTTCGTAGAAAAGAAGAACAAGCTGCTTTCACTTTCTCTGGTAAACTTAAAGTAAAACTTATTTGGTCTTCTGATACAGACCTTGATTTATGCCTATTCTTTAAGAAAAAAGACGGCTCAATCGGTGGTATATTCTCTAATGAATATAGAGGAAAGAAATCTGACCTAGGTGATTTAAGCAAATTCCCATTTATGCTTCACATGGGTGATAATAAAGAACCGGCTCCAGGTGGTGAGGAAACAGAACAAATCAATATTGCCAGTCTTAGTGAAATCGACACAGCTTATGTTTGTATCGTGAATTATAACGCTGCCGTTGAAGGTGAAGATGTTACCTATGCTGACGAAGGTGGACGTGTAGAACTTCAAAGTGACTCAGGTGACTATCTGGAAGTGTTAGCAGACTCTAAAGAGGAAGGCCATGTTTACTGCGTTTGTTCAATTAAGAATAAGGATGGAGTTTATGCATTGAAGAACGAAAGCAATGTAATGGATTTAAGCACTGCATATGAGAAAATTCCTGGCTTTGAATTAATTGTAAATTGCTAATATGGTACAACTAAAGAAAAAAGTTACTCTTAAGACCAAGATAGCTGATTCTGATGTAAAACAAGATATACAACCAAAGAATACAGCTCCGCAGGAACCTGTTAATAAAACAGGAGGTGGTAACAAGCGTAACCTTTGGGTCTTTTTGGGTATAGTTGTTTTGGCTGCTATATTGTTCTTTGTTTTTGTGGGTAAAGATAATGAGACATCAGTACAAACAAATGTAGCTCAGAATCCTGTTACTGCTAAAGCTGATTCTATTCAGCCTGCCAAAACAGAAGAAACAGCAGAAAAGGTTGATTCAACAAATGTAGAGAAAACAGACAATACATTAAAGGAAGAACCTACTAAAGCAACAGCAGAGATGCCTTCATCAGAAAGCAACTCTAAACAAAGTTCAAAGCCGGATGTTGTCAAAGTAGAGAAAAAAACTCAAACATCATCTGCAATACCTGTAAATGGTAGCCTCGAACAGAAAGCTATTGCTGTTATACGTGGTACTTACGGCAATGGATTGGAGAGAAAACAAAAGCTCGGTGACGAATACACTGTTATCCAAAACAAGGTTAACGAAATGTATCGTGATGGTTTAGTTGATTAAAACTGTAAATACTGAAATAAAGAAACCGATGTTCTTCATTGGTTTCTTTATTTCGTAAACATTGAAATATGATTATATCAGTTATAATAGGGTTATGTATATGGTTTGTAATACCTATACTTCTCGAAAATAATTTTAAGAAAAAGAAAAACAAGGCAGCATTAAGGATGGTGTGTAAGATAATTGGTCTGGTCATTGTTATTGCTGCATTAATTAATGGTTTGTTTTAAGTTCTATGAGAATTAAAACTATATTTATTTTATGTTTTGCTCTTCTACTTTTTAGCGGATGTGCAAATAATAAAAAAGAAAAGGTTGAGACTTCACCTGTTCTAAGCGAGATACAAAAGAAATACATAGATGAAGGTTGGCTTCTAAAATCGGATAGCAGTATGGATGGAGAACTACCTTCTTCCTATGGGGTTAAACCGAAATATGGCCTTCAGGACAATTATTTTGATATTAATATGGGTGAGGGCTGTGATATTGCTGTGAAGATAATAGACCTGTCAAATGACAGGTGCATACGATATATATTTGTGAGCGAAAATTCTTCAATAACAATAAATCAGATACCACAAGGCCAGTATTATCTTAAGATAGCCTATGGTTATGATTGGATGGAAAAATTCGAAGATGGTATGACTCATGGTAAGTTTACACGTAACTGTTATTATGAAAAAAGCGTAGATGTCTTCGATTTTGGCAAGAAAAATTCTCAACATACTATTAATTATATTTTGAATATTAATATTCAAAATGGTATTGTAAATAATAATTTCAATACAATTAAAATCGACGAAACAGAGTTTTTTAAATAATTGAGCTATGAATATTTTTAAACTATTTCTTTTTCTTTTAATTTCCCCTTTGGTATTTACTTCTTGTGAAACCTCTCAAACTCCTGTTGATGAATTATCTTCCTTGTTGGAAAAGATAGATAATAACAGTGAAAATTACTCTGAAGAAGATTGGAATAATATAACAAATGAATTTACAGAGATAGAGGAAGAGTTATCTAAGTATGAATATACTGATGAGGAACTAAAGGAGATAGGCAGAATTAAAGGCCAGATTCTAGCAAAGATGACAAAAAGTGCTGTCAAAGATCTTAAAAAACAAATGGAAGATTTAAGTAAACAACTTGAAGGTGGACTTGAGGGCTTTATGGAAGAAATTAATAATTAATACATAATATACATGGAAAAAAGAAAACATTACGAAGGTTTAAACGACCAACAAGTTGTTGAGAGTCGTGCCAAGTATGGCGTGAATCTTTTAACGCCACCTAAGAAGGATTCACTTTGGAAACAATTTCTAGAGAAATTCTCTGATCCTTTAATTGTCATATTAATAATAGCCGGTATCTTATCTATTGGTATCGCTTGCTATGAATATTTTGGCCTTGGGGAAGGTTTGACAGTCTTTTTTGAACCAGCTGGTATTTTGGTAGCTATACTGTTGGCAACAGGTTTGGCATTCTATTTTGAGCTTAAGGCAAACAAGGCTTTTAACCTATTGAACAAGGTTAATAATGACGAACCGGTAAAAGTAATTAGAAATAGCAACGTAACGGTAGTTCCTAAAAAAGATCTTGTTGTTGGGGATATTGTTTTATTGAGTACTGGTGATGAAGTTCCTGCTGATGGAGAACTGCTGGAATCAATTACACTCCATATGGATGAGTCAACCTTAACTGGAGAGCCGGTTTGTAGCAAAACTACTATTGAATCTGAATTTGATTCTGAAGCTACTTATCCTTCTAATTATGTATTGCGTGGTACAAGAGTAATGGAAGGACACGGTGTATATAGAGTAGATAAGGTTGGCGATTCTACTGAAAATGGAAAACTTTTCGCTAAAATGACAGGTAGTGATATAGATGAAAAGTTGGAAGAATATGATGAAATAAAGGAAGAGAGAGAACTAACGGAAGAAGAAAATAAGGAATACATTAAACTTCTAGCTGCTCAACAGGGTGTAAGGAAAGGTGTTAAAACTCCTCTGAATGAGCAATTGGATGGTTTAAGTGAACTTATTACAAATTTAAGTTATGGCTTTGCTACATTAATCATTGTTGGTAGAATAGCTCATTATTTCTCATGGAATCTGTTGGCATGCTGTTTGATTATTCCAACTGCTCTTTTCTTTTACCTGGTTATTAAGAAATTTGAAGACTGGTCAAAAACTGCATGTGTTTCTACTATTATAACTTTTGCGGTTATATTCATAGGTGCTGTTTTAGGTTTACATGAATATTTGTTGCCTGAGGCAGAATTGTCAGGACTCTTAGCTCATACATTGGACACCCTTATGATTGCTGTAACTCTTATTGTTGTAGCTGTACCAGAAGGGTTGCCTATGGCAGTAACATTGAGTCTTGCTTATTCTATGAGAAGTATGCTGAAAACAAATAACCTGGTTCGTAAAATGCATGCTTGTGAAACAATGGGTGCAATTACCGTTATTTGTACTGATAAAACTGGTACTTTGACACAAAATAAAATGCAGGTTTATGAAACCAAATTTTATAATCTGGATAAACAACAGCTTAAAGAAGACGAGGCAAGCAAACTTATAGCTGAAGGTATTGCTGTTAACTCAACAGCATCACTAGACCTGTCAGGAACTGAACCAAATGTTGTTGGAAATCCTACTGAAGGTGCCTTACTATTATGGTTACACAAACAAGGAATAGACCATGTAACTTTAAAAGAGAGTGCTAATACTTTATCTGAGATACCATTCTCTACAGAAAGAAAATACATGGCTACTGTCGTTACTTCTTCAGTTAATGGAAAGAAAATCCTGTATGTAAAGGGTGCTCCTGAAATAGTTTACGGAATGTGTAACAGTTCTTCTGCTAATGTAAGTAAATCAGAAGTTGACAATCAGCTTCAGGCTTATCAGAAAAAAGCTATGCGTACATTGGGATTTGCTTATCAGATACTGGATGATAATGATAAATATATCGAAAGTGGAAAGGTAGTTGCTACAGGTCTTAATTTCTTAGGTATTGTAGCTATCTCTGACCCTATTAGAACAGATGTTCCAGCTGCTGTAACAGAATGTATGAAAGCCGGTATTAAAGTTAAAATAGTAACAGGAGATACTACTGGTACTGCTATTGAAATCGGTAGACAGATTGGACTTTGGTCAAATACTGACAGCGATAAGCATATTATAACTGGTCCTGAATTTGCTAAATTAAGCGACAGTGAATTAGATGATATAGTTCTTGATCTTAAGATTATAGCCAGAGCGAGACCAATGGACAAACAGCGTTTGGTTGAATCTCTGCAAAGGAAGAATCAGGTTGTATCAGTTACTGGAGATGGTACTAATGACGCTCCTGCTTTGAAAGCCGCTCATGTTGGTTTGTCTATGGGTGCTGGTACTTCAGTCGCTAAAGAAGCTAGTGATATAACTATTATTGATAACTCATTTAGCAGTATTGGTAGGGCTGTTATGTGGGGTCGCTCTCTTTACCAGAATATTCAACGTTTCTTACTATTCCAGTTAACTGTAAATGTTGCAGCTTGTTTTATTGTTCTAGTTGGAGCATTTATGGGTGCTGAATCACCACTAACTGTTACACAAATGTTGTGGGTGAACTTGATTATGGATACATTTGGCGCAATGGCATTGGCTTCACTTCCTCCTTCAGCAGAAGTTATGAATGATAAGCCAAGGGAAAGACAGGCCTTTATCATCAATAAGCCTATGGCTTTCGATATTGTTGGTGTTGGTGGTTTCTTCTTCCTGTTGACACTATTATTCGTTTATATTTTCCAGCACAGTGATGTTACTAGTTTAATGGACTTATTAACTTTACAGTTGGGCGAAGCAAATAGCGTAACTCCTTATGAGCAGACACTGATTTTCTCAATATTTGTGTGGACACATTTCTGGTATATGTTTAATACCCGTTCCTTCGAAACTGGAAAAAGCTTGTTCAAACTTAAGCTAAGCTCAGGATTCAAAACGATAGTTGGTGTTATTGTTATTGGACAAATTATCATAGTAGAAGTATTCTATGAGTTCTTTAATGTTGAGCCAATGTTCCACACACTTAATTGGACTTTGAATGTATCAGGTATTATAGATTGGCTTATTATTGTAGTCTTATCTTCACTTGTCCTTTGGGTTAGAGAACTATGGCATCTATTAAGTGCTAAGAAAAACTAATAATTAATTATAGGTGATGAAGGTATGTTACAATAATACATATCTTCATCACTTTTTTTATGTGTTATTTTACATCTTGCGTTATGAGATTAATATTTTCTGTTTTTATTTTTATTTGTACAAGTCTAATTTCTTGTTCGAATAGCTATCAACAATCACAAAATTTAGAGATTCCTATTAATACTATTGAGAGGGCAGAGAATATTTATTATAGGTTAGGTTATACTGTATCTTTTAATCCTGAGCTTAATATACCTAATTGGGTAGCATGGGAACTTAATTCTTCGAAATTAATAGAAAGAGAAAGTAGAGCCGGACATTTTTATCCGGATCCAGATATACCAAGAGGTATAGAAACAGGTGATTATAGTAATTCAGGATATGATAGAGGACATATGTGTCCGGCAGCAGATAACAAATGGGACAAACAAGCAATGAGAGAGAGTTTTTATATGACGAACATTTGTCCACAACATCATAATCTTAATAGAGGCGATTGGAAAGAGTTGGAAGATGATTGTAGAAGATGGGTTGAAGAGTCTGGTACTATTTATATTGCTTGTGGCCCTATATTGTATAAAAACGATATAAGTTATATTGGAGAAGAGCGTAAAATCCGTGTTCCTAATGCATTCTTTAAAGTTATATTAGCAGGTTTGGATGAAGGTAAACCAAGAGCTATTGGGTTTATATACAAGAATACATCTGGCAACAATCCATTGGACCATTATGTAAATTCTGTAGACCAGGTTGAAAGAATAACAGGTTTAGACTTTTTCTCACAACTGCCTGATGACGTTGAGAATGAAATAGAATCTAATTATAATTTAAATCAATGGAGATAAAATAATGAATAGTAATATGCAGTGTCCGATTTGTGGAAGTACAAATAATATTATTCTGGAGAATAACAGCCAGAAAATACTAAAACTAAGACATCTAGGGCTGTTATTTTCTAATAAAGAACTTGCCAATAAATTTAATACAAGGTGCCTTTGCCCAAAATGTAATTTAGAGTTTAAATATAACGAAGTAACAGGGTATTCTATCGATAGTACAAAAAAAATGGAGTTCGGTATATTATCTGCTCTTTGGCAATATATAGATATAAAATTGTGCTACAGTGATTCTATAGACAATTTGTTTATAGACAAGGATAGCAGGAACCTTTTTATCAAGTTCTTATTTGATAAATACTCAATAAGGTTGAATGAATCAGATTTATTAGTAAGATACAAATCAAAGAATATTAATAAGGTAGGTGATTTGGTATCTTATATTAAAAGCTTGAAAATAGAATAATATTTTTTAATACAGCATATTATGAATAAATAATAGTAATGTTTGTAACTGTTATAAACTTAATTAAGTTTGTTGTTAAATTATCTCTATACAAAATATGGCATGTATCATAAAAAAGAAATAAAAACTTGCTTTTCTTTTATATTATCACTATATTTGTATATACTAGTTAGCGTTCTTTGAATAATGCAAAACAAGACAGAATACAGAACTTCCCTCGTTTCTAAATCGTTACCTGTCTAAAAGTTTATTTCTTGTAAGTTTCTTATTTCTAGTAAATAAGAAAATATACGAGTGTCTTCTTACGTGAAAGGTCACTTTCTTGTTCTTGATGCCGGCGGCTAAGGCCCAGCCTTTTAATACCTGACATATAATCGTGAGGCTAGGTAGATGGAATATCAAGCCGACCCTGTCATTGTCATTCTCCTTTGCGGGAAGGTATTTTATCGCTTCCTCGGACAATGGGAGATAAATAGCCTCTTTCGTCTTTCTCTGTATGATCTGTAAACGGAATTTATCATTTCCTTCTTTTTGCATATCTTCCCATCTAAGAGCGGTCAAGTCGCTGATCCGGAGTCCGCAGAAACAGCAGAACAGAAAAGCCTTTTTTACCTCTGGGCATACGCAATCTGTCCGGATTAACCTCTTTAGTTCCTCTAGGGTCAAATAAGTACGCAGGCTGGTAGGTTTGTGAGGTTTTTCGTCTGTATCCAGCGAACCACAAGGATTCGAGAGGATCAGCCCTTTTTTGACCGCCTTATTGAGTGTGACATTCAGGAGCCGGTAATAACCGTGAATCGTGAAGTCGCTTTTGAGGTAGGGTTGTTTACGCAAGTGAGCGATGAAACCTTTCACGAAACCGGTATCTATGTCTTTAAGCAAGCATTGCGGCATATAGTCTCTAAGATGATTGGCCAGACTTCTTAATCGTAGGGAATAGGCTTTGTCGCCATGCGCGGATTTATCGGTGGACAATTCCGAGAGGAATTCTAAAAGTGTTTTTTTCCCGAGCCCGTTTATCATACGGACACCATAAATCTCGTTCTGAAGATCAATGATCCGTTGTGCCTTGATACTATTGGCCAAGCGCAAAGTGATCCGGTTCTTATCACGGTCTTCAGGGAAACGTTCCGGGGTGAGGTAGAGCTTGAGGAACTCATAATACCTTTTTCCTTTGTAATAGATGTCCAGATATATGGACTGGTTCGCGTTCGACAGTTTCTTGAACCGGAGCTTTACGGGCTCTTTCGCTTTCATCTCATTCTTTTTTCTTGCCATGATTTTGCTGAATTTAAGTGATTATGTAAGTTTTTCAGTATAGTATTTCCTGATTTCAAGGAAATATCAATATGTTTGTTTCCTGTAATTTAGGAAATAAATCCTATCTTTGTCCTATAAAAAAAGAAAATCATGAGGAAAGATGTCATCAAATCTCTTATTGCCATCAAGCAAAGCGAAATTCCGTTTGATGTGATTGAGCGAGACATAAAGTTACCGATCAACCGAAACAAGATCATTACGGTTCCGGGTGTGCGTTGTTGCGGTAAGTCCACATTAATGGAGATCGCTATCAATGGGCTTGTCCGTGAAGGGGTTTCCCCTAGAAACATATTATGGCTGGGGTTTGATGATGAGCGTTTGAAAAATATGTCATCCGATGATTTGGATGATGTGATAGTTTCATACATGGAGATGTTTCCGGATATACCCATAAAAGATGTGTATATGTTTTTCGACGAGATACAATTGATTAAGGATTGGGAATACTTCGTCTTGCGTGTCTATAAATCTTATTGTAAGAACATTTATGTGTGCGGAAGCAATGCTACCATGCTGTCCACAGAGTTAAGTTCGGCTCTGCGCGGATATCCCTTGGAATACGAGACCTACCCGCTTTCGTTCAATGAATATTGCCGCTTCAAGGGGATCGCCACTAATAGCTATTTGGAACAGGACAGGGCTAGATTGAAGATGGCTTTCGAGGCATACAATCAAGCAAGCGCTTTTCCCGAAATCGTATTGACGTCATCCCGGTCGGAGCAGTTGAAACTGCTTCACGGCTATTTCGACACGATGATATTGAAGGACTTGGCCGAACATTACAAGATATCCAATACGGGTGTGGTACGGTATTTCGTCAAGCGCGTCATGGCCAATCTCACCAAGCCTACCTCCATCAATGCCATCTACAAGGACATCAAGTCCCAAGGGCTTAAAGTCAGTAAGGATGACCTGTATCTTTGGGCTGATTATATCTGTAACATCTTCATGTTCGCACGAATCTCCAAATACGACCGTTCGCTGGTAAAGGAACAGAAATCGCTTGATAAATACTACTGTATAGATAACGGTATGCGTGGTGCCGTGCTTATGCCGCAGAGCAACGACAATGGGAAAAATCTGGAAAACACCGTGTTCATGCAACTGAACCGGATGCGGCTCCCTTCGGACAAGATTGCCTACTATCAAGGAAATTGTGAGTGCGATTTTGTGCTTCAACGGGAGGATAACGTGATACAACTCATACAGGTCACTTGGGATATGGTGGATGCGAGTACGAGAGAAAGGGAAATCAAAGGCTTGCTGGAAGCCGCCTCGGTGACCGGATGCGAGAATCTTATCATTGTCACGAAAGACGAGGAAAATACATTCAATAGAGAAGGCAAGGAGATCAAGGTGATCCCTGCATGGAAATGGGTCTTGCTTTTTTCTTGCCATGATTTTGCTGAATTTAAGTGATTATGTATATTTGTTACTAGGATGATCCGAGTACCACCCCGGTAGCATAAAATACACGGATTGAGCCTTTTTCTATAGGTGAAAGTTGCAAAAGGTAGGGAAACCTATCACTTTTATGAAATTGATACATTTGTCTCTTATTATAGAGAGTTCTGCCTATCAGCGCCACGATATATCCTTCTTATTTTTGCCACATATTAAATGTGGAAATAAAAAAATATTATACTATGAGATTCAAGAGATATATTCTTTTATCGTTGGTGTTATGTGGTCTGGTCGCTTGTTCGGACGATAACACGATAGAGATTCCGGAAGCGCCGGTACTGGAGAAAGCGCAACTGGCCTTGGCGATCAAGAGCGAGAAGGGTGCGATGACGAAGGCGGGAGAGGAGGCTACTCCTACGGACGCAGACGTGAATACGCTTACGGTCGGGGTGTTCGGTACGGGTTGGAGTATGGTATATACGGTGAGCGGTGAGGACATAACGACCTCTACAAGTACAGATGTGACCACGCAAGAAATCGGTCCGAAAGAGGTATATGCGGGTGCGGCGGAAGTTGTTGTCGTGGCCAATGCTTCGGCAAATGTTCAGGCAGCGTTGGCCAATGCCGGTACGAAAGACGCGTTTCTTGCTACGGTGATTAAGCTGGAGGAGGAAACTCTGAAAAAAGGTTTGACTATGAGCAGCGAGGTGCTTACAGTAACTTTGGTTGCGAATACGACTAATTGTATTGGTTATAGTACGAAGCAAGGCGATGATATAACCGTAGGGGGTCAAGCCGGTAAAGAAATTTATGGAGCAGGCCCGGTTCGATTAGTCCGCGATGTCGCTTCGATCGCTTTGGCTTCTGCAGAGATCGACAATCTTAATAATGCGAATTATATAAGTAAAGACTTTGTTTTAAAAGAAGTCTTTATCGCCAGTGCGAAGGGTGTTTCCTGCGTAGCTTCCGCATCCAATTGGGGGGGAATAGAGAAAACATTTGACTTTACAAACACAGGTTTTGGATATTCAAATTATATGGTAGGTAAAGAATTCTCAGGATCTCCGAATATCGACGAGGGTTCTTATAAAAAAGGAACTCAGACAAAAAGAGATGAATTAGCAAAGGCTCATACAAAAGACAATACAGCCTTGAATCATGAATTCTATGTCTATGAAAATAAATTGGGAGAGATCGCTGAAGCGGACAAAGCTTCCGCGAACCGGGATTACGCCAACCACACCTTATTGATCGTAAAAGGAGATTATACCTATCTGCCGAATGGTTTGGCTGATACTGAAACTAATTATGTGAAAAAAGAAAATTGTTATTATGCGATACCTGTAGGAGCGGAAGTTACGATTGACGGGAAAAAAGAAGAAAGTTTCTATGTTAGGCGTAACTACAAATACGCGATCTCCTTAACCATCATCGGCCCCGGTTCCGAGATCCCATACGATCCGATGATCTCCGCCAATGTGAGCGCATCCGTGAAAGTGGAGCCATGGAACGTGAAGACTATCCATGAGGAAGTAGAATAAAGCAATATAGGGTAAAATAATTGATAAGAAAAAATTAGGATTATGAAACACATACTGTTTACAAAGGAATTGCTTCTCTCGGCTGTGGCTTTATTCGCTATTATTGCGACTAGCTGTATCAGGGAGGATTTGGATCAATGCTATACGCTCAAACTGAAGGTCGAGAATATCAAGGGAGACGATATAACGGAATACGGATGGATGGAATCTACCGACTTATATATTTTCGACGAGAATCTGAATTACTTGGAGAAACGTAGCTTGGATAAGAACTTTATCCGTTCCCGCAATGAGATCGTTTTGGATGGCTATACCGCCGATCGTAGTCTACGTATCGTGGCATGGGGCAACGTGAATGCCTTGGGTGAAAAGCAATCCGTATCGGAGGCACAGACCATAGAAGACTTGAAAGTGATGTTGAAAAGCCAAGATGGTTTGGCGGTTACCCCGGACAGCCTTTATTATGGTAGCGAACAAGTGTTTACAAAAGCCGGAGGCGTAGCGAAGGAGACTGAGATCGTGATTCGTCCGAAAGTGGGTACGGTCACGATCGAGACCCGAGGGTTGCAAGAGCAACTCGGCAGGATGGGGTTGAGAAGTTCCGTGGATTGCGACTTCTACTTGAATAATACATTAAGTGGTTTTGATTACCGTGGCACGCAGATTGGCGATAGCGTATATTATAATCCGGAAGGTGCGTGGAACGAGTCCGGGGTTGAATGGATAACCCCTACTATGCAAACCGCTTGCCCGGGACAGGATATGGCTGTGTCGATAAGCGCCAATGGAGTCTCGTTAGGCTCGGCCAAGGTAGACGAGAACGGTGATCCTATTTATACGAGCGCGGGAGAGAATACCCATCTGATCCTTGAATGGGGTGAGGGCGGAACCTTATCCGTCCGGGCAACCGTTCGTCCTTGGGGAGTAGTGGAAGAAGATATTCCAATGCATTAAAGGGTACCTCATCATATATAATTAAGAAATACGATACGAACATGAAATTATTAGCGAACATATTTTTATCCGGTTTGGCGATTCTCGCTTGTGTGAGTTGTTCTAAAGATGAGGATCCGGTTCTTTCCTTAGAAGGCGCTAAGCTGTCCGTCGCTGTCAAGGCGTCCGGTACGGCTACGAAAGCCTATAATCCCAATGACGTGAATGAGTTGGAGGGTGAGGCTTATATCAATAATTTGGCAGTGGTAGTTTTTAATGAGACCGGCACGGAACTGCTCGGTTATAAATGGGAGGCTCTTTCCGGGGCGGAACATTCCGCCATAATAGCCGATGTGCCGACAACGAAGGCTGTCCGGGCACGGATCATTGTCTTGGCGAACGTGCCGAGAGATTTATTATCTACCGTTTCTACCTACGATGAGTTCCAGACTCGCTTGATAGACCTCTCCTCGCAATCGCAAACGAACCTAACGATGAGTAGTCAAGTGATCGTTACAAAATCCGCTTTGTCTGAGGAAAATAACTATTTAGGATATGAGGATCTTGGCGATCAGAATGTGGATGGCATCTCCGACCCGATCCTTTTGACCCGTGTAGCCGCACGTATTGATTTGGTGAATATATCCACTCGTTTTGCCGGAACGCCGTTCGCCGGACGTGAGGTGCGAATCGATGCGGTAGGTATCTACAATATGAAGACAAAGTCTTACTATTTCAGTGAGGCGGATTGGGGAGAGACAGAGGCTCCCGATGCCGTGCGAAATTCGGAGAATACCTCGTTCGAGGATCTGTTGGTAAATGATGGCGCTTCGATATCCAATACGCCATTCGTTCATTATGTAATGGAAAATATGAAAAGCGACGATCACACGATGATCGCCGTAAAAGCTACCTTACGGGGAAATTCCAGTTATCAGGACCATACGAAAATCTTCACGGCGGTGATCAATGCGGGTGGCTTGCAGAACGGCTATGATCATAATTTCATCCGTCGCAACTACGTTTACCGTCTCCGTATTTATTTTGACGGCGAAAGTTTCGACAATATTCCCGTAACGCCAGACCCGGGCCCAGGTCCGGATCCGGAACCCGAGGTAGATACCAACTTGAATATAGCCGTGCAGGTAGTAGGCTGGGGCCCGGTAATGCAACATCCGGTAATAGACTAAATTATGGAATCATAGGGAATGAAATTTAGTATAAACAAGAAAAAACAAAAGGATATGAAACTAAGACATTTATTATTAGCCTCCTTCGCCGCATGCACTTTCGCCTCCTGCTCGGACGATAGCTCGAATGGCATCGAGATACCGGAAGAGAACTATCAGATGATAGACGCGAACGTCTCTCTTACCGCTACGGCTTTGGATGGGATACAGACAAAAGGTGCAACGGAAGAGGGCGGTGATGCTGTGCTAGAATCTGGCAGTAATAACGAGCAATTTATTAATGAACTAACCGCCTATTTGTTTTATGTAGACAATGGGGTGAACGAGGATGCATATAAATTCGCCGCAATGAAGACGGTATCCTCTGCTGCTGATGGTCATTCCGTAAAGACTATTGAGGATATCGTTGTCAAGGTAAAAGCTACGGCGGCCGGCGAACTTTCTGATACGCAATTGGCGGTGGTCTTTTTAGCGAATACGAAACTTGCTACGCCTCCTTCTAATTTGGGGGATGTGAAAGCAGCCAAACTTGAAAGTCTTGTTGATTTTATGCAAGTGCATCCAGTGCCCAGTGGTACGCAAACGTATGTACCGATGTTTAGCCAGATAGTTACGATCGGTGGAGGTAGTTCTAAGCTTCTGGCAGGAACAACATATGATAATTGGGTGAAAGGATCTACAACCCCTTCTATTACATATACAAACAATGCGGTAGTAGGTGCAGCACATAAGGAGATTGAGAAAAAAAGTGAAGCGGAAGGATGGACTGAAAAAAATTCCTCTTATGATCCGGCAAATATTCCAGATGATGATAAAATCCCATTAACCCGCCATGTAGCCCGTGTCCAACTTCAAGCTATTGATTGCGACTTCAAGAACAATTATGCAGACGCGTCATTTGAGTTGACACATGTATATATCGCTAACGCTAGCAATACTTCCCTTATCTATGCTGACGCAACAAAACCGTATAGTTTGGATAATGCTACTGCTTATTCTCATGGTTGTAGCTATGAGCGAGATGACTATTTCTTAGTGAATGGTACTAAAAATATAGCTTCTTTAGCTTGGACAATGGATGCAGGGGTAGACATCAAAATGACGGGTCATAGTCATTCTTCTAATTTGAACGGCGATGGTTCCATAAATTATAATGGTAGCAGTTGGTTCTCTTTTGATGACCAAACGATTAGTGGTGATGGATATGGACGTAAAGAGATGCCTCAATTTTATGTGTTTGAAATGAAGGGGGATAAACCGATGCTTGCAGATGATCTGAATAAAGGTGCTTCTCCATCTGGAAATATACAGACCATGTTAATTCTTCGGGGCAATTGGTATCCAAATGGAAAAACGAATGGAAAAACGAATGGACAAAGTAATGATGTGGTTAAAAAAGATCGCTACTACCGTATACCAATTAAGCAAGATGCGACTAGTGGCATTATTGGTGTACAACGTAATACCATCTATAAGATATACGCTACGATAACCGGTGAAGGCTCTAAGGATCCCGACACAAGCGAGTTGAACGCTTGTATCAGTTTCAGTATTAAGGTCGAGCCTTGGACGGTCATCACGCAAACTGAGACAGACGTGAATTGATTAAACTCTTTCATAACGATTAATAGCGAGAACGGGGTTCGGAATTTCCGGACTCCGTTTTTTTTGTCCTATGATGAATGGATTTGCGCTCTGCATAGGTATCCCTATCTCCAAAGATAGCTTTAACCACACCCTCAAATGCCTATATTCAATATGCTAGTTTTACCCCTTAAAGTTGAAAGTTACGCCTATCGTGCCGAATAATGGATTCCTCTAATTTTGCTAGCGTAAAAACAAGAGAAAAATTCAATCCATTATGAAAATAAAGAATATACTAGCATTGTTATGCTTCCTTTGCATCGGAGTGTCCTGCTCCATGGAAGACGATATTTTGAATAACGTGGATATGGGAGGCGTTGGGACGAATATCGCAAACACCGAGGCCGTTTTTGCCTTCTCTCTTTCCGGCAATAGCTCTATGACCAAGGCTGGTGAAATAACGGAAAATCCCAATGATGTTACTTCTACGGAATCTTCTATCAGTAATTGTTTTGTAGCTATTATTAAAGATGACAATGTATTGTCTTCTTATTGGTACGCAACAAGCGATTTGCAGACGAGTAGCGAGTCCTTTACTACGGATATCAAGCGCCACATGATCGTGAAAGTGCCAAGTGATAAGCCGGCACTTACGGCTTATGCGGTGGCGAACCTGACACAGACGACTGCCGATAAGTTATTGGCTTGTACAACCATAGCGGATATTCAAGATGTAGAGTTGGCAGAACATCCTAATTTTCTAGTAAAAGTAGGAGAACAACCCATTGGATCTTATAAAACAACTACTCAATTGGCTACTCACGATGACGGGAATTGTAACAAAATAACAATTCCCGTATCGCAGAGAGTCGCGGCGTTTGAACTGGCTTCCTTCAAGGTGGTAGACACAAGTAAAGAAAAGGTGGGTGGTGAATATCCGGTAGTACCGAATGTAGAGGTCGTTTCCGTACAGATGCTGAACATTAAGCTAAGCGCTAAAGTGGTAGGTGAGTATGGTAGCTCTTTTTCCGGAGTAGATGATAATATTCTGAAGCCAACCGATGTGAACCAGAGTGATCCGAAGAAAGACATTTACGGTACTTACGATAAGATCCGTTTTTATGGCTATGATAATACGGATGTGGATCGTCAGACTTCCATGAAAATAACCTATAAGGTCGATGGTGCGGTAATGGATCGTACCTATCCGATCAAGACAAAGCCGGGAGATGCGGTGAAGGTTGTTGGGGGGAATCTCTATAAGTTATCTGTGACAATAGGTAATGCCAACGAGGATATTGATTTTGTAATTGAAGATTGGATACCGAATACCTTGAGTGTCGGTGATATTTTTGGAGAACCAGTTAAGTAAACAGGGTAAAATAAACATAACATGAAGCAGTTAAAAGATATAGTATTGACAGGATTTTTGGCGCTCTTGGCCTTTACCGCATGTACGGAAGAGAAGCTGATAGATGAGCGACCGATGGAAACAGGTACGGTTTCGATCTCTTTCTCTACTGAGGGCGTGGAGACGAAAGCGATAAATGCCGGTGGTACTTATCAGTACGCTACGGCGGATGAGCTTAACATAAACAATATTTTCGTCTCCATCTTCAAGAAGGTGGATAACGAGTGGAAATACTTGATTTCTAAGACTGGAACCTTAGGTGATGGCAGTTTTGTCGGGACACAAAGTTCCGGCTCTTTTAAATTGACCGGTTTAACCTTACCGCTTAACACGGAACTGAAGGTGGTAGCTATCGTGAATCCATTGGAGGACAAGGTTGCGTCTTATGCGGAAATGGATTATAATGGGTTAAGTGCCGAGACGGTAACTTATACTGGTACGTTGGGTGGAGAGGGTTATTATACATTCGATCCGAAAACCTTGATAAAGGCAGGCGAGCAGGATATGAAATTTACCGCTACTAGCGGTGTGATTTCTGGCGGCAAGGATGTCCATTTGAAGCAATTGGCGGCGAAAGTAGAGTTGGACTTGGATGTGGAGTTGCCGAAGATGGAAGGCTCTACGACTACGAGTAAGTGGACGTTGGATGGTTATTCTATGGATGACATTATCAATAAGTTATCTAAAAGAATGAGTAGCGCATCTAACAAAAATAAACCTGTTATTGTATATGTGGATCAGTCTGGTGCATTGAAGGCAACAGGATCGGGAGAAAAAGTTCCAGCTGGTGCTAAGGCGTTAGCGCGGGCATGGAATAACTCTGCGGATAAAGACTGTGCTAATCAACCTAATACTAGTAATAAATATGCGCATATAGAAAGTTTTTCTTCGGGAAACCCTATTACAATGGCGATAACTACTACAACTCCAACATGGTTGTTTAATTTGATAAGTGTTCAAGTATTGAATGTGAATACACAATCGAAACTGATTATCCCCACAAATCAATTGAATGATGCGATTGGTTTGAGAGATGGATCTATCCTAGGAGGAATGGCAGATACTAAGGTCAATTTATCTTTTTACACGTATGAAAGAGACAAGGTCAGTGATCTAACAAAAGCCTTGTCTGTGAAGATAGTTGGGGAATACGTTAAGGGTGATAAAAAGGAAATAGCAACTTATAAGTTGAAGTCTACAGGTTTTCATCCCACATGGGATGAAGATGGGGGCTGGGGAGAAGGTTCAAACACTAAGTTTATTATCAATACGGAAGAATTGGAAATGGGTGGAACCGTATCTAAAATAGATATAACTTCTACCGGAGAGAGTACGGACTATCAATACTCCATCCCAATCAACCCTGAATATAAAGCGGATGAATGCACGGACGGTTTGATCCACGGTAACTATTATCATGTGACAGGAATGTTGAAACAATCAACAGGTGAGTTTAATATATGGGTAGCTCCTTGGGTTGGGAAAGATGTTAGCGCAAACTTTAATTAAACAGTAAATAGAATATTATGAAAGCGATAAAAAATATATATGCCTTGTTCTTGGGCCTGTTAATGCTAGGACTAGGTTCCTGCATGGAAGAGACGGAAGTGAATGGAGGAGAGCAGAATGTTGATGGATTACGACTGTCCTTGAGCGTTTCCGCTAGCGACGTGATCTCTCCGCTCACGAAAGCCTCAGCTACTGATGCTAATGCTATTAGCGATTTGAATATCCTTGTGTATAATAAGGATAATAATCGCTTAGTTAAAGGATTGTATTTGACCGGTGCAGCCTTGAATGGCCTTACCGTAAATAATAACGAAGAGAATAAGGCGGTTAATTACGATATAGCTTTACAGAATGGTTCTTATCGTGTACGAGTAATTGCGAACGCAGAATCTGATTTGAGTGCGGAGCCGTTCGATAAGATAGATAATCTATCGTATGGAACGTTAGATAATTTGCCAAAGATGGTAATGAGCGCATCCGCTGATGATGTATCAGTTAGCGGAGGAAAAGGTTTTGCCATCCTTTCGTTAAAGCGTATTTACGCTATGATATCCGTATCTGTGAATACTTCTGGATTGAAAGATCGTACGATCAAGCCCCTAAAAGTATCTTTGCATCAAGTACCGGCTACTGGTAAATTGTTTATGAACAACTTAATCCCGGCAAATCCGTCACCTTCAGATTATATAACGGAGGCTGATATGATCGAATTTTCCAATCCGGTAGAGAATGTTAGTTCAATGAAAGATAACAGTGTTTTCTTTATGTATGAGAATAAGCAACCGGATGGTGTCTGCTTACTGAAAGACGGAAAGTATGTAGAGGCATATAAAACCCCGGCCAGTTTAGGTAACACCCCAATAAAGGATGTTGCCACTGTGGAAGCGGATAAGACTTGTTCTTATATTCGTGTGGAAGCGGAGTATTCAGAAATGGGTGCTAGTGGGAAGATTGTTTATCGCTTTTTCTTAGGAGATGACGCTTTTACCAATTTTGCGGTAGAGCGAAACGCCCACTATAACGTGACGCTTAATCTTACCGGTAAGGGCGGGGTTGACGAGGCTTCTTGGCGTGTGACGAAAGATTTTAACTGGGATTTTACGGTGGATGATATTTATATCGGGTATCGGATAGGCTCTATAAGTGATATCCAAGTGAAGTTGCCGACAGACCATGGTTGGTTTGATAATTGTACATGGAGTGTGGAAGGTTCAAATCGTGAGGATTTCCAGATTGGTGCGTATGATAAAAATACGAATACGATTCGAGTTATCACGAAGAAAACGAATATTAGTAGTAAGGATCACATAACTAATACCGTGACGATTACGGCTACAGGGAAGGACGGAAAATCAATCTCTAAAACTGTAACTGTCAATCAAGTTATCCGTTTGGTCGATCCGATAGCTTTCTATAAGAAATGGGACAACAGGGAGCTTGTCAAAGTTAAGGTGCGAGAATTTAATAAGGAGAAGAGAAAGTATGAGATATTGAATTCTATTGGCCCTTGGACAGCTACTATTACCGCTGGGGATTGGTTTACGCTATCTACAGATGACGGACAGTCTGTCGTCGGAACATCGAAGTCTGTTACAGGTACTGGAGGTGATATTGTTTTTAATTATAAACCGAATTCGAGCACAGGAAGTTCTTCCACCAATCGTTATGGCGCTATCAAGGTAACCTATCATAATAACCGTTGCGAGCATATGATTTATTTGCGTCAAGGTTATGCGGATACGCAATTGTTGGATGGTGGGGCAACTTGGTCTTTATTCAATTGTACGACAAAAGGCTCTATCACCAACGCTCCGACCCAATCTGGATATTTTTATCAAGGAGGGGCTTCAGATTCCTATTATACACCATGGGATGTGACTTATGGTAATAAGCATTTGAATTGGAAAGAAAAAACATCGGAGGACATGCGCAATGAAAAATACAAATGGGAGTATGGACAAGGTCCATGTCCGAGTGGTTATAAAGTTCCTGCGGCTAGCCATTACAGTGCTATTAAGAGTGCTACGGAGAAAAATACATTATTTACATATGGAGGATATGTGTATGATGATAGTTGTCCGGTTGAGAATACTCCTTTTGGTTGGCAGTGGGATTCAGAAGGCAATGCGGTTATAGATGAAACTATAGATTGCAATCCGGCTAAAGGGACATTAATGGTTCGTTCTACTGGAGAACCTGTCAATTTGTTCTTCTCTTATGGAAAGGCTGTTATGACTGAGCATGGGAGTGCTGCAGAGGATACAGGGATTGATGAGATTGGTATTGGGTATTTGGGTGGAGGTCGACTTCTCTATAATACAGCCCATCGATATGGGGCTTTTTATTGGTCTGGATCTGGTGACTCTAATGCTGATACGAATATGCTTTTTATAGATTTTTGGTATTCTCTGAATACCAATGTTCCTATTAATGTCGGAACATTAAATACGAATAACGGCATGTTTGTTCGTTGTGTGAGGAGTGAAAAATAAATTGATATATCTAGTTGTAGAGACGCAGCATGCTGCGTCTCTCTCTATTTAACAGAAATCAATCTGACACTTTGTATTCTTAACTCCCGGAGAATCCCTTTTTCCGTCCCGACCTACGGCTTGCCTCCAAATACGCAAGAAAAAAACAGTAATTGCTTAGCATATACGTAGATGCTGAAAAACGCCCATTCATTCTAGCTAAATTAGTTCATCGTAATTCATATCAAGTAGGGTGAAAAGGGGAAAAACAGGCTTACGACTGGGGTGTAACGGTACAAGAATGCCCATTCGCAACCGCTTATAACCCTATTAGCGACCGCTTACGATGCCCAACGGCACGGTAGGTGTTGCCCAACGCCACCGTATGTGTAGGCTTTTGCCTCCTAATGTGCGTTGAAAACCGTCCTTTTTTATCCTAAAACATGAATAAAGCGGCGCTCCACGCCTTTATTACGTGGCTTTCATTAAAAGGGAATGCCACGATATGCGTCTTATATTGATCAAAAGGATCAGATAATGTTCGTTTGGCTAACAGGTTGATCTTTGATACTAAAGTGATATGAATGGCTTATTTTATCTAGACGAGATTTTTTATTCGGAAAATAGTCCTTACCTTTACGGCATAGATACGTTTTCTGAACTTCAGCCTTCCCGAGTTCCCTTCATGGCGAACGGACGTGGTTCTGGCAAACGAGCAAACAGGTAAGACTTTTGGGCGGATCCGGCTGTGATCGCCCAATCTACGGGGTTTTCCTTGGAGGAGGTGAATGACCTTGAGAACCTTATCCGCAAGGAGGAGATTAAGAATTAGAAGTGGATGATGCGGATTGATGGTGTTAATAGAATCCGAGTCTGATAAATACAGTATGACTGATAAGGGGCAGGCTTACACAAGTCTGCCCCTTGCTGTCTTTATAAAGTGTCGGTGTTCCTATCACCTTCTTTGAAATGAATAGGTGTTCTTATCAATCAAGGATAGTTGGTAGGTTTACCCTTTAAAGTTGAAACTCACACCTATCGTGCTAAGAAATGTTATAATCTATTTTTGTGATGCAAATTAAAAGTGAAAGGGATGAATAGGAGAGAACTCGTGAAAACATTGGCTGATAAATTGTCGGTTACGCAAGCGGAGGCGATGCGCTTTGTTCAAGCTTGGGAAGAGACTACGACAGAGGCTTTGGAAAGTGATGGTTCTTTGATGCTATTGGGCTTTGGAACGCTCTCCGCTTGGGAACAAACCGAACGGATCGGCAGAAATCCTAAGAATGGGGTGGCTTATATGATAAGAGCTCGTAAAAGCGTGAAGTTTAAGCCCGGTAAATTATTACTTAAACAGTTGAATGCGAGCTCGTCGAAGTGAAGGCATTCACGTATGTATAATAAAAACGAAAAAATATTCGATATGAAGAGAATTCTTTTCCTAGTCCTGCTCTTGGTAGCTACGACAGGCGTTTACGGCCAGAAGTTCGCGGTGAAGTCGAACTTACTCTATGATGCGACTGCTACGATCAACTTGGGTGTAGAGGTTGGCTTGGCGAAAAAGTGGTCGCTGGATCTATCCGGCAACTATAATGGATGGAAGTTTGGTGATGAGGCTCGTATGAAACATTGGCTGGTACAACCAGAAGCTCGTTATTGGTTGTGTGAGAAGTTTAATGGACATTTCTTCGGCTTGCATGCGCATTATGCGGATTACAATGTTGGAGGCCTAAAGTTCTTGAGCAAGAATATGGAGAATCATCGGTATCAAGGTAATTTGTATGGAGCCGGACTTTCTTATGGTTATCAGTGGTTGTTGAGTGACCGGTGGAGCATGGAAGCCGTGCTGGGTATTGGTTGGGCACATCTGGATTATGATAAATATCCTTGCGCCACTTGCGGAACCGTATTGAAAAGCGATACGAAAGATTATTTCGGGGTTACGAAAGCGGCTATTTCTATTATTTACTTTATTAAATGACCCAAGCGATGAACAAGAAGATAAATGCATATATGATGGCGGCTATGATGGCCGTCGTGTCTCCGGCAATCATGGGACAGACTGCCTCGGATGGGGTTAAAGTGATTTGTAACGACGTGGTACAGAAGGGTGACTCGGTATATATCGATGCCGTGGTGACGGTAAGTAGCGATGCGGTGAAATCCCGTAGCTATTTGGAACTGACCCCCGTCTTGGAATCGGCTTCGCAAAAAGAGGGGCTTCCTTCTATTTTGGTGAACGGACGTATCCGCCAGAAAGTATATAACCGTGAGGTCGCCTTGGATAATTTGAACGACGTACCTCATTATACTATCTTGAAAGCCGGGAAGGAAGATCAAGTGGTAAGTTATAAAACCGCCGTGCCTTTTGAGGATTGGATGAAAGACGCACGTGTCGTGTTAGACCCGAATCTATGCGGTTGCGGTAAGGAAGAGGCCGGTAGTCCGTTATTGATCGCGGACAAGATTCGTCGTCGTCCGGATAAGCGCTATGAGGTTCAGCCTACATTCTCTTATATCACGCCGATGGCAGAGACGGAGAAGCATCGTGCGGAAGTCGGTACGGCTTTCTTGGACTTCCAAGTGGGTAAATATCAGATTCTTCCTGATTTCCGTAATAATGCGGTGGAGTTGGCGAAGATCAATAATACGATCCGTACCGTTACAGAGGATAAGAACGTGAAACCGACAGGTATCGTACTGAAAGGATATGCCTCACCGGAAGGCTCTTACGCTAGTAATAAGAAATTGGCGGATAATCGTGTCAAAGCGTTACGTGACTATATCCGCCAGAAGAATGACTTCAAGGCTGATTTCTTCACGATGAGCTCGGAACCGGAAGATTGGGTCGGTTTTAAGGAAAAGGTAGAGGCCGATCCGAATGTGCCGAATCGTAGCGAGGTATTGGCGATTATCGATAGCTCGGATGATCCGGATCGCAAGGAGGCTAAGTTACGTGCCTTGGGTGGTGGCGCCGCTTTCCGTTATGTGCTGAAAGATATTTTCCCTTCGTTACGTCGCTCGGAATATAAGATTGATTATACGGTACGTGAGTTTACGGTGGATGAGGGGCGTGAGATTATCAAGACTCGTCCGCAACAGCTAAGTTTAGGGGAGATGTTCGCGGTGGCTAACAGCTATGAGATCGGTAGTGACGAATATAATAATGTATTTGATATCGCTGTCCGTATGTTTCCGAATGATCCGGTAGCGAATCTTAACGCCGCGAATATCGCTATGGGCAAGGGTGATTATGCTTCCGCTAAGAACTATTTGGCGAAAGCGGGGAACGCCCCGGAGGCGGTTCATGCGAAAGGAGTGTTAAGTATGTTGACCGGTGATTTGACGGAAGCGGAATCTCTATTGAAGCAGGCTCAGGATATGGGAGTAAAGGCCGCGGCGATAAATTTAGAGGAATTGCGCAAGAAAATAGAGGATAATGCGGTATTTGATAGTTTCAACGCTGTAAAATGATAGCTATTCCTCCCTATGTATAGGGTAGAAGGCACTTAATTTGTAAATGTCATGAAGACAAATATTAATAATAATTTCTTTTATATGGAACAAGCATCAGATGTAGTAGAGTTGGTTCTGCCTCATGAGGTAGATAATCCAAACAATGTCTATCTGTATCTGGAAGGAGATGCTTGGTGCGCATACGAACGTTCAGCCTACTATCTGACTCAGATGGAGGTTTCGGTTGTATTAAAGAAAGAAGTAATCCACGATGACTATGACGTGGTTTTACTGAAAGCTTTTTTCGCCGTGAATGATATGTATTTGCCCCTTTCTCCTACGGCTGTGCTGAAGTTGGTTGCCGACGATAAGCTACAGTTCCAGATAAGGGATAGGGTAGAAGGTTTTTCCGAATGGAAAGAGAATGAGTTAAAAAAATTATCTGCTTGATAAGGAAGCGAACGCTTCTTATTTAAGCATGTAAAGTTGAGGGGTGTAACGGTCCTGAAAAGTAGTGATACTTTTCAGGACTATTTTTTTGTATGGGGAGCTTCCCTGTAAATGATCACCCGGCAATCTGGGGAGAGGGTGACGGTAAATTGATTTCCTAAAGCCTCGTTGAGAGTTCCTTGCCACCATGAGGTGAGCTTTCGTTGGCAAATGGGCCAGCGGAGTCCTTCTGTACTAATCTCCCCTTCGGGATAAAGAACGAAAATGGAGATTTGTTGCCCCGGATAAGAAGCGAAAGTCGTTGTTTCTAAGATAGGTGTGAAAAGACCATAGTCGGATAACATCTCCACCCGCTTGAATAAGGGGGCATACTCCATAAGAAGGGATATATTTCCCAATGTATGATCCTCACGCAATCCGGTAGCTCCTAATATGAGAACTTCTCGATAGCCTTGGGCATGGGCGAAGCGGATGGATTTGGAGAGGTCGTTGATCTCTTGGTCCTCTACATGGTGGATTCGGTCTGCGTAGCGTTTGCGCAGGTCGGCGGGTATACTGTCCAAGTCTCCTACGATAGCGTCCGGATGAATACCCTTTTCATAAAGTGTCTTTACGGCTCCATCACAAGCGATAATCGTTTTCGCTTCCTTTAATAATCTCAAGGGTAACTCAGCGGAAGGAAATCTCCCATTCGCTACGATCACACATCCTCTTTCCTTCACTTCCGTATTATCTCCCATAATTCATAAATTATAAATTAAAACTCTTCCCCTTTCTTCCGCCAATTGTAATAGCCCACAATGGCTAGTGTCGCATAGCAAAAATAGAGTAGCATCGTCGGATACAAGCCCCGAAGGTAATAAAGATATACGGAAACGAGGTTTACGATTACCCAAAAAATCCAATGCTCGATAATTCGCCTTGCCAGCATCCAAGTAGCGACAATGCCTACCGACGTGGTGAACGCATCGCCTACGGGGATGGGAGAGTCCGTGAATTGATGAAGGAGATACCATAAGATGGCGAATACAACGGCCAATGTTCCGATAATCCCCACGAAAAGCGGAAGGCTCAGATGGGTGTATAGGATACGGTCGGAGGGAAGACTGTCGTTTTCCGTGTGTATCTCATGTTTCTTCCGGGTCCATTGATAGAAACCGTATATGCTGATTCCTACGTAATAGGTTTGCAATCCCATGTCCGCATAAATCTTAGCGGACAGGAAGACAAAGACATACACGAGGGAGGTGAGGAATCCCACCACCCACATGCCCTTATGTTGTTTAATCTCTAGAAAGAGATAGAGCAGACCGGTTATTACTCCGAAGTATTCTAGCCAAACCATTTTAGTAATTGATAATTGATAATTGAAAATTAAGTTAGAATTTGAAGGTGATCCTGGCCATGGCGTTCGTGCCGGCTTGGGTGAAATAACCGTCATCCTTTTTACGTGTGCCGTTTTCGATATACGAGTATACCCATGCGTTGGTCTCGTACTTCTCGTTGAAGAGGTTGTTGATAGTCACGTCTAGGGTTATTTCTTTCATGAACTTAGGCTGGAAGGCGTAACCGATACGTAGGCTATTGATAAAGTAGGGATCGATGGAACGATCCTTGCTGCTTGAATTGTCTATGTATTGGCGGCCTACTATTTGTGAGTTGAAACTCGCGATAAACCCTTTGTAAACGAAATCGAACATGCTGTTCGCTATTAGATTGGGTGAGAAAGCTATATTCGTTGTGCCTAGATCATTGATCTCTTGTCCTCCGGTATCCCAATTATCCACGTATTCCACGAAATGCTTGATTTTATTTTGGCTGAGGGTTACGTTCGCGCTCCAATTCAGCCAAGAGGTGATTTGTACACCTCCGGTAAGCTCGATACCCATTCGGTAACTATCCTTTATATTGGAAGTGAGGGCCTCGCCGATCTCGCTGATCTTGCCGGTCAGGATCAATTGGTTGTTGTAATCCATGAAATAGAGATTGGCTCCAAACCGGAAACGGTCGTTACCAAAACTATAACCGGCCTCGTAATCATATAAGGTCTCGTGGGTAGGACGTTCCTCGGGGCCTGCCTCCGTGAAATTGTCACGGTTCGGTTCCCGGTTAGCGACGGAGAAAGAGACGAAGGCGTTATGGCCATTGTTATGGAAGTTTATTCCGGCTTTCGGGTTGAAGAAGTTCCAGTTCTTACGAATGTCCAGTCCTTCCCCGGCTTTGTCATCGTTTCCCTTAATGGTGTAATGGATCCCACGGTATTGTAAGTCCAGATAGCCGGTGAAAAGAGGGGAAAGACGTTGAGTCAATTTAGCGTATGCGTTGTAGTCTAATTTCTTACCGGTATTGCGATAATATTCGTAATCCGGTTGTGGCAAGACGTTTGCGCTTTTGGTCCACATTACCCGGCCAAAATGATCGCCTACATAGTTGTTGACGGCGGTTCCCAGCGTAAGGCGGGTATTGTCACGTTGATAGTTTGCGCTATAAACGGCTCCATAGAAATAATTGTCGAGCCATTTACGGCGCACAAGGTCCGTCTTTTTTACGGTATTACCCTCCGGATCGATATATTCCGGTAGTTTATAACTGCTGAATTTGGCTTTCGATTTATAATCCTCGTAATATCCGTTACCATCGGTGTAATGAAGGGTCAGGTTCATATTCCAGAAATCTCCGATACGCTGGCTGGCCATTAAATGGTAGTTGTGTTGCCAATAATTATCCGTCTGATTGTTATAAAACTTCTTCACTCCATCTTCCTCATATTCTCCGCATGGATTATAGCTACGATCTGTGTCAAGTAAATAAGACGGAACACCGTTCCATGCTTGATAGGTCTTCTCGCTGTTCCCGAAGGCTTGGAATTTAATCAATGTATTATCGGCATAGAAAGCGGCGGAGGCATAGTAAGAACTCATACGGGCGGAGGCACGATCGATAAAGCCGTCGCTACGGATATTGGAGTAGCGGGCGTCGAAAGCGAAATGATCGTAAAGTAATCCGGTGCCGCCTTTTACCGTATGTTTCAGCGTACCGAAAGAACCTGCTGATACGGAATATTCGCCGTAAGGCTTTAAGGACGGTTTCTCGGTCTGCATGGCGACCGTAGCGCCAAAAGCCGCAGCTCCGTTCGTAGAGGTTCCGGTGCCTCGTTGGATCTGGATCGATTCTACCGAGGAAGCTATATCGGCCATATTAGCCCAGAATACGGTATGAGACTCGGAGTCATTAACCGGTACGCCATTGATCGTGATATTGATACGGTTCGCATCTGTACCCCGGATACGAAAACCGGAGTAACCGATACCCGTTCCGGCATCCGAGGTCATGATAACAGACGGGGATTGGGAGATAAGGAATGGGATACCTTGCCCGTTGTTCCGGCTGCTTAGTTCTTGTTTGGAGATGTCGCTATAAGCTACCGGGGTCTCTTTCCCGACTTTGGTAGCGGTAATAACCACTTCATCTAAAGATACGTCTTTTGAGATTTTCAAGGAGTCGACCGGACTGGGCATTTGTGCCTTGGCGGTTGTAGCCAGCAAGGAGCCGGCCAAGATAACCAATACATTTTTCATCTTTTCATCTTTTTGCTTTAAAACTAAATAGATGAATAGAAAGGATCGGAGAAGCATGAATCCCTACGACAGCATTACCTGTACAGGTTCTATGGGTATGATCTCAGCCCGCTCCTTTCATGAAGGATTTTGCGAGCACCCCTTCGTATTCGGCAGCAAAGATAGGCATAAAAGTGTTAATAAATATTACTATCAATGGTAAATCGGATTTCTATAGATATTAATTCTGATTACTATCGATCGTAATCCGGTTTGTGTCGTATTAATTTTTTCTGCAAAAAGATGAGGATATTTTGAGAACTCATTGATTTTTTGTATATTTGCGGGCGATTAAGTGAAGTTGAGGAGGGGGCGGGCAGTCCCCTTCTTTTGTTCTTAACAGATATGTGTATGATAGAAAAGAAAGTGGTAAGCCAATTAGTAGAGGAAAAACTAGCCTCTTCAAGCAATTATTTAGTAGACGTAGTGATTAAACCGGGGAACCTGATAGTCGTTGAAATTGATAACGATGAAGCGGTAAGCATTGATGATTGCGCTGAGTTGAGCCGGTATTTGGAGGAGCATCTGGATCGTGACGTTGAGGACTATGAGCTGGAGGTTGGCTCCGCCGGCATTACTTCTCCTTTTAAGGTACTTCGCCAATACGTCAAGAACATCGGAAACGAGGTGGAGATGCTGTTGAAAAACGGCTCGAAGCTGACAAGTGTGTTGAAATCTGCCGACGAGAACGGTGTGGTTGTCTCTGTTGAGAAGAAGGTGAAACCGGAGGGCGCTAAGCGGAAGGTAACCGTGATAGAGGATGAGTCGTATACATTTGATGAAATAAAATATACAAAATACTTAATAAGATTCAAGTAAGATTATGGCCAAGAAAGAGGAAACAATCAGTATGATTGACACCCTTGCGGAGTTCAAGGAGTTGAAGAATATCGATAAAGATACGATGATTAGCGTTTTGGAAGATTCGTTCCGCAACGTGATCGCCAAGATGTTTGGCACGGATGAGAACTATGACGTGATTATCAATCCTGAGAAAGGTGATTTCGAGATCTGGAGAAACCGTACGGTTGTGGCTGATGATGAATTGGAGGATGAGAACTTGCAGCTTACGTTGACGGAGGCCCGTAAAATCGACGCCGACTGTGAGGTGGGCGAGGAAGTGACCGACGAGGTGCATTTCGCGGACTTCGGACGTCGTGCGATCTTAAACTTGCGCCAGACTTTGGCTTCAAAGATACTTGAATTGCAGAAAGACAGCTTGTACGCTAAGTATAAGGATAAAATCGGCCACATCATCGCCGCTGAGGTTTATCAGGTGTGGAAGAAAGAAATCCTGTTGCTGGATGACGATGGTAATGAGTTGCTACTGCCGAAATCCGAGCAAATCCCGACCGATTTCTATCGTAAGGGAGAGACCGTACGTGCGATCGTTCAACGTGTGGATAACTATAATAACAACCCGAAGATCCTTCTTTCCCGTACGGATAAGGTCTTCTTGCAGCGGTTGTTCGAGTTGGAGGTTCCGGAGATTAATGACGGCTTGATTACGATCAAGGCGATCGCCCGTATCCCGGGAGAGCGTGCCAAAGTGGCTGTCGAGTCATACGATGACCGTATTGACCCGGTGGGTGCTTGCGTAGGTATGAAAGGCTCTCGTATTCACGGAATCGTTCGCGAGTTGAGAAACGAGAACATTGATGTGATTAATTACACCTCAAATCTCTCTTTGTTTATCCAGCGTGCTTTAAGCCCGGCTAAGATCTCTTCTATCCGTGTAAATGAGGAAGAAAAGAAAGCTGAGGTTTATCTACGTCCGGAGGAGGTTTCTTTAGCGATCGGTAAGGGTGGTCTGAATATTAAGTTGGCTTGTATGTTGACTGAGTATACGATTGACGTATTCCGTGATATCGAAGGAGCGGACGAGGAGGATATCTACTTGGATGAGTTCTCCGACGAGATCGACAGCTGGGTGATCGACGCACTGAAGAATATAGGATGCTATACGGCGAAGAGCGTCCTTGCTATGAACCGCAATGAGATTATTGAACGTGCCGATCTGGAAGAGCAGACCGTGGACGATCTTTTAGCTATCTTATCCGCGGAATTTGAAGATGAAGGTAACGAATAAGTATTACGACAAAGTTAGATATGCCTATAAAATTAATTCAAGTACAGAGAAAATTGAACGTGGGAATCAACACGGTGGTTGAGTTCCTGCACCGGAATGGGTTCTCGGTTGAGGATAATCCCAACACGAGGATCAGTGATGAACAGTATGCTTTGCTCGTAAAAGAGTTTGGAAAGGATCTGCCTGAGAAAGATCGTAATTTTGCGGCGGATCGTGCGCAGAAAGAGGCTCCTTCTGTGAAAGAAGAGAAGACTGCGGAAATAAAGACAGTGATACCGGAAGAATTCAGGCCTAAGATCGTAATGAAGGGTCATATCGATTTGGATGGTGGACAACATAAAAAACAGCAGGAAGAGCCGAAGGCTAAAGAGGAGCCGAAGGTGAAAGAAGAGCCTAAGGTAAAGGAAGAGCCGAAAGTGAAGGAAGCGCCTGCCGCTCCCGCTGCTCAAGCTCCTGTTAAACCCGCGCAGCCTGCGCAGGCTCCCACGGAGAAAAAAGAAGAAAAAGTTATAGTAGTGGAAGTGGAAAAAGAAAAAACCGTAGAGAAGCAACCGGTTGTTGCGGAACCTAAGGTGGAAAGTGTGAAACCGGAACAGGAAGTAGAGAAGACCGAGGAAAAAGACGATAATCTTTTCCGTTTGAACTCGGTTAAATTGGAATCAAAGATCAAGGTAACCGGTAAGATTGACTTGGATGCGCTTAACCAATCGACTCGTCCGAAGAAGAAAACGAAGGAGGAGAAGCGGAAAGAGCGTGATGAGAAGCAAAAGTTTAATAACAATCGGCCGGGTAATAATAGCAACGGTCCGGGCGCTCCTCATAAGAGTCCGAATTCGCCTACTTTGATTAAACCGAACGCTCCCACCAAACCGGGTGAGGAAGGTGACGCTAAGAAGAAGCGTAAACGTATCAAGAAAGATCGAGTAGACGTGAATAATACGCCGGGTACGAATTATCCGCGCCCGAATCGTGACGATCGTCCGAATAACGACCGTAAGCCTCGCTTGAAGAAGCCGGTGAAAGCGGAAGTTAGCGAAGAGGATGTTCAAAAGCAGATCAAGGAGACTTTGGCTCGCTTGACCAACAAGAATAATAAGAATAATAAGGGGGCTAAATACCGTCGTGATAAACGTGACGCCGCTGTGAAACGTGAGCACGAGTTGATGGAACAGGAAGAACTGGAAAGCAAGGTATTGAAGCTGACCGAGTTCGTTACGGCCAACGACTTGGCGAACATGATGGACGTATCTGTAACGGAGGTTATCGGTACTTGCATGAGCATCGGCCTTATGGTTTCGATCAATCAGCGCCTGGATGCGGAGACGATCAATATCGTGGCTGAGGAGTTCGGTTATAAGACTGAATATGTAAGCGCGGATGTTGTCGAGGCGATCAACGCTGATGAGGAAGATGATAACGAGGAGGATTGGGTAGCCCGTCCGCCTATCGTAACGGTGATGGGACACGTTGACCATGGTAAGACTTCTTTATTGGATAATATCCGTAGCGCGAACGTAATCGCCGGTGAGGCCGGTGGTATCACGCAGCATATCGGAGCCTACAACGTGAAGTTGCAGAATGGCCGCCGTATCACGTTCTTGGATACTCCGGGTCACGAGGCGTTTACCGCTATGCGTGCCCGTGGCGCGAAGGTGACGGATATCGCGATTATTATCGTGGCCGCTGATGATAACGTGATGCCTCAGACGATCGAGGCGATTAATCACGCTTCGGCTGCCGGTGTTCCTATTGTTTTCGCTATTAATAAGATCGATAAGCCACATGCTAATCCTGAGAAGATCAAGGAGGAGTTGGCGAATATGAATTACTTGGTGGAAGACTGGGGGGGTAAGTACCAGAGTCAAGAGATCTCCGCTAAGAAAGGTATCGGTGTCGAGGAGTTGTTGGAGAAGGTACTGTTGGAGGCCGACCTGTTGGATTTGAAAGCGAATCCGAAAAAACGTGCGGTTGGTTCTATCATCGAGTCTTCTTTGGACAAGGGACGTGGCTATGTATCTACCATATTGGTGGAGAACGGTACGTTGAAGATGGGAGATATCGTTTTGGCGGGAACTCATCAAGGACGTATCAAGGCGATGTTCAACGAGCGTAATCAACGGGTGGAGAAGGCTGGTCCTTCCGAGCCGGTATTGATCCTCGGTTTGAACGGTGCTCCTCAGGCCGGTGATACATTTAATGTATTGGAGACTGAGCAAGAGGCGCGTGAGATCGCTAACCGTCGTGAGCAATTGCAGCGTGAGTTAGGTCTTCGTACGCAGAAGATGCTTACCTTGGATGATATCGGACGTCGTATCGCCGTGGGTAACTTCCAAGAGTTGAACGTGATCGTGAAGGGTGACGTGGATGGCTCCGTAGAGGCTTTGTCCGACTCCTTGATCCGTTTGTCTACCGAGGAGATTCAGGTGAATGTAATTCATAAGGCGGTTGGCCAGATTTCCGAGTCGGATGTGGTTTTGGCGGCGGCTTCGAACGCTATCATTATCGGATTCCAAGTTCGTCCGTCTTTGCAAGCACGTAGAAACGCCGAGAAGGAAGGTGTAGAGATCCGTTTGTACTCTATCATCTACGATGCGATCGAGGAGGTGAAGAGCGCTATGGAAGGCATGCTTTCTCCGGAGATCAAGGAGGAGATTACCGCTTATGTGGAAGTTCAGCAGGTATTCAAGATCACCAAGGTCGGTACGGTTGCCGGATGTATGGTTAAGGAAGGCAAGATCAAACGTACGAACAAGATCCGCTTGATACGTGACGGTATCGTTATCTATGCCGGCGAGCTAGGCTCTTTGAAACGTTTCAAGGACGATGCGAAAGAGGTCGTGGCTGGCTTGGATTGCGGTTTGAATATTACGAACTTCAACGATATTCAAGTGGGGGATATGATCGAGGCTTACGAAGAGACTGAAATTAAGAAGACGTTATAACGATGAACTGGTTGGACATTACATTGCTATGTCTGGCAGGGATAGGATTTGTGAAAGGCCTGTTTGATGGAATCATCAAACAGGTTGTTTCGCTTATAGCCCTAGTGATCGCGATCTTTTTCTGCGGAAAAGCGGCGGCTTGGCTGAAAGGATATATCTTGGCGTTGGGTTGGTTTCCGGAAGAAGGGGTTACGATCTTGAGTTATATAGCGGGTTTTATCTTGATTATGGGGGTGTTTATTCTAGCGGGAGAACTGGTTACCAAGGTGGTAGGGGCGACACCGTTGAGCGTTATCAACCATTTGTTTGGTGGTTTTTTCGGGTTGCTGGTCGTTTTGGTCTTTACCAGTTTGCTGTTGAATGCGCTGGAGTTCGTGGATCGTGGATCGGTCTTGATTCATCGCCAATCAAAGATAGAATCTCGTTTTTATTATAGCGTGAAGCAAATAGTACCAACAATTTTCCCACATAATTTGTTTTCATTAGGAGAATGAAGGGCTTTTATCAATGGTTAATTTTTAATTATGCAGGATTCAAATCATATAATTAATGAGGTAACGAGCGGAGATTATAAATACGGCTTCGTTACCGATATTGATACGGAGGTGATCCATCGTGGATTAGACGAGGAGACGGTCCGTATTATCTCTGCCAAGAAGAACGAGCCGGAATGGTTACTCGAGTTCCGTTTGAAGGCTTTTCGCCATTGGCAGACGTTGGAGATGCCTACATGGCCTCACTTGAATATCCCGCCGATCGATTATCAGGACATTATCTATTATGCCGCCCCTAAGAAAAAAGAGGGACCAAAGAGCTTGGATGAGGTAGATCCTGAGTTGTTGAAAACATTCGATAAACTGGGTATTCCTTTGGAAGAACAGAAGCATTTAAGCGGAATGGCGGTAGACGCCGTGATGGATAGTGTTTCCGTGAAGACTACTTTCAAGGAGAATCTCGCGGAGAAGGGGATTATTTTCTGTTCGTTCAGCGAGGCTGTACAACATCATCCGGACTTGGTGCAGAAATATTTGGGCAGCGTGGTTGGTTATCGTGATAATTTCTTCGCCGCCTTGAATTCGGCCGTGTTCTCGGACGGTTCGTTTGTTTATATACCGAAGGGCGTACGTTGCCCGATGGAGCTGAGTACGTATTTCCGTATCAATGCCGCTAATACCGGACAGTTCGAGCGTACCTTGATTGTCGCTGACGATGAGGCGTATGTAAGTTATCTGGAAGGATGTACGGCGCCGATGCGTGACGAGAACCAATTGCATGCCGCTATCGTGGAGATCGTGGCGAACGAGCGTGCTGAGGTGAAGTATTCTACCGTACAGAACTGGTATCCGGGTGATAAGGAAGGTAAAGGCGGTATCTATAACTTCGTGACGAAACGAGGTTTGTGCAAAGGTGAGGGTAGCAAGATCTCTTGGACGCAAGTAGAGACCGGTTCGGCGATCACTTGGAAATATCCGAGCTGTATCTTGGCGGGTGATAACTCGGTAGGTGAGTTTTACTCGGTTGCCGTGACCAATAATTACCAACAGGCCGATACGGGTACGAAGATGATCCATCTGGGTAAGAATACGAAAAGTACGATCGTATCCAAGGGTATCTCTGCCGGTCATAGCCAGAATAGCTATCGGGGATTGGTAAAGGTGTCCGCCCGTGCGGAAGGCGCCCGTAACCATAGCCAATGCGATAGTTTGTTACTAAGCTCTACTTGTGGAGCTCATACGTTCCCTTACGCTGATATTCAGAATGAGACGGCGATCGTGGAGCATGAGGCTACGACGAGTAAGATCAGCGAGGAGCAATTGTTCTACTGCCAGCAACGGGGTATCTCGGTAGAAGAGGCTGTCGGTTTGATCGTGAATGGATATGCCCGTGAGGTAATGAATAAGTTACCGATGGAGTTCGCCGTCGAGGCTCAGAAATTACTAACGATCTCGCTGGAAGGCAGCGTAGGATAGAATAATTTTCAATTTTCAACTTTCAATTTTCAATTAGAAAAGATGTTAGAGGTTAAGAATTTACATGCCAACGTAAATGGCAAAGAGATATTGAAAGGTATCAACCTGTCGGTGAAAGCGGGTGAGGTACATGCTATCATGGGACCGAACGGTTCCGGAAAAAGTACGTTAAGTAGTGTATTGGTAGGTAATCCCGCTTTTGAGGTAACGGAAGGAGAGGTTATCTTCAACGGTAAGAATCTGCTGGATCTTTCTCCCGAGGATCGTAGCCGTGAGGGTATTTTCTTGAGCTTCCAATATCCGGTCGAGATCCCGGGAGTTAGTATGGTGAACTTTATGCGTGCGGCGTTGAACGAGCACCGTAAATATAACGGTCTGGAACCGGTTTCGGCTACGGACTTCTTGAAATTGATGCGTGAGAAGCGTGCGATCGTCGAGCTGGATAATAAACTGGCCAGCCGTAGCGTGAACGAAGGTTTCTCTGGTGGAGAGAAAAAGCGGAACGAGATCTTCCAGATGGCGATGCTGGAGCCGAAATTGGCGATCTTGGATGAGACGGATAGTGGTTTGGATATCGATGCCTTGCGTATCGTAGCGCATGGCGTGAACCAGTTGAGGACTCCGGAGAATGCCGCTATCGTAATCACGCACTATCAGCGTCTGCTGGATTACATCAAGCCGGATGTGGTTCATGTGCTTTACAAAGGCCGTATCGTGAAGACCGCCGGTCCGGAATTGGCCTTGGAACTGGAAGAGAAAGGTTACGACTGGATCAAGAAAGAGATGGGAGATGAGTAATATGAAGGCCGAGCAACAATATATCGATCTTTTCGCCCAATGTGAGGATCTGGTATGTCGTCATAGTACGCCGGTGATGAATGCCCTTAGGGCTGATGCCTTGGCGAACTTTGAGCGACTCGGATTCCCCTCCACGAGAAGCGAGGATTATAAATATACGGATGTAGCCCAAGCGTTCGCTCCGGATTACGGTTTGAATATCAACCGGGTCGCTATCCCGGTGAATCCTTATGACGTGTTCCGTTGTGACGTGCCGAACCTGAGCACATCGTTATACTTTGTCGTGAACGATACGTTTTACGATAAGGAATTGCCAAAAGCGCATTTGCCGGAAGGCGTGTATGCTGGAGGGTTGAAGGCTTTTACGGAGCAATATCCGGAGATCGCTTCCAAGTATTACGGAAAGGCGGCGCCGAGTAGCAAGGATGGTATTATTGCGTTGAATACGATGTTAGCCCAAGATGGTTTCGTGGTGTATGTACCGAAAAATGTCGTGGTTGAGCGTCCTATCCAATTAGTGAATATATTTCGTAATGATGTGGATACGATGGCGAACCGTCGTGTTCTGGTGATTATGGAACCTCATTCGGAGGCGAAGCTATTGGTTTGCGATCATAGTATCGATGACGTGAAATTCTTGGCGACTCAAGTGGTTGAGATTTTCGCGGAGGAAGGTGCTCGCTTTGATTATTATGATTTGGAAGAAAGCAGCGAGTCTACGACCCGTTTCTCTTCCGTACACGTAAAGCAGGCGGCCTCGACCAATGTCTTGGTAAACGGCATTACGTTGACGAATGGCTTGACTCGCAACAATTATTACGTGGAACTGAATGGCGAGTATGCCGAGTCTACCTTATGCGGTATGTCCGTTCTGGACAAGGGGCAACAGATGGATACCTATAGCCATATTACCCATGCGGTTCCGAATTGTACCAGCAACGAGTTGTTCAAGAACGTACTGAATGATCATGCCGTAGGTGTCTTCAGCGGACGTATCTTGGTGAAAGAGGATGCCCAGAAGACCGCCGCTTACCAGACGAACCGTAATCTGTGCGCTACCCGTGAGGCCCGTATGTACAGCAAGCCGCAACTGGAGATTTACGCGGACGACGTAAAATGCTCGCACGGTATGACGACCGGTCAGTTAGATGAGAACGCTTTGTTCTATATGCAAAGCCGCGGTATCCCGCGTGACGAGGCCCGTATGTTATTGAGCGTGGCTTTCACTTCCGACGTGATCGACCATGTACGCTTGGAGGCGTTGAAAGACCGTTTGCATAAACTGGTAGAGAAACGTTTCCGCGGTGAACTGGCTAAATGCGCCGGTTGCCGGATTTGTAAATAATCGCGAATAAGAAGAAAACAGTAATCAGACATGGATTATCCCGACGATCATGTAGGGAACCATGTCTGATTTTTTTATATCTTTGGCAGTGACTAATCACAAAGAAGAAAGGAATATAGTATGACAACGATGGAACTAGACTCCCGGAGGATGGAGTTGATTCGCGATATCATGGAAACCGATAGTCTGGAGGTACTAGATAAGGTAAAGCGTGCCTTTAACCGTGCGATCAAGAGCGTGGAGGCGAAACGTTTCGAACCGATTCCCGGTGTACCCAGTACCTTGGAGGAGGTGAAACAGGATATCGCCGAGTTCGAGGCTGAACTTGATGCCGGGACCTTGGTGGTTGTCCCGCATGAGGAGGTGATGAGAGAGATGAGAGAATTAATCGCCTCATTATGAATCATACATGGCAACAAAAAGCACGAGGAGAGCTGACTCGTGCTGTAACGTATTGTACTCGTACTTTTGGAAAACGAGTCGCTGAGAAATTTGTGGATTTGATAGACCATCAAGTTTCTTTGATCTTATTAAATCCCTACATGGGGCAACGAATCCCCGGGTTGGACACCCCTCGTCGTCAACTCCGCAGCCTAGTCGTTCATGAGCACTATCAACTGATTTATTATGTAGATGAGAAAAAGCAGCAACTATATATTGTCTCTTTATGGGATACACGTCGTGATCCTCTAACTTTGACGCATCGGATACAGCGAAAAAAAAAGTAATAACTTTCTAAAACCACCAACTTATGCAATTAACACACATCGCCCTATGGACGAATCATCTGGAACGTTTACGGGATTTCTATGTAAAGTATTTCAACGGTAAGAGTAATGAGAAATATGTGAATCCAAAGAAAGGGTTCGCCTCTTATTTCGTCTCTTTCGAGAGTGGCCCCGCTTTGGAGATCATGCAACGGCAAGATATTACTGAGGCTTACGACAAGGATCATATCGGCTTGGCTCATCTGGCTTTTCATGCGGATACGAAGGAGCAAGTGGATCAAATGATCGAACGTTTCCGGATGGATGGATACACGATCGCCGGTGAGACCCGCACTTCCGGGGATGGTTACTATGAGGGGGTAATCCGAGATCCTGACGGAAATATAGTAGAGATCGTCGTGGGCGGGGAGCCGGAGATACAAGTAGCTTTATTTCCTCCTTATGAGTTACTGCTGGAAGCCGATCCGGATCGGGAGAAAGTAGAGGCTTACCTAAAGGATTCGGATTGCTTTATCGCTACGGTACGAAATTCCGTTGCCGGCGTGATCGTGGTTCGCAAGGAGGAGGGTGGCAAGGCGGAGATCATGAACCTTGCCGTGGCGGATATCTTCCGTCGGCGAGGAATCGCCCGGAAACTATTACGGCATGTATCTAATAAATGGGCTCCGGCTCAAGATGTCGAGCTTTTGCGTATTTGTACCGGAACCTCAGCCGCCGGCCCGATGATGCTTTATCAACAGGAAGGCTTCGACTTGGTAGCCGTAGATCGCGATTATTTCGTACGGAACTATGCCGAGCCTATCTGGGAGAACGGCATTCAATGCAGGCATCAATTGATTCTTGAAAAGCGATTAAAATAGTATATATGAAAAGAAAATCGGGAGGTTTAAGGCCTCCCGATTTAATTATTAGTAATCTATGAATAGGTCCTCGAATGAAAAATCATCGGGGCTAATGGCATCACATTTCCAGTACGAAGATCCCTTTCGGTGCCAAGGATAATTCGTCTCCCAATGGAATCTCCTTTCCGGTTAATATCTCTTTTCCGGAGGTTTTACCTCGCAATACTTCCGCATAGCGGGCCAACGGGAGGTTCACCTCCTTGTCGCTGCCATTCATCAAGACCAATACGCTCCGGCCATCCAGACTGCGCTCGTACACGTAGACACCTTGGTTCACCATGAAATGTTTCATCTTGCCCTTAGCGATGATATCGTTGCCCTTGCGCCATTTCAATAAAGTCCGGAGGAAATTCCATGCGTCATTTTGCACCTCGCTGCGACCGGATGCCTCGAATTGATTCACCTTGTCGCCGGGCCAACCACCGGGAACATCCAAGCGGATATATCCGTCTCCCTTCTCCTTGGTGCCATTCATCAGCAACTCCTGCCCGTAATAGAGCTGGGGAATACCGGGGATCGTCAACAAGAATGTCACCCCTTGCTTGAACGCGTACAAATCATCGACAGACTCGGGCATGGAGGGAAGAAAACGATCCGTATCATGGTTCTCCAAGAAACGCAATACGTTATAGATATCGGGATATACATAATCATAACACATATGCTCGAAGATCGTGTGCAAGCCTCCGGAATACCCAGTCTCCTCATGGAACGCCTTACTCGCGATACCCATCAAGCGGAAATCCATTACCGATTTCAGCTCGGTATCCTGTCCGAAGTTCAACCGGCTGCCTTTCTGCCAATAAGCGGAACCGATCGTGTAGTTCATCCACGCCTCGCCTACGATGTTATACTCCGGATACTCGTTCATGACCTCCGTACACCAATTCCGCATCATGTCCACGTCGGCATACGGATACGTATCTTGACGGATACCATCCACGCCGCAATACTCGATCCACCAGATAGAGTTCTGGATAAGGTATTTGGCTACATGTGGGTTCTTTTGGTTCAAGTCCGGCATGCTCGGGACAAACCAGCCGTTCAGCATCGTCTCCTTATCATAATCCGAGACGTAAGGATCGAAATAAGCCTCTTTATCGTGGTTGGTCTGCACGTAGTTATCGAGATTATTAAACCAGTCGTGGCTAGGGATATCTTTCATCCAAGGATGATCGCTTCCACAATGGTTGAAGATCATATCCATTACGACACGCATGCCCCGCTCGTGCGTCTTCTCGATCAAGCGGACGTAGTCCTCGTTCGTGCCGAAGCGTGGGTCTACCCGATAATAATCCGTCGTGGCATATCCGTGATAAGAGCCTCCCTCCATGTCATTCTCCAATACTGGGTTCAGCCAGATAGCGGTAACGCCCAGATCCTCGATATAATCCAAATGCTGTTCGATACCGGCCAAGTCGCCTCCGTGACGGGCGTTCGGGCTGTTACGGTCTACCTTATAAGCGGTACGCATCGGGATTTGATCGTTCGAGGGATCTCCGTTCGCGAAACGATCCGGCATGATGAGATAAAGCACGTCGGAAGAGTCAAACCCCTTGATCCGATCGGCGTTCGGTTTACGGGCCTTCAACTCATACGAGTAATTGAAACTCTTTTTGTCCTTCGTGAACGTGATATCAAACCTGCCGGGCTTGGCCTTTTCCACGTCCAGATAGATCAATAGGTAATTCGGGCTTTCCAACGCTACCGAGCTTTTCAACTGTACGCCGGGATATTTCACGCTAGGGAGATATCCGGCGATATCCTTACCATACACCATCAGCTGGAGTTCCGGGTTCTTCATACCGCTCCACCAGAAGGCCGGCTCGATTTTAAGGTTATCGGCTGAAAGCGTACTGGAAGCGAAAAGGGCCAGTAAAAGGCTCAAGAATAAATGTCTGTTCATGATATATGTTTATTGATTTATATGACAAGGTTGTACATACGCGAAGATAGAAGGATTCCATTGATAATAACACGTTTCCGCCCAGCGAAAAGAGAATAAAAATCACGCGAACGTTTGCGAACCCTCGTAAATTAAGACTATCTTTACTGCCTAAATCTAATCAACTAATTCAAATGATAAAAAGTCTAATTGTATCCATGCTTCTGACAGGTTGCGTTTCCTCCCTGTCCGCACAACAAAGTTTTTGGAAAGAAGATTTCTCCGCCGGGAAATTACCCGACGGCTGGATGATTGTCGATTCGACGAAATCGGCAAAGTGTGAATGGATTGTAACCGATCAGCCTTATCCCGGTTCTTTCCAGTTTGAGCAACAAGCGCCTCCCATCGCCTCTACGAGTCGTGGCTATCATATGCAATTCCGGCCGGGCGTAGTCACCGGGGAGGAGATCACGAAGTGGAATCAACGGGAGGAATACCCGAACGGCTATTTCCAGACCAGCGCTATCGATTGTGCGGGAAAGAACGATGTGGTATTGAAATTCCAGCACTTGTTTCGTTGGAATAATTGGTTCACCGGAAAACGTGCCGGCCTTTGGGTTGGCGTCAGCAACGACGGGTTGAATTGGAAAGAGTATAACGTGATGGATAAGATCCCCGCCGCTACCCAGCTTCATGCCCCGGTGAATGAGGAGATTAACATCAGCGAGGTAGCCGCGAACCAGAAAACTGTCTACTTGCGTTTCTTCTGGCGGGATATCTTCTCTTGGTATTGGATGGTCGATGATATTGAGCTGACAGAGCCTTTTGCGCATGATTTGGCTTTGGAGAAAGTGACCTCACACCAAGAAACCGGGAATACGTTCACGAAGGAAGACGTGTTGAAAGTGAAGCTGAAGAACGTTGGTTCCCAGCCCGTAGACGAGGATTTCACGGTAACCGCCTCCTTGAACAACGGTCAGAAACTAACCGCCACGGTAACCGCCTCCGGGCATCCGATCGCTAAACAAGAGGAATATGAGGTAGCTTTCCCCGCTACCGACCTAACCCAGATGGGCTCCTATAAAATAGAGTTCGCTATCCAATACCCGAAGGATGAGCGTTCGTCAAACAACGTATTAAAAGCGAACCTGTTCGCCGCCCGTATGAACTTGGGTAAGTTGACGAAGTTCAATAAGATCAGCAACACGGAATATGAGTTCGTCTCCGGGTACGCTAAGGTTAAGTTGATGTTTTACCGGGATGATATCTTCCGTATCTGGTTGGCACCGGATGGGGAATATACCAATCCGGCGGCAAACTCGATCGTTGTGGATTATGCGGTAAAGAACCCGAGAGTCTCCATGGCCGACAACGGCAGCTATTATAAGTTCACGACTCCCCAATGTGTCGTACGTGTCTATAAGAACCCTATTCGTTTCGCCATGTATGACAAGAATAACCGTGCCGTGATCTACGAGGAGGCCGAACCACTTGCCTTCGGACTAAAAACGACCCAAACGATGCGCCGTAGCGGTGATGAGGATTTCTACGGTTGCGGTATGCAACAAGGTAATTTCTCATACGCTGGGAAGGAAGCGGATATCGAGGTGACCGGTTGGGATGAAGATCAATCCTCTAACCCGGCTCCCTTCTATATGTCCACGAAAGGATATGGCGTATTCCGCAATACGTTTGCCCCGGGACATTATGCCTTCAACGGCACGGAGATGCTGGGCAAGAGCTATGATGATGGCTTTAAGCTGATGGGCTTCACCAGTCAGTTGACGCATAACGAGAATCGCTTTGACGCGTTCTACTTCTACGGCCCTTCCTTGAAAGACCTATTGAACGACTATACGGATATCACCGGAAAACCTTTTATGCCGGCGATGTGGATGCTTACGATGGGAGACGCTGACTGCTATAACAAAGGGGAACAGCGCACCGGATGGCCTCAATCCACCCCGGACGTAATCAGCCAAGTTGCTGATAAATATGTGGAATATGATATGCCCCGTGGCTGGATCTTGCCGAACGATGGCTATGGTTGCGGCTATGTGAAATTGGATTCTGTTGTGACGGAATTAGGTAAACGAGGCTTCCATACGGGCTTATGGACAGAGAATGGTGTGGATAAGATTGCCTACGAGGTTGGTAAATGTGGTACCCGCCTGTGTAAATTGGATGTGGCTTGGGTTGGAGAAGGCTATGAGTTTGCCTTGAACGGCTGTAAATCCGCATTCGAGGGTATCGAGAACAATACGAACGAACGGGGCTTCGTATGGGCTGTTTGCGGTTGGGCCGGAACCCAGCGGTATTCTACGGTATGGAGCGGTGATCAAGTGAGCAACTGGGATTATATCCGTTACCATATCCCGACGATCACGGGTGCCGGCCTTTCCGCCATGAACGCCGCTACCAGCGATGTGGACGGTATCTTCGGCGGTTCCCCGAAAACCTATACCCGCGACTTGCAATGGAAGGTTTTCACCCCGATCTTTATGACCATGAGCGGCTGGGCGGATGCCGACCGTCAGCCTTGGGTATATGGGCATCCGTACACGGATATCAACCGTAAATTCTTAAAGCTGAAGATGCGTCTGAACCCGTACGCCTATACCTATTGCCATGAGGCGCATACGACCGGTGTACCGATGGCTCGTGCGATGGTACTGGAATTCCCGGATGACGTGGTTACTCGTGATACGACCACCCAATATCAATTTATGAGTGGCGAGTGGATGATGGTTGCTCCTGTATATACCCGTAAGAACGTACGTGATAGTATTTACTTCCCTGCCGGAGAATGGTACGACTATTGGACCGGAAAGAAATACGAGGGTGGCAAGTGGTTGGATAAATATGAGGCTAAACTGGATATTTGCCCGGTATTTATCCGTCAAGGTGCCATTATCCCGATGTATCCGGATATGAATTATGTAGGCGAGAAACCTGCGGATGTCTTGACCTTGGACTTATATCCCTACGGAAACACCTCTTTCAATTTATATGAGGATGACGGTCTCACCCGTGATTATAAGAAAGGCGAGTTTGCCCGTACCTTAATCTCTGTTTCCTCCCCAAAAGGTGAGAAAGGCACGATCACCGTGGATATTGCGAAAGCGAAAGGAGATTATAAAGGACGTTACCAAGAGCGTACTTACCTATTGGATGTCCGCTCGGAGTCCAGCCCGTCAAACGTAACCGTAGCCGGGAAGCCGCTATCTGCCATCTCCCCCGAAGCGCTCAATGCCGGACAAGAAGGCTGGTACTTCGATGCCTCGGATCGTATGGGAAGGGTTAAGGTACGGACGAACCGTTTGTCTACGAATCAGGATCAGAAGATTGTAATTGGTTTCTAACACTTCTATTTATTTTAAAGATATATGAAAACACAATTGACTTTATGTATATCCGGGACATTGCTGCTTATCGGAATGTCCGGTTGCGAAAAAGCTCCGGAGCGTCCTATGAATGTTGTGTATATCTTGGCCGATGATTTAGGCTATGGAGATGTTGGCTGTTATGGCCAACAGATTATCAAGACTCCCAATATAGACCGGATGGCGAAGGAGGGAATGTTGTTTACGCAGCATTATGCCGGATGTACGGTGAGTGCCCCTTCCCGTTGCTCCTTGATGACCGGATTGCATACGGGACATACGCAAGTCCGGGGAAACCGGGAGATCACGCCCGAAGGCCAACAGCCGATGCGGGAGGATACCTATACGTTGGGTAAATTAATGAAATCGGCCGGTTATACGACCGGTATCTTTGGTAAATGGGGGTTGGGAAATCCGGGCTCTGTCTCCATTCCTAATAAGATGGGTTTCGATGAGTTTTATGGATATAATTGCCAACGGCAGTCGCATTCCTTCTATCCGGATCATTTATGGCATAATGAGGAGAAGGTTCTTTTTCCTGAAAACGAGAACAATGCTTGCAAAACATATTCGCAAGATTTGATTCATGAGCAAGCATTGAAGTTCATCCGGGATCATAAAGAGCAACCGTTCTTCGCGATGCTTACCTATACGTTGCCTCATGCGGAATTGAATCTTCCGCATGACTCCATTTATCAGATGTACGAGAACTCATTCGAGGAGACTCCTTATATCGGTAAGTTCGATAAGGTGAACGGCGGCTATAACACTTCCGAGAAACCGAAAGCTTCCTTTGCCGCCATGGTCTCCCGGTTGGATAAATACGTGGGGGATGTAATGGCTGAATTGAAAGAGTTGGGTTTGGATAAGAATACCATCGTGATTTTTACCAGTGATAACGGCCCACATCATGAAGGTGGAGCTGATCCCGATTTTTTCAAGAGCTACGGACCTTTCAGGGGGATCAAACGGGATGTATATGAAGGAGGTATCCGTATACCTATGGTGGCATGGTGCCCGGGTACGATCAAGGCCGGAGCTCAATCGGATCATATAAGCGCATTCTGGGATGTCATGCCTACGTTGGCAGAGCTTACAGGTACGGTTTTGCCCGAGCAGACGGATGGAATCTCTTTCTTACCAACCTTGTTATCAAAGAAAAATCAACAGGCCCATGATTATTTATATTGGGAATTTCACGAATTGAATGGCCGGGAAGCATTACGCTCCGGTAAATGGAAACTAATCCGGCAACCGATCGTGGGTGAGACTATATTGGAACTGTATGATTTAAGTAATGATATACATGAGGATACGAATCTAGCGGAGAAGTATCCCGATAAGGTAAAAGAACTAGCATCCTTAATGGATAACGCCCGTACAGAGTCTCCGTACTTTGACTTTGGAAGAGAAAAGTAGGCGTGCGAGTAGAGGATAAAGTGTAAGCGTAATATCTGTTAGGTAATGATAAAAAAGGCTTTCTTTCAGGGAGAAAGCCTTTTTTTTGTATCTTTGGCTCTCGTAATTGTAAGACAAAAAGAAGTAAGACTATGTTAGACGTTCAAGCGATCCGAAAAGACTTTCCGATCTTGGATCATAAGATATACGATAAACCGCTGATATATTTTGATAATGGCGCTACTACCCAGAAACCTCGTCAAGTGGTAGAAAAGATAGAGAATGGATATTATAACGTAAACGCCAATATCCACCGAGGCGTACATTTCTTGAGCCAAGCGGCGACAGAGGCGCATGAGGAGGCTCGCAAAACGGTACAGCATTTCTTGAATGCCCGTTCCTCGAATGAGATTATTTTTACCCGGGGAACTACGGAATCCATCAATCTGATCGCTTCCAGCTTTACGGATGAATGTATGTCGGCAGGGGATGAGGTGATCGTGTCCGTGATGGAGCATCATTCCAATATCGTTCCTTGGCAGATACAAGCGGCCCGGAAAGGTATTACGTTGAAGGTGATCCCGATGAATGAGAAAGGGGAGTTGAATCTGGATGAGTATCGTAAATTATTCTCGGATAAGACTCGTCTGGTTTCCGTGACTCATGTGTCTAACGTCTTGGGTACGGTAAATCCGGTAAAGGCGATGATCGAGATCGCTCATGAACAAGGCATGCCGGTGTTGGTAGACGGGGCTCAAGCCGTTCCGCATATGAAGGTGGATGTGCAGGACTTGGATGCGGAGTTCTATGTTTTCTCTGGTCATAAGATTTACGGACCGACGGGTATCGGGGTCTTGTATGGCAAAGAGGAGTGGTTGGATAAACTTCCTCCGTATCAGGGAGGAGGCGAGATGATCGCTACGGTCTCGTTCGAGAAGACAACTTTTAATGAGCTTCCCTTTAAGTTTGAGGCGGGAACTCCGGATTATATTGGTAGCACGGCGTTGGCGGAAGCCTTGCGGTATGTAGACCGGATCGGTATAGAGAATATAGCTGCTTATGAGGATGAGCTTTTGCGGTATGCGACCGCTGGATTAAATACGATCGAAGGGATGCGTATTTTCGGACAAGCGGATCATAAAGGAGCGGTGCTTTCTTTTTTGGTGGGTAATATCCATCATTACGATATGGGGATGTTGCTGGATCGTTTGGGAATAGCGGTTCGTACAGGGCATCATTGTGCCCAGCCTTTGATGCATGCCTTAGGGATCGAAGGTACGGTGCGGGCGTCTTTTTCTTTTTATAATACGAAAGAGGAGATCGATACGTTCATCGCAGGTGTGGAACGAGTTCGGAAGATGTTTTGAGTATGATGTATTATATTAAGAAATATCCGTTTTCACTGGCGATTATATTGATCGTTATTTACTTGTCGTTCTTTAAGCCGCCGAGGATGGATGATATCCCTTTATTCCCGGGTGTGGACAAGGTGGTTCATTTCTGTATGTATGGGGGGATGTCGGGTATGCTATGGCTGGAGTTCTTGCGGAATCACCGGAAGTATGAGACGGTATTATGGCATGCTTGGATCGGGGCGGTTTTATGCCCGATCGTTATGAGTGGGATTATTGAGATATTGCAAGAATATTGTACGACGTACCGGGGTGGGGATTGGTTTGATTTCTTGGCGAATACTTGCGGGGTGATCGCCGCTACGGCATTCGCTTGGTTCGTGCTTCGCCCTTGGATTGTGAAGGAGCAAAAATAATGTAAGCTATATATACGATAAATAATAAACTGGGATATGTTATTACCCTATATGGAAACCGGGCGTATAGAGGCCGGTTGTGATGAGGCGGGAAGAGGCTGCTTGGCGGGTGCGGTATTCGCCGCCGCCGTGATTCTTCCGGAAGATTTTAAGAATGAGGATTTAAACGATAGCAAGCAATTAAGCGAGAAGAAACGGTATAAGCTTCGTCCTGTCATCGAACGTGAGGCGATCGCTTGGGCGGTAGGCATCGTCAGTCCGGAAGAGATCGATAAGATTAATATCTTAAAGGCTTCTTTCTTGGCTATGCATCGTGCGATCGAGCAATTGAAAGTACGGCCGGAACATTTATTGATCGATGGAAACCGTTTTACCCCTTATCCCGATATTCCGCATACGACCGTAGTAAAAGGCGACGGCAAATACCTAAGTATCGCCGCCGCCTCTATATTGGCTAAAACCTATCGGGATGATTATATGAATGAATTGGCCTTGGAATACCCCGCTTATCATTGGCTGGACAATAAAGGTTATCCTACCAAGGTCCACAGGGAAGCGATTCGTACCTGTGGGATCACGCCCTATCATCGCAAGACTTTTACGCTCTTACCGGAGCAGCTTACACTCGGTTTTTAATACGTATATAGGCATAACCTTATGCGTATATACGTATGAGGCTATGCCTATATCGGTGTAGGCTTACACGTATATACGTATCGGCTCGTGCCTATATACGTGTGAAAATACCTGTTTTTATTGTTGTTCCTTTGCTCGGTAAGCCATCGCGTATAGACGCATTTGCTTCACCATCGCTACCAACCCGTTGGAACGAGTAGGGGATAAATGCTCTTTTAATCCTACCTTGTCGATAAAGTAAAGATCGGCATCCAGTATCTCCTGCGGGGTATGGCCGGATAGGATATTGATCAAAAGGGATACGATACCTTTTACGATCACGGCGTCGCTTTCTCCTTGGAAAATAATCTTTCCATCCACATAATCCGCTTGGAACCAAACCCGGCTTTGGCAACCCTCGATCAAGTTACTTTCCGTTTTATATTTCTCATCAAGCGGGGGAAGTGAATTTCCCAGATCTATTAATAACGCATATTTGTCCATCCAATCGTCGAAGACTGAGAATTCTTCGATTACATTGTCTTGAAGTTCATTGATTGTCATTTTATCAGTATTTTATCGATTGTATATTACTTCCAGTACGGTTTGACCGGCAGCTTTTAGAGTCTCACGGTCTATATTCTCCATATTATCTTTTTGAGTATGCCAATAACTGGCGAAACCTGTTTTAGACTCAGGGTCGTAGTTAATGATGTCGATACTCGGGATATTACGTCCGCTAATCACATATTGGTGATCGTCTGTGATGGCTCCACCTGCGGCGTTAATGAAATATTTGCCATATCCCAGATCGCGGGCCGCGCTCCATACCATCTCGACGATCGGGGCTGCCGCACGTAAGGATTGTTGCTCCTTGAAAAACGTGGCGTTCTTGCCGCCCACCATATCCAATAAGATTCCGTATTCCGCCGTATAATTAGGGACATGCGGATTTTTTGCCCAGAACTGGGTACCTAGGCACCAGCTATCCGGTGTATAATCGGTTACGAATTCCGGCGTACCATAATCCTCCGCGTCGAAGAAAATAATATCGATGCCGATACCCGGGGCTTTTTGCCCGATTTGACGGGCGATCTCCAATAAGGCACCTACGCCGCTACCGCCATCGTCCGCCCCGTCCAATGGGGTCCGGTGCTTGGAAGGATCGGGATCGTGGTCCGAATAGGGACGGCTGTCCCAATGCGCGAATAGTAAAACACGTTTACTATTCTCCGGATCAAACGAGCCTATGATGTTTCTCGCTTCCAGCTTCGTTCCGTCGTAGGCGGTCAGTATCGCTTCCTGTTGGTAGACTTTGGCGCCAAAGCGCTTCAATTCAGATGCTAAGTAATCCCCGCATGCTTTATGAGCCGCCGTGTTAGGTACACGGGGACCAAAAGCGACTTGGTTCGCTACATAGGCGTAAGCGCTGTCTGCGTTGAAATCGGGAACAGCTGAGGCGATCGGTTGTTTTTTGATCTCCGGCATATTACCTGTCTCTTTGGTTCCTTTGGCTCCACATGATAAAAGAGCAAAACTCAATAACGCAAAAAATAATCTGATCATAAATCTGTTTTGTTTATAATGTTTTTACGGAGGCAGTCGCTTGAACCTCGTCTAATACACGCATCAAGTTTCCACCCCATATCTTGGCGATATCTTCCTCTGTATATCCTTTCTCTATTAATTTAACAGTGATCTGTATGAAATCGTTGTCACTTTCGCAACCGATAATTCCGCCACCGCCATCAAAATCAGAGCCGATACCTACATGATCGATACCGGCGACTTTCACCATATGATCGATATGTTCGATCGCGTCGGTAAGGCTCGCGTTTTTATAATCCTCATTGATATAGCGGTCGAGCAAGCAAACTTGCGCTACGCCTCCATTTTGGGCAAGGGCCTTTAGTTGTTCGTCGGTCAGGTTACGGTCGTGCTTGCACATCGCCATGGATGAGGAATGCGAGCAGATGATCGGGGCCTTGGACAATTTGATAACATCCCAAAATGACTTCTCAGAGGCATGAGACATATCCACCATGATACCTTGGCGATTCATCTCTTTCACGACCTCTTCGCCAAACGGACTTAAACCGTCCCATTCTTTCTTGGTATGGGTGGATGAGTCGCAAATATCGTTATCGTAGGAGTGGCAGAGCGTGATATAATTGACACCCATCGCCTTGAACTTAGCGATATTCGCCAGATCCTTACCAATGCCGTATCCATTCTCTATACCGATAAAGAACGCTTTTTTCCCTTCATTCTTCAAGCGGATGAAGTCTTGGTTCGTAACGGCGATGCCACATAAATCCTTATTCAATTCAGCTTGCTTGCGAATACCTTCGATCAAGCCTGTTACTTTTTGTACGGCTTCTTGTAAAGAGGCCTCATCACGTTTACCTTGTCCGATGAAGGCCGCAAGGAACACCCCGTCTAGTTTCCCTTCTTGCATCTTAGGGATGTTTACCCGGTTACGTTCCCGGTCGGCGATGCTGAATCCGGCACGTTTAAACCAGAAAGGAGTATCGGTATGTGTATCTACGGAAAGGAAATGCTTGTGCATCTCTTTGGCTTGGTGGAAAGTCTCGGCCTTTCCTATCAGATGGTGGAATATCTTTAACATCGTAGTGTCGCCTCCGTAAGTCAATGCTTCCGGATGCCATTGAACTCCCATGATGGATCGATTCGGATAAGCGTCGATAGCCTCGATAATACTGTCGGGCGCATAAGCGGTAGCCTTGAAGATAGGCGCCAACTCCTTGATCGCTTGATGATGAAGAGAGTTTACGGCTAAGGTATCTTTCCCTAGAATAGTGGCTAGCTGTGAGTTCGCATCAACAAAGACACGGTGTGAGCCATACGAACTGGGTAAATCTTGCCTATGCTTGACAGAATGATCGCCACGTTGTGAGGGGATGTCTTGGTAAAGCGTACCGCCAAACGCTACATTCAACAGTTGCAATCCCCGGCATATGCCTAAGACGGGAATATTTTGGTCGGTAGCCATCTTGATTAGTTTCAACTCATACAAATCGCGTACCGGATCGACTTCCTCCAGCTTTTCCCGAGGCTCCTCCTCATACCATAGAGGGTTTACATCCGCTCCTCCTATAAGAACTAGCCCGTCTAAATTCGATACGATATTTCTGAGTACCTTACCGTCAGTAACAGCCGGGATGATAACCGGAGTTCCCCCTGCCTTTACGATGGATTGGATATAGGTGGCCCCCACCCGGGAAGCACCATTGGAGATACTAGCGGAAATCCCGATCAATGGGGAGAATCGTGCCCGCACGTTTACATCGCAAGAGTCTGTCAACTCATATAGCTTTTTTAAGTTGGGTACCTCCGATCCGGGTGTCTGTGCCTGTGCTCCACATAAGATACTACAGGCGCATATTGCTGTGTATAAGATCTTTTTCATAATATGTAGTTGTTTTCGTTTGCTATTTGTTTGGGAAATCTTGTATAGCGGTCATAACCCTTAGCAAGTTTCCACCCCATATTTTCCGTATATCTTCTTCCGTATATCCTTCTTCTAAAAGTCGGACGGTAATGTTAATCAACTCGTTGGTAGCCGAGCAACCGATCAGTTCCCCGTCTCCGTCAAAATCCGAGCCGATTCCTATATGATCGATACCGATTAAATCCACGATATGATTGATATGGCGGATAGCGTCGCTTAAAGAAGCTTTGTCCTCTTCCTTATTGATGAATCCTTTGTATAGGCAGATTTGGGCGACACCCCCTTGAGCAGCCAGTGCTTTCAGCTGATCATCTGTTAAGTTACGAGGATGATCGCAAAGCGCACGTGCGGAAGAGTGGGAGGCTATGATTGGCGTCTCGCTCACTTCCATTACCTGATAAAAGGTACTTTCCGCCGCATGCGAGATATCAACCATGATTCCTAATCGGTTCATCTCTTTTACCACTTCCTTACCGAAAGGACTTAGTCCTTTCCATTCCTGTTTTCCTCTAGCGGAATCACAAATATCGTTATCCCCATTATGGCATAAGGTGATATAAGAAACTCCCATCTCCTTGAACATCCGTAGGTTTTCGATCTGCTTCCCTAAAGCGTACCCGTTCTCGATGCCGAGGCAGATCGCTTTTTTCCCTTGCGCCTTAATCGTCCGGATCTCTTGGGGGGTAGTCGCTATAGCCATCCGGTCCGGATGTAAGGTTTGCTGGCGTTTTACTTGATTCAGCCGTTCTATCGCATACGCTGTCGCTGCCTGTAAGGATGCCTCATCTCGTTTACCTTGCGGGGTATAGGCGACCATAAAGGTCGCGTCGATACGTCCTTCTTCCATAAAAGGAAGATTCACTTTCCCTCCTTCTTTCTCCCCGATATTAAATTCACCGGGAAAGATCATTGGGGTATCTGTATGGGAATCGATCGTCACGATCTGTTGATGGATCGCTTTGGCTTTCGCGAAACGGCGGGCATTCTCGATATGGTAAGCGAATAGGGCTTTCATGGCCTCATCCCCTTGCGGAGCCATGGCCTCCGGATGCCATTGTACACCGAATATCGTTTTCTCCGTATGTTCCATAGCCTCATTGATTCCATCCGGGGCGGTCGCTGTCGCCCTAAATCCGGGGGCGACCTCTTTTACCGCTTGATGGTGGAAAGAGTTGACAAGGATTTGTTTTTCTCCATTGAAAATAGTGCGTAGCTGGTTCGTTCCCGGTTCGAGAGTTACCGTATGCGACGGATATTCCCGCGCCAATGTCTGGCTGTGTTTCAATAGCGGGTGATCGGCTTGTGAATGGATGTCTTGATAGACACTTCCTCCGAACGCTACATTCATGATCTGATGCCCTCGGCAAATACCCATGATCGGAATTTGTCGGTTAGCGGCCAAGCGAAGCAAGATCAAATCGTATTCGTCACGTAGCGTATCTACGTCTTGCAATTGCGGGATAGGCTCCTCATGCAAATAGAGCGGATTGATGTCTCCACCCCCGCTCATAACCAATCCGTCTAGTTCGGAAACCAGTACGGTCAATGCTTTCAGATCCGTGATCACTGGGATAAGTACCGGGGCTCCCCCCGCGTCCAGCACGGCTTGCACGTAGGTCTCGGCTATACAGGAAAGTCCGTCTCTCCGGTTAGCGGATATTCCTATTCGGGGAGGTTGAAGGCTTTCTTTAGCCGGTATATAATTATCAACTTCTTTGTATAGGGCCTCTAGATTCGGACGACGGACTTTCATGATTTTAAGCATCTATGTTAGCATATGTAGCGTTTTCCTCGATAAACTCGCGGCGAGGGCCTACGTCTTCACCCATCAACATGGCGAAGATTTGGTCAGCCTCGGCTGCGTTGTCGATCGTGATTTGCTTTAACGTACGGTTTTCCGGGTTCATGGTCGTATCCCACAATTGATGGTCGTTCATTTCTCCCAAACCTTTGTATCGTTGTGTATGGATCGAGTTCTCGTTGCCTCCTCCATATTTTAAGATGAACTGCTGACGTTGTTGCTCGGTCCAGCAATATTCCTCAACCTTACCTTTCTTACACAAATAGAGGGGAGGAGTCGCCAAATACACATATCCGTTCTCGATCAAGGAACGCATACGGCGGAAGAAGAAGGTCAAGATCAATGTGGCGATGTGGCTACCGTCCACATCGGCATCGGTCATGATAATCACCTTGTGGTAACGCAGCTTCTCCATGTTCAACGCTTTCGGGTCATCCTCCGTACCGACGGTCACACCCATCGCACGATAGATGTTCTGGATTTCCTCGCTTTCGAAGATCTTATGATCCATCGCTTTCTCCACGTTCAAGATCTTACCGCGCAACGGTAGGATCGCTTGGAAGTTACGGTCGCGTCCTTGCTTAGCCGTACCACCTGCGGAGTCTCCCTCGACAAGGAACAATTCGCAGATCGACGCGTCTTTAGAGGAACAGTCCGCCAATTTACCGGGAAGCCCACCTCCTGTCAGCGGAGATTTGCGTTGTACCAATTCGCGAGCCTTACGAGCGGCATGACGGGCTTGAGCGGCCAAGATCACCTTGTCGACGATTATTTTCGCCTCTTTCGGATGTTCTTCCAAATAATAGCCTAACGCCTCACCGATCGCCATATCCACTGCACCGGTAACCTCGCTATTACCCAGCTTCGTCTTTGTCTGTCCCTCGAACTGAGGTTCGGCTACCTTGATAGAGATAACGGCGGTCAAACCTTCACGGAAGTCATCCCCTTGAATCTCCACCTTGGCTTTCTCCAATAATTTAGAATCCTCGGCGTACTTTTTCAACGTACGGGTCAGGCCACGGCGGAAACCGGCTAAGTGTGTACCACCTTCTATCGTGTTAATATCATTTACGTAAGAGAATACGCTCTCGTTGTAAGAAGTATTATAAGTTAACGCCACCTCGACAGGGATACCCTGCTTCTCGGTAACGATATGGATTACGTCTGGAATCAGTTTCTCTTTAGAACGGTCGATATAGCGGACAAATTCTTTCAATCCCTCATCCGAATGGAATACCTCGGACTTGAAAGAACCGTCTTCTTTCTGAACTCGCTTATCTGTCAGACGTAGCGTAATACCTGCGTTCAAGAACGCTAATTCACGCAAACGGGTAGCCAAGATATCATACTTGTATTCCGTGACCGTAAAGATAGAACCGTCCGGCTTGAAAGAGATCGTAGTACCTGTTTTATCCGTATTATCGATAACCTGTACGTCGTGCAACGGCTTTCCGCAAGAGAACTCCTGCATATGTACTTTGCCGTTCCTGCGAACTTCCGCTTTCAGATAAGTAGAGAGGGCGTTTACGCAAGATACACCCACACCGTGCAAACCACCGGATACTTTATAGGTTCCCTTGTCGAACTTACCGCCGGCGTGCAGCACTGTCAGTACTACCTCCAAGGCTGATTTACCTTCTTTCTCATGAATATCCACGGGGATACCACGGCCGTCGTCGGTAACCGTGATCGAGTTGTCCTCATTGATTACCACGTCGATGTATGTACAATATCCGGCTAGCGCTTCGTCTATGGAGTTATCTACGACCTCATACACTAAGTGATGGAGACCTTTCTCGCTGGTATCGCCAATATACATGGATGGCCTTTTTCGTACTGCCTCTAACCCTTCAAGTACTTGAATACTATCTGCGGAGTACTCTGTAGAAGTATTCTTAATTTCTTCACTCATGAGTTTATCTTTCTTTAAAATCTGTAATTATCTATGTCCTCAAAAAAATCTAACAAATGTAGTGATTTTTATCGAGATAGCGAAGTGGGGGATGTGAAAATAGCGAAAAAAGGACGGGTATAATAAAAAAGGAGAGAGATAAGCCATGAACTTATCTCTCTCCTTTTGGTTGGTAGCCCATAGGGGAATCGAACCCCTCTTTCAAGAATGAAAATCTTGCGTCCTAGCCGATAGACGAATGGGCCATTAGGTTTAAAAAAGCCGGGCTTATTGAGAGTCCGGCTTTATACTTGTAAAAGTAATTACCTTCTGCTTATGCTAGCGCATTAACGTGCTTAGCCAACTTAGATTTCAGATTACCGGCCTTGTTCTTGTGGATAACGTTCTTTTTTGCAAGCTTATCCAACATAGAGCATACCTTAGGGAACAAAGCTTGTGCCTCATTCTTGTCTTCAGTAGCGCGCAAAACTTTCATAGCGTTTCTAGCTGTCTTTGCGTAATATCTGTTACGCAAACGTCTTGCGTTTGTCTGTCTGATTCTCTTGATTGATGACTTATGATTTGCCATTTCTCGATCTTCTCTTTATTGTTTTTTAATCCTGTTTATTGTAGCCCATAGGGGAATCGAACCCCTCTTTCAAGAATGAAAATCTTGCGTCCTAGCCGATAGACGAATGGGCCAAAATGTCAAAGCTCTCACTTATAGCGTTCTAAGAAAGTAATTTCCCGATTGCGAGTGCAAAGATAGACGATCTCTCCGAACTGGCAAAACATTTCGAAGGAAAATTTAATACTACTCACTGTTTTAACTTCTCTTTAGAACTTATATCTTCCAGATGAATTTCCAAGGCTTTAACGGAAATATTTATTTCCCAGATACATACACATAACGACGCCGCTAATAGCAATAAGGCTATGCCAAATATCCATGCGGCGAAAATCTGCCACGATACATAAATGAAGAACATAGCGATCACGCAGAGCAGCAAACTGAGTATTCCTAATATTTGCATGGAACGGGTCAGATAGAGCCTTTTCCGCAGGTTCGCTATCTGGGCGATATCCTTGGGGTCATGGGTTTGCTGATGCTTTTCTTTCAAGGCACGCACTACGCTGGCGTATGAAAGGAAGCGATTCGTATAGGCCAGCAATATCAATGATATGGCGGAAAATAATAAAGAAGGGGTCGTTAAGTCCAACATAATTCTATACTTTAATTATATGTATAACGTTAATTTGAGTATCTTTGTTCTTAATCATCGTCGCAAAGATACGAATTATGTTGTGTAAAACGAGGGGGATTGTCTTGCATACGATCCCTTACAATGATAAATATTCTATTATATATATGTATACGGAGGCGTTTGGCCGGGCCTCGTATCTGGTTAGTCGTAGCCGTGGGAAGAAAAGCACGGTGTCGAAGGCTTTGTTTATACCTTTGTCCGTTCTGGAAATGGAGGTGGAGCACTTGAATAAGCGGGACTTGCACCGGATTAAGGAGACCCGCATTTGTTTTCCGCTGAATGATGTTTGTTGTGATCCGGTTAAGAATGTATTGGCGCTTTTCCTCTCGGAGGTTCTTTTTAGGGTCGTGAAAGATACGGAGTCGGATCCCCGTTTATTTGATTATTTATACGAGTCCATACATCTATTGGAGTATGCGGATAAGGGTATCGCTAATTTTCATATGGTTTTCTTGTTAGGTCTTCTCCACCATCTCGGTATTTTCCCGAATATGGAATCGCATAGGGTGGGATATTATTTCGATATGTTGAATGGGGTGTTTACGGATCATATCCCGATGCATCGGCATTATTTAAATAAGGTGGAGAGCGCTTTCTTTTCCCGTTTGCTGCGTATCAGTTTTGAGAATATGTCGCTTTATGGTTTTTCCCGGCAAGAGCGGGTCCGTATTATTCATCGTATTCTTGAGTATTACCGTCTACATCTCCCGGATTTTCCGGAAATCAAATCGTTATCGGTGATGCAAAGCTTATTTGATTGATCTATTTGATGTTATATTAGCTCTTGAAAACACGTACGTGTTTTTGGAAAAAGACGTACATGTTTTTCCTGAAACACGTACATGTTTTTTCGGAAATAATGAGAAGCTTCCGGATAGGCGGGAAAAACATCCGATAACGGTTGCCTATTTGAGGAAAAGATTATACTTTTGCAATCTCAAAAGAGTTGGTCTTGTAGTTCAACGGATAGAATAGAAGTTTCCTAAACTTTAGATCCGGGTTCGATTCCCGGCGAGACTACTTTTATTTCCTCTCTTTTTTATCAAACTTGGTCAAAACAAGTAAGTTGATCTCCTTATTGTTAAACGTTTTTTTGTCTCTTGTATAAAGAGAGAGTAAATAAAATAAGCGTTTTCTTACTGCAGGTTGTTTCTTGTGGTGAGAATATTGTTTATATTTGCGCAAGGTAATCACTAAAAGATGAAACAACAGATAATTAATAAGCTAAGAGGCTTTTTCTCTTTGCAACCAATAGAGAAAGCATGGGTGTTTGGTTCCTGTTCACGTGGAGAGGAGACGAAGGATAGCGATATTGATATTCTGGTTCGTTTTGACTCCCACGCTCGTATTACATTATTCAAGTATGCGGGTATGGTGGAAGCTCTAAGCCAATTGTTGCATCGTAAGGTTGATTTGGTGGAGGAAGGACAATTGAAGGATTTTGCCGTTTCTTCTGTAGATCGGGATAAAATATTGGTATATGAGAGAGAAGCCTAAAGACAATACACGTCTACGGCATATGCTGGAGGCGATAAATAATGTCATTGAGTTCACGACAGATGTGACTTTTGAGGAGTATTCCAGGAACAAGATATTGCGTTTTGCGGTCATCAAGAATTTGGAGATTATAGGGGAGGCGGCTTATTTGATTACAAAGGAATTTCGGGAGGAACATCAAGAGATCGCATGGAATGAGGTCATAGGCATGCGCCATGTGTTAGTGCATGGGTATTATCAGATTCGGGATGAGATAGTGTGGGGAACCATTCAAACAGATCTATTTCCGCTTAAGGATAAGATAGAACGGTTGATCTGTAAATAAGCTCAATGTATTATTTTAATAAGATGATCATGACCGATCCCGCTACCATGATAACGGAGCCAATCAATTTCTTCGTTATATTTTCCTCTTTGAATATACGGTATCCTAAGAAGATACTTACGATCGTAGAGAGTTGGAACAAGGCTAACGCATAACCTACCTCCATATGATCGAATACGTAATTGGTGGTGTATTGCATGGTGCCGATACAAAGGACCAAATAAAAGTAGGAGAAAAGATCCCGTATTTTGATTCGCTTGAATTCTTTGACAAGATGGACCTCTGCGATACCCCATAGGTTCGGGATCTCCCCTAATAAGAAGATACCGACAATAATACCTACTACGGATTTGTAGGAATTGATGGGGCCCAGTACCGATAGATCCCCGCATTGTAAAGCTTTTACTAAGAATCCATTCCCGGTAGCTCCCACGATTCCGGCTAGAATACAATATTTCCAGAATTCGAAAGGCAACTCAAGCCAGCGAACTTGGATCGCCGGGATGATACAGAATACGCTCAATAGTAGGAATGTCAAGAAGTTGATTAATAAAGGGTGATTATACCGATTGGTTAATTGCTTTTGGAAAACATTACCAAGCGGATTGGATAATACCCTTGATATGACCGCAACAGAGGTGAGTATCATTTAATAGGCTTTAAACGTTACCCATTCGCCATTGTATTGACATTCAAAAGTTCGGCCGCTTATCCATATGTCCTTCAAGACCGTTTGTCCGTCTTCATAGTCCATATAAAGTATATCGGTATAGTAATTGTCCCAATCCCAGTAGAATGGAATTTCCTCTCGATCTATGCGTCCGCTTGGGTAATGATAAATTCTTGTATCCCATCCTTTCCCATCCGGATTAAATGTAAGTTGCTGCTCACAATCCAAGCCGTCTACGACAAACCAATCTGTCCATACATAATTACATAAATCATAGGTGATTTCCTCATACGGATCATAATACGGATCCTCCTCGCAACTACTGAACCCGCATAAGACGGCGATCAATAAGAATATGTTTATTAAATATCTTTTAGCCATAACTCTATACCTTTAAATACTATTCGGAGGTAAAGATACAAATTTAAGGAAAGGATGTTTCTTTTTTTTATATCTTTAGCGCAAAATTTTCAGATATATGCAAAAAACATTACGCATTAAGAACGATATTCATGAGCTTTCCATGATGAATGAGTTCTTGGAAGAAGCTGGAGAAGAATTGGGATTAAGCACCGCTTTCATGATGAGCCTGAATCTGGTGATGGAAGAAGCTGTCTCAAATATAATTTTTTATGCGTATAAGGGAGATGTTGAGGATGCCGTAGACATTTCGTTGGTCAGGGAAGGTGGGGAATTGATCGTGACTTTGATAGATCATGGGATTGCTTTCGATCCGACTTTAAGAAAAGACCCTGATATTACTTTATCTGCCGAAGACCGTCCAATCGGAGGGTTGGGTATTTTCTTGATCAAGAAGATTATGGATGAGGTCTCTTATCAGAGAGTAGATGAGCGGAATGTCTTTATCATGAAGAAAAAAATAACCGAATAAAATATAAAGATATGGAAGTAGTTATTGACCAAAAAGGTGAAGAGACTGTAATTAAGATCAAAGGAAGATTGGATACGAATACGGCTCGCGAATGCGAGGAAAAGGTTTTGCCGGTATGGGAGAATCCGGGAGTAAAAGTATGTGTCGATTGTTCTGATTTGGAATATGTGAGTAGTGCGGGCCTCCGATTGTTTTTAATATTACAAAAAATGACGACTGCCAAGAAAGGGTCTTTACGTTTGATCGGTATGCGGAATGTGGTTCGTGAGACCTTTAGTTTGACGGGATTTAACGCTCTCTTCAAGATAGAAGACGCAAAATAAGTGTGAAGGTTAGGAAAAAGGTAGCCGGTGTGTCAAATTTGGCACACCGGTTTTGTATTAATCTTTTAGATCTTTGTCGATGGGGCTATCCCATTTGCCACCGTTTAATATATCAAGGGTGAAGGTATTGTCTGATTCCTTCGGGGTGTAGAGAATCCCAGTATAACGAATAATGTGATTTTTGAGAGGCAGGATGTCATTAACCTCTCTTTCCCGGGTTACTTCATTTATCTGATTTTTGGCCGAGAGGTGTGCTTTGAGCATGAATTCCGGAGCCGGGATAAACGTGAAGAAGGAATGGGAGAAATTTGTTTTCCCGATATCAGAGTCGTTAAAAGTGTCGGTTTGTGTATAAGGCGTGTTTTGAGAAATGCCATTCCCGGTGGTTAAATCAATCTTGTTTTGATAATTGGAGACATTTATCGTGAAGCTTTTTAGGGCTTTAGGTACGGCATCGGCGGATATGAACTCTATTTTGCCGACGATTCTTTGTAAGGTGATATCTTTAATGATTCTTTCTCCCGCTTGTACTTCTTGGGTGAGAAAAAGATGAAACGTATCTGATACTTTACTGAATAGTGCGGTTTGTCCGGACACGGAGATATTCTTGTCTGAGTGGGCTAGGAAACAAATATGATAGTTGCCGGAGGGCAGTGAATCATAAATGATCGTGAAATCCGGATCTTGAGGCGTGAATTGCTTATGTTTTACCAGAATGTCCGGTTTTCCGCTTTGGTATACGATATAATCGATCCGGTTGTATAAATTATCCGGGTCGATATCCGGTGTAGAAGGATCTTCCTCGGCATCGGGATTTTGGGGAATAGGCTCAGGGATATTCAGCTCGGGAATACTCTTGGTTACGGGGAAGGGTAATACTTCCTTTTGTAAATCGATCGTAAACTGTATGGGGGATAATTCCTCTTGTAGGTCGGGGTTAGGTACTTCCTTTTCCGTTCCATTACAACAACAAAAACAAAGCAGACAGGCGATAGCCACTAATTCATTTTTCTTCATAGTTGATATTTTTGGTAAATGTTTGACGCAAAGGAACGATATATTTTGTGAATTAAAAAATATTAAGCTGTTAAATTGGCGTATGCAGGGTTATTTTTCATAGCTTTGTGAATCAACAATGTAATTACCTTAGTTTAATAAAACGGAATAATACCATGAAACGAAAAATCAGAATGGGAATGGTCGGTGGAGGACAAGGCTCGTTTATCGGGGCCGTTCATCGTATCGCCGCTAATTTAGACGGACAGATCGAGTTGGTCTGTGGATGCTTCAGTTCTCGCCCGGAGAATTCATTGGCTACCGGACAATCTTTATTTTTACCGGATAATCGTATTTACGCATCTTATCAGGAAATGATAGAGAAAGAGGCCGCCCTGCCTGAAGGCGAACGGATGGATTTTGTGTCTATTGTTACCCCGAATCATGTGCATTTCGGTCCGGCCATGATGGCGTTGGAACATGGTTTCCATGTCGTACTGGATAAACCGATGACATATACCTTGGATGAGGCGAAGCAATTACGAGACAAAGTGAAGGAAACCGGAAAATTGTTTATGCTGACTCATACCTATACCGCTTACCCGATGGTGAAGGAGGCTAGGGAAAGGGTACGCAGGGGCGATTTAGGTAAGATACGCCGTATTTATGTGGAATATCCTCAAGGCTGGCTATATAATGACTGCGCTGATGTTAATAAGCAAGCGGCTTGGCGGGTGGATCCCAATCGGTCGGGCAAGGCTGGTTGCATGGGGGATATTGGGACTCATGCGTTTAATCTGGCGGAATATATAACAGGGCTGAAGGCCGTGGAATTATGCGGTGAATTGAATACCTTCGTGCCGGATCGTCTTTTGGATGATGATGGGGCGGCATTGATCCGTTATGAGGGAGGCGCGAAAGGGGTGCTGACCGCTAGCCAGATCGCCGTAGGTGTAGAGAATGGCTTGAATATTCGTGTGTATGGAGAGAAAGGTGGGTTGGAATGGCGTCAAGAAGAACCGAATACGATGATTATGCGTTGGCCGGATCGTCCGGCGGAGATCGTCCGTACTTCCAATGGATATATGTCGGGTATCGCCGCTCATAATTCCCGTACACCGGGTGGACATCCGGAAGGCTATATAGAGGCATTCGCTAATTTGTATCGGAATTTCGCCTTGGCTTTGCGATCGATTCTGGCTGGTGAGGAACCGGCTCCTGAGACCTTGGATTTCCCTTCCGCCGAAGACGGTGTCCGTGGCATGCGGTTTATCGAGACGATTGTAGCTACCGGATCGACAGAGAATAAATGGATAAAAATAATCGACTAAAAATAATACTATATATGGCACGTCCTGTAACATTATATACCCTCCAGTGGGGAGATTTATCACTGGAAACAGTTTGTCAAAAAGCGAAAGAATTCGGATACGACGGTGTGGAATTGGGACTTCCTGATCATGTGGATGTCCGACGTACGGATACAGCTTATTATCAAGGAATCAAGGATCTGTTAAAGAAATATGACTTACGGCTTTATGCGATCTCTACCCATCTGGTTGGACAAGCTGTATGCGATAATATCGATGAGCGTCATAAGGCGATCTTGCCGGATTATATTTGGGGAGATGGCGATCCGGAAGGGGTTCACCAACGGGCTACCGAGGAGATGATCCGGACCGCCCATGCGGCAAAGATGTTGGGAGTCGATACGGTTGTAGGTTTTACGGGTAGTTCTATTTGGCATTATTTGTATTCTTTCCCTCCGGTAACGGACGCTATGATACAAAAGGGGTATGATGATTTCGCCCGTCGCTTTACGCCCATCTTGGATGAGTTTCAGAAACTGGGTGTACGTTTTGCGTTGGAGGTACATCCTACAGAGATCGCGTTCGATACTTTTTCCGCACGCAGGGCATTGGAGGCGGTAAATAACCATCCTGCTTTCGGTTTTAACTATGATCCGAGCCATCTAGGATATCAAGGGGTGGACTATGTGGATTTCATCTATCAGTTTCCGGAGCGTATCTTCCATGTGCATATGAAGGACGTATATTGGAGTGATACCCCTAAGCAGGTGGGTATATTCGGCGGTCATGTTACTTTCGGCGATCCCCGTCGATATTGGAATTTCCGTAGCTTAGGACGAGGAAAGATTAATTTTGAGGAGATTATCCGTGCTTTGAATTCAATTGGCTATCAAGGTCCGCTTTCCGTGGAATGGGAAGATAGCGCTATGGATCGGGAACATGGGGCACGGGAATCTTGCGAATTGGTGAAGAGAGTGGATTTCCAACCTTCCGCCCATGCGTTCGATGCTTGTTTTGGAAAGGAATAAATAATTATTAATTACAAAAAACACGAGATTTGATGAGTGTGAGAAAGTGGATGTTTGCCGGGGCCTTGTTATTGGCCGCCGGCTTGAGTTCTTTGGGATTTGCCCAAAAACCGGGGTTGAAGTTTAATCCGGATAAGAAGTTTAAGATTGTACAGTTTACGGACTTGCATGTGAAATGGCAAGACCCTCGTTCGGACATCGCTTTTGAGCGTATGAACCAAGTGTTGGATGACGAGAAACCGGACTTGGTGATTTTTACGGGAGATATTATCTATAGCAAGCCTGCGTTGGAAAATATGCGGAATGTATTGAAGACAGTCTCCGACCGTAAAATACCATTCTCCATTGTTTTCGGAAATCATGATAATGAGCAGGGGGCGACAAAAGAGGAGTTGCTGAAAGTAGCCGAAAGCCTACCGTATAGTTTAACGGCGGATGAGGTTCCCGAAATCTCAGGCGTGGGTAATTACGCCTTGACCGTACGTTCCTCCGATGGGAAGAAGGATGCTTTCGTCTTGTATTGCATCGATTCGAATACCTATTCAACTATCAAGGGGGTAAAAGGATACGATTATATTAAGCGTGACCAGATCGATTGGTATTGTAAGAAAAGCGCGGAGTTTACCCGGAATAACGGGGGAGAGCCGGTTCCTTCTTTGGCTTTCTTCCATATCGCGTTGCCGGAGTTTAATCAAGCGGCTTCCGATGAGAATGCCCAACTATATGGCATACGTAGAGAAAAGGCATGCGCTCCGGCGTTGAATTCCGGTTTATTTACGGCGATTAAAGAAAACGGGGACGTGATGGGGGTATTTGTCGGCCATGATCATGATGACGATTATGCGGTTTGCTGGCATGATGTTCTATTGGCTTACGGTCGTTTTACCGGAGGTCCGACGGAATACATACATTTGCCTAACGGAGCTCGTATAATCGAATTGAACGAAGGAACTCGCACCTTCAAGACTTGGATTCGTACGAAAGCCGGTGTAGAGCAACTTACTACCTATCCGGATTCGTTCGTGAAAGAGTGAGGATCTATATCATTCTGAAAATGATATAAAAACTGTATTCCTTATTGTTAAAGCTCTAAATTATATCTAACTTTGCGGTTGGTTGAAAAGTAAAAACTAGAGTATGAAGAAAATTAGAGCCGCCATCGTAGGTTATGGCAACATCGGGAAATATGTGTTAGAGGCCCTTGAAGCTGCCCCGGATTTTGAGGTAGCAGGTATTATTCGTCGTAATCCGAATGATATTCCGGACGAGTTGAAGGCATACACGGTTACTGATAGCATCACCAAGTTAGATAAGGTTGACGTAGCGGTTTTGGCTACTCCTACACGCAGCGTGGAAGAGCATGCGAAAGAGATTCTGGCTTTAGGCATCAATACGGTCGATAGTTTCGATATCCACGGAGGTATCGTGGATTTACGTCGTTCTTTGGACGCTGTAGCGAAGGCTCATAATACGGTAGCTGTAATTTCTGCTGGTTGGGATCCGGGAAGCGACTCTGTGGTACGTGCTTTGTTAGAAGCGATGGTGCCGAAAGGTATTACTTATACGAACTTCGGTCCGGGTATGAGTATGGGGCATACGGTTGCCGTGAAGGCTATCGAAGGCGTGAAAGCGGCTTTAAGTATGACGATTCCTTTGGGAACGGGCGTGCACCGTCGTATGGTTTATATCGAGGTGGAAGACGGATACGATTTCAAGCAAGTGTCTGCCGCTATCAAGGCGGATGATTATTTCGCTCATGATGAGACTCATGTAATGCAGGTTGAATGTGTTGATAACCTGTTGGATATGGGACATGGTGTGAACTTGGTTCGTAAAGGTGTATCGGGTAAGACTCAGAACCAGTTGATCGAATTCGATATGAAGATCAATAACCCTGCCTTGACTGCTCAGATCTTAGTTTCTGTCGCCCGTGCGAGCTTGAAGCAACAACCGGGTGCGTATACGATGATCGAATTGCCGATAATCGATATGCTGTACGGCGAGAGAGAGAACTTAATTAGAAGACTCGTTTAATATAAGTTGATGGTTGACAGCTGGCAATTGACAGTTCGGGAAATCCTGACTTGCGATTGTCGACTGTCAATTGTCAATTGCCAACTGAAATAATTATGCTTGACTTTATTACATGGACTGCCGATCCCGCTATCTTTACCATCGGTTCCCGGGAGATTCGTTGGTATGGATTGGCTTTTGCGATCGGTTTCGCTATTGGCTATATGATTGTAGAGCGGATGTGGAAAAAAGAGGGACTGCCGCCCGCATGGATCGATTCCCTTTTGATTTATACGATGCTCGGTACGGTGATTGGTGCCCGTTTGGGGCATTGTTTGTTTTATGCGCCGGAATATTATTTAGCCAACCCGATTGAGATTTTCAAGATTTGGGAGGGAGGATTGGCTAGCCATGGTGGTACGTTAGGTATAATTATCGCCATTTATTTCTACTCTAAGCGAGTAAGCCATAAAAGTATGTTATGGGCTTTCGATAAGTTGGTGGTTCCGACAGGATTGGTTGCTGCTATGATTCGTCTGGGAAACCTGATGAATCATGAGATTTACGGTCATTCCACTGATTTGCCTTGGGGATTTCGTTTTATCGATAATTTACACGCATGGAGAATGGGGGCGGAGCCTATTTTTACAGCTCCGAGCCATCCGACGCAATTGTATGAGGCCGCTTGTTATCTGGTGACGTTCGCTATCTGTATGTGGCTATATTTCAAGAAAGAGGCATGGAAAAAGCAAGGACTTATCTTCGGCGTATTTATGATATGCGTATTCGGGTCTCGTTTCTTCATCGAATTCGTGAAAAATGACCAAGAGCCTTTCGAGGCTGGAATGATGTTGAATATGGGGCAATGGCTAAGTATCCCGTTTGTTTTGGCAGGGTGCTGGTTTGTCTGGAGAGCGCTAAGAAATGGAAAATTAAAAATTGAGAATTGAAAATTAGAGAGCACACGCTTTGTTATTTTCAATTTTTAATTATCAATTATCAATTAAAAAAGATGTACAAGTTAAAAGAAATTGCGGATAAAGTTTATTATGTAGGAGTTAATGACCGTCAAAAGGCCCTCTTCGAGAATATGTGGCCGTTGCCATACGGCGTTTCCTATAACTCGTACTTGATCGTAGACGAGAAAACCGTATTGATCGATACGGTCGATGTTTGTTACTCTGATATTTTCTTGAAAAAAGTAGCGGATGCCTTGGACGGACGTTCTTTGGATTATCTCGTGGTAAATCATATGGAGCCGGATCATGCGGGAAGTATCCGTTTGTTGCGTCAGCAATATCCGGACGTACAGATTGTCGGAAACAATAAGACTTTTGGAATGCTGGAAGGATATCATGGCATCAAGGAAGGCTTGTTTGAGGTGAAAGAGGGTGATACCTTGAATACGGGTCGTCATGAGCTTGTATTTTATATGGCTCCGATGGTTCATTGGCCGGAAGTGATGGTTACTTATGACGTTACGGATAAAATCGTATTCTCTGCGGATGCGTTCGGTACGTATGGCACATTGGATGGTGGTGTGATCGATACGGAGATGAATGTGGAGCATTATTGGGAAGAGATGATTCGCTATTACTCCAACATTGTCGGAAAATATGGAAGTCCAGTACAAAGGGCATTACAGAAGCTTTCGGGCTTGGATATCCAGACGATTTGCTCTACCCATGGACCTGTTTGGCGTGAATATGCGTCGAAAGCGATCGATATCTATGACCGTATGAGCCGCTACGAAGGTGAGGAAGGCGTGGTTATTATTTATGGCAGCATGTATGGTAACACGGAGCAGATGGCTGAGGCGATCGCCGCTTCTTTGGCTGATAATGGCATTAAGAATATCGTGATGCATAATGTTAGCAAAAGCCCTTCTTCTTATATTTTGAAAGATGTGTTCAAATATAAAGGAGTGATCGTAGGTAGCCCGACTTATAGCAATCAATTGTTCCCAGAGGTGGAAGCTGTGTTGAGTAAGATCGAGTTGCGTGAAGTGAAAAATCGTATTTTCGGTTATTTCGGGTCTTTCACATGGGCTGGAGCCGCCGTGAAACGTTTGGCGGCTTTTGGCGAGAAGATGAAGTGGGAGACTGTCGGTACGCCGGTTGAGCAGAAGCAAGGTTTAAGTGCTACTAAATACGAGGAGTGTTTAGCTTTGGGCAAGGAAATGGCTGGGAAATTGAAAACAATTAACGACAAATCTAATTTATAAACAAGAAAGTTGATACAACTTTCAATTAAAAAACATAACGTTATGAGACTAATTATCGAACCTAATTACGAGCAACTCTCAAAATGGGCTGCCAATTATGTAGCAGCGAAGATCAAAGCCGCGAATCCAACCGCTGAAAAACCATTCGTACTGGGCTTGCCTACCGGATCTTCTCCGCTGGGTATGTACAAGAACCTGATTGAATTGAACAAGCAGGGTGTCGTATCGTTCCAGAACGTGATCACTTTCAATATGGATGAGTATGTCGGCCTTCCGAAAGATCATCCGGAAAGCTATCATTCTTTCATGTGGAATAATTTCTTCAGTCATATCGATATCAAACCGGAGAACGTAAATATCTTGAATGGTAACGCCGAGGATTTGGAGGCTGAGTGTGCGTCTTATGAGGCTCGCATGAAAGCGGTCGGTGGCGTAGACCTGTTCTTGGGTGGTATCGGTCCTGATGGCCATATCGCGTTCAATGAGCCGGGTTCATCTTTGAGTTCTCGTACTCGTATCAAGACGTTAACTACAGATACGATTATCGCTAACTCCCGTTTCTTTGATAATGACGTGAATAAAGTTCCGAAGACTTCTGTAACGGTTGGTGTAGGTACGGTTCTTGACGCTAAGGAGGTATTGATCATGGTAAATGGTCATAACAAGGCTCGTGCGTTGCAACAAGCCGTTGAGGGTGCCGTGAACCAAATGTGGACAATTACCGCCTTGCAGTTGCATCCGAAGGGAATCATTGTTTGCGATGAGGCGGCTTGCGCGGATCTTAAGGTAGGTACTTATAACTATTTCAAGGATATCGAGAAGGATCATCTTTGTCCTTGTTCATTGCTAAAATAAACGAATCTCAGATAGGGCTTTCTTTGAATGCCCATCATAAGGAGTTAAGAATGCCCATTGTAAGGAGTTTACGATGGGCATTCTTATAACCTTACGATGGGCATCGTTGTTTTAGGGCAATTGGTGGCTGCCGGCTGGCTTCCTCATAGAAGATATACTTCATTGGTTAGAGGAGATATACTTTTCCTGTCAGAGGATATATACTTCATTGGCAAAGTCAGTACTACTTACTTTTTTGCGTTCTTGACGTAACGATCCAGCCATAGGTCACATTCATACAATAGATGTAATATGTTCTCTTTGGCGGCGTAGCCATGACTCTCATAGGGCAATACGACATAACGTGCGATCGCCCCGTGGCCTTTTAGGGCACTGAACAGGCGCTCGGATTGGATCGGAAAGGTTCCGGAGTTGTTATCCATCTCACCATGTATGATTAATAAAGCTCCATGTAGTTTATCGGCAGACATGAATGGCGACATGGCATTATATATTTCCGGTACTTCCCAATAAGTACGGGTCTCTGTTTGGAAGCCGAACGGGGTAAGCGTACGGTTGTAAGCCCCGCTACGTGCGATGCCGGCTTTGAACAGTTTGGTATGTGTTAATAGATTCGCTGTCATGAAAGCTCCATAGGAATGTCCTCCTACGGCTACACGATTCGGATCACCTACACCCATCTCGGAAATAACTTTTACGGCCGCCTCGGCGTTCATTGTCAATTGCTCAATGAAATCATCGTTCGGCTCCGCTCCCTCACTGGTACTAACGATCGGCATCTCGACATTTTCCATTATACAGAATCCACGTAAAACCCAATAGACGGGAGAACCATAGTTGATATTCGTAAACATGTATTGAGAACCTCGTACCTGAGAAGCCTCGGCCTTGCTTTTATATTCTCTCGGATAGGCCCACATTAAGACAGGTAATGGACCGTCCTTCGCTTTATCATATCCGGCAGGGAGGTATACGGTCGCTGTTAGATCCAAACCATCCGCACGTTTATACTTGATCTTTTGTTTGCTAACGTTTGCCATGGCCGGATATGGATTGGCGAAATGAGTCAATTGAGCGAATTTTTTCTTTTTCAAGTCACGAGAGCAGAGATTCGCTGGTTCTGTAATGGATTGACGTGAAGTGATCAATTGAAGCTTTTCCGGATTCGCTACCTTTAGGATGGTCTCATAATATCCGTCCTCGCAGCGCCAAAGTTCCGTGTTCTTTTTTGTTTTCAAATTGTAACGGCTAAGGTAAGGCATATCCCCTTTAGGAGAGGCACCTTGGGCAAGCATCAATAACTCATTGTGGGCTTTATTGATATAAACGATATATTTACCATACGCATTTTTAACCGTAAGTGGATTTCCCGGATTGTTGTAATTATCGTCGGTGGATACATCGAATAATAGAACCGGAGACTCAGAAGAGCAAGGCTTAAAAGTAAATGTCCTGTTTTTTCGAGTCTCCCGGGAAGTCTCGATCAATAAAGCGAAAGCATCGTCATTCCACAGGATGTTGCGGAAACGTTTCTCTGTCTTTGCGACTTCCTGTTTCTCGCTGTTGAACGGATAGCTTATTTGGTAGATAATATCCATGAAATCGGTCTTGTTTTGCTTAGGATCTCCTTTATCTTGCGCTTCCGCCCAGTAAACGGTAGCCGGTTGATCCGATCTCCATCCGAATTGGCGGGGATAAGGCGAGGTCGTGTCATATCCCATCGGAATATTGACGGTTGGATTATCCGCTAACGTATAAATGGAATTGCCTTGTAAGTCTATGACCTCGAACTTTTGTGGGAAGTTATATACCGGTACTTGATAGGAATACGGACGATGAACTGTCGCGATAAGTAGCAAAGATTTATCCGGGGATAATGAAAGTGTACTGCCGTAGATTGCCGGTTTTCCGATCTCGTACACAATGCCCTCTTTTATACGTACCAATTGGGAGGTGAAGTAATAGTCGAATAATTGCTCGTCGTACGGATTTTTGAGTAAGTCTTGATAGGTACGGGCGGGCATCACCTTTCCTGTACTTTCTTGAATGATGGGACCGGATGGGACTGTGGGTTTCTCTGGTGCCTTCTCCCTGTTTTCCGGAACCATAAGCGTAATAAACTCATTGTCGCTAATCCATAAGATCTCCGCTCCATTTGTCGCGTTGATTTTGCGGGTACTTACTTTCTGTGCTACGGGCTGTTTCGGGGTACAGATATAAAGGTATACGCCATCCGCTTCTTCCACGAATAGAGCTACCTTATTGGATGAAGGAGAGAATGAGGCTTCTGTGATTACCGCGTTGTCAGGAATTCCTTCTATCTTGATTTCTTCTTGAGTAGCGATGTTCATTAAACTGGCACCCGTATATTCGGCTTGCCGGCTCGTATTGAATGTTTCGGGACTGATACGCATTCCCGCTAATTTAAGCTCCGGTTGCGCAAGCTTGGCGATAGACCGGTACGGGGAACGCTCTAACTGGAGTGCCCACTGATTGTTATCACTAATTCGGATGATAGGAGAAAGCTTGGCCAAGGCCACTTCTTCTATTACGGCTGGAGGCCTTTGGTAATTGGTCTCTTGTGCCATTCCCGGGCTGGCTAGAGCCAAGGATAGTAAGGTGGAGAATAGATAGTTTGTTTTCATGGATTTAATCACTTGAATTTATTTTAATGATTTGGAATAACTTCTTTTAGATCTTAAAAAATCCCCGCCTAAACCGGTTAGGGGTATAGACGGGGATTTTTTGATATAATTAGTAAGAAATAGAGTGATTATCTATTTTGAGTCATAAGACTGTTTGCGTTCATTTCGTCATCTGGAATCTTGAATTGCCATTCAGGAGAACCTGCGTCTACGTGCATCTTTATTGAGATACCCTTATCGTGATTAGTGTTATTTCTATCCAACGGTAAGTTTAAACGTTTTAAATCTGTGAATCGGAATCCTTCTCCCCACAACTCAATACGACGTTGAATCATGATCTCTTCTGCTAATTCGACTGCTGTTTTGCTCGTTTCTTTGTATTCAGGATCACGAGTCAAGGCAAATGCCGTCAACGTTTTTTGCGCTTCTTGAAGTTGATTGTTACGAGCTAATGCCTCTGCTTTCATTAAGTATAGCTCAGCTAAGCGCATGAAAGGAAAGTCTCCAACCGCATTAGAAGAAGATTTGGCAGTGAATTTACGATTCTGATACGGGAAACGTTTGAAATTGCTAGCCGGAACTTCCGCTTTACCTGTTGGATCCCACCATTGCTTGCGGATATCTGTATTTGATATTTTATCATACAAAGCCGAGTTTACACATCTGGGGACGGCACGTATTGCAGACGCGTTGAAATTCCAAGACATATATGCATAATAAGAATAAAAATAGATTGTTTGGTCATCCTGCGTATTGGCTGCCCATATAGCCTCCTTATTCTCTGTCAGCATGGATGCGAATCCTCCCATTAATTCTTCTTTACCATTCATCAACTTATGGCCTTCTTTCTCAGCGGTCTGTATTGCCAAATCCGCGTATTTTGCGGCTTCTGCATAATTTTGCTGCGCTAGTAAAACACGAGCCTTTAAGCCATAAGCCACTTTCAAAGAAAAGTGAGTAACTTCTTTTGCCTCGTAGTTCTTCAATAACTCAATAGCGGCATCTAGATCTTCGTTAATATATTGATAGCATTCCTCTACTGTATTACGAGCGATTTCTCCTGTTTCCGGAGTCTTACGATAAGGTATGCCCAATTGTGTATTGCCACCTCCTGCTTTATAACGTTCTGCGTAGAGCTGTACTAGTTGAAAATGACCAAACGCACGGAAGCAAAGTGCCTCCCCTTTTACACCGGAGTATAAATTTTCATCCGTACGATCCACCTCATCTACATTATTAAGAAGTAAGTTACTGTTCAATATTAATTTGTAATAGAAGAAGAAGCCAAACTTAGTCAATGTTGATTTTGAATCTCGATGATCTACCCATTGAAGAGTTTTTAAAAACCAAGTGTTACCGGCAGTTGGGTGTACCAAATCTTCTCCTAATACATCTCGATCGATGTCCCAAGAAGGTTCGCCACCACAACCTTGTGAAGATAAGTATTGCTTAACCATGGCTCGATGTGTTCCGTTTAAAGCAATGTATAGGTTTTCCAAAGATGAAGCGACTGTTGTTTCGCCAATCTGGTCGGTTGGATTTGTTTCCATGAATGTATCGGAACAAGCTGTCAGGCCTGCAACACATAAGGCTAGAATTGTATATTTGAATCTTTTCATTGTAATCAATGTTTAATATAATGATGAATTAAAATGTGAAATTCAGTCCGAATGTAAATGAACGAGCTGGGATATGAGCATTGTTCGTGATACCGCTGAACTGTTGTTGTGGATCCATACCTTTCATGGAAGTAAGCAGGAATAAATTCTCGCCACTTAATGATACACGTGCGTTCTTTATAGCGAACTTAGAAAGGAAGGCCTTTGGTAACGTATATGCGAAAGTTAAAGATTTCATGCTTAGATAATCAGAACTCATCAACCAACGGTCTGACTGTGCATTGAAATTAGCGGATTCACTGCCGTCTAGACGAGGAACATTCGTTATATCTCCCGGTTTTTGCCAACGATCGTAGATATCTGTATGCATAGCCGCTCCATATTTGTTTACACTCATAAGAGATAAATAGCTAGAGTTATAAACCTTTCCTCCTAATGCGTAAGAGAATACGGCGGATAACTCAAAATCTTTGAATTTTACGCTTGTATTGAAACCTCCATATACTTTAGGAATTGCACTACCTGCATAATGGTATTTTGCTTTTTCTTGGTTCGTTGTCACTTTCTCTCCGTTTACGGTACGACAATCTGTGTCATCCCAGATTTGTGCCACGTTTCCGTTCTCATCTACAGTATCGTCGAAACGATAAAGAGCAGCTCCATCTTGAGGGTCTACACCTACATATTCCTTTAACCAGAATTCGTAGATAGACTTGCCTACCATGATTTTCTTTGTTCCGTCAATAATTTCTTTTTGTGGTAAACTCTTCACCTTGTTCTTAATGAATGTGGCGTTTACACCGAAGTTCCATGTCCAATCCGCATTTTTTAAGATGCGGTAATCCAAGGAGATTTCTACACCACTATTATTTACTTTACCAATGTTTTTCCAGATAGATGCGGTTCCTTTATAGTCTACCGCTCCAGAAGAAAGAGGTAGAGGTACGTTGAACAACAGGTCTTTGGATTGTTTGTTGAAATACTCAACGCTACCTGTCAAACGATCGAACAGTCCAAATTCGATTGCCACGTCAGAAGAAACCTGAGTCTCCCATTGCAAATCGGTGTTTCCAAAAGAGTTGAATAACACACCTGCTTCCAATGCGTTATTGCGGTTCATGTCATATAAAGTCTGATATGGATAATAGTTTGTTAGTCCACTGGTTGTTAATACTTGGTCATTACCGGTTTGTCCATAAGAACCTCTTAACTTCAAACTGTTGATCCAAGTCAACGACTCCATGAAGCTCTCTTGGTCTATACGCCAAGAGGCTCCGAAAGACCAGAAGTTACCCCAACGGTTATCTTTGTGGAAGCGTGAGCTACCATCACGGCGGTAGGAGGCTGATACATAATATTTATCCATGAAGTCATAGTTGATACGGGCAAAATAACCTTCTTTTTTGTATTCGTCCGTATAAGAGTAGGCAGAATTTATTGTTGTAAAGTTTCCTAGCTCCATCAGCCCATCCATAACTTGACCTTGTCTCATTGTGTAGTTATATTGGTATTTGTAAGCGAAACTTTCATGACCTAATAATACATCAAAGTTATGATCTCCGAATTTCTTATTATAGTTTATCAATTGGTTGAAAGTTGTTGTTGTCCGGCGGGTATTTTCAAGGTTGAAACGTCCACTCGGAGAGCCGTCACCTACTAATTTATTATCATAGCCGGAATTACGGTTGTTGGAAGTTTCCAAACCTCCGTTCAATGTAACCTTCAGACCTTCGTACAAATTAAAATCCATATAAGCACGTGCGTTCATTACGTCACGTACAAACTCATCGTTGTTCCATAATGTCTCTGCTACTACATGGCGGCCCGAATAAGCGGAACCTGCGCGTACACCATCATAGTCATATTGCTGCTGTCCTAGGTTATCCAAGATATAAGCACCTGTTTCCGGATCATGTTTGTGGATCGGGTAGATCGGGCCGATTGTACGAGCAAACATAAAATGGTTTGAATAACCTCCTGAATTATCTTTTGTGTTGGCTACTTGAGATTGAGAACGGCTGGCTGAAATGTTTAAACCTGTCTTAAACCATTTCACGGGATACACATTTACATTCGCACGGGCAGAGTAACGCTCGAAATCGGATTTGATCACATAACCGTTATCATTTAAATAGCCTAATGAAACATAAGTATCGCTTTTCTTTCCTTTGGTGGAATAAGACAAATTATATTCTCCACGATAGCCTGTACGTTCCATCGCATCATTCCAGTCCATATCATCTCCCCATAACAATTGGGTAGCTGCAGGATTTAATTTTCCGTCCGTCCCCACGATTTGATCATTAGCAACCCCTCGGTATGGGTTATACATTAATTGGTTATAAATTTTGGCAGAAGCTTCTGTTGCCGCATCTGTTGCGGACATGCCATTTGCGGAGATATACTGGTTACGAAGCATCTCCCACTGCAAAGGGTAATAGTCCCATACACCTACACGGTTATATTCCTTGATTGCACGAGAAGAGATACCTTGAGAAGTACTGAATGTAACTTGAGTATCATCATTTTTTGCTTTTTTTGTTGTAATTAATACAACACCATTACCAGCGCTAGAACCATAAAGAGAAGTTGAGGCTGCATCTTTTAAGATAGACATTGATTCAATATCGTTCGGGTTGATATCAGCGATCTCTCCATTATAAATAGACCCGTCTACAACATAAAGAGGAGCGTTTGATGCATTAATTGAACCGAATCCTCTGATACGGATATTTGGGGAATCACCCGGACGTCCGCTACCAGTACCAACTTGTACACCAGATACGTTACCTTCCAAAGCTGCGGTTGCGTTTGTCAATGGACGCATATCAAGGTCTTTTGTTCCAACAACACCTGCGGAACCCGTGAAAGACGATTTCTTGGCGGTACCATAAGCTACAACAATGATATCGTCAAGTTCTTGAGCATCAGAAGATAGAATGACTCTCATGTTTGCTTGAGCGGTGGTTTCTAATGTTTTTAAACCGACATAAGAAACAACTAACTTAGCGTTCTTGTCTGCTTCCAATTCGAATTTACCATCAAGATCCGTGATGGTACCAACAGTGGTTCCTTTTACTACGATGGATGCGCCGATAACAGGTTCTCCGTCGTCTTCATTGATCACTACACCCGTCACCTTCATTTGTTGGGCGACCATGCACTGTATTCCCAGAAAGAATGAGAGTAGTACAAGCGTTAATTTGTGCTTCATAGAATGAATTTGTTTGTTAATTAGACACACATTATTTTTTCGAGAGACCATAGTCTGCACAGAACTATGTTTAACAGCATAATTAACAGACAGATAGCTAAGACCAAAAACCCTCCTGCCAGCTATCATAATGCAACAAGATCCCCAGTACAACTAAATTGAATTTGGCAATATCAATCAATATTATATTAGTTTTAGAATGTTTTATAACAGTTTGCTTTTTTATAATAAAAATTAGTATATTTGCGGCTGTGATTTTCAGGAGTCTTGGTGTGTACATTTTTTTGATAAGTATTTTAACTGTAGTTCTGTGCAGACTAAATGCCTTAATGGATGCTGAAAGGGAAGATGTCCATAAAGACCATCTTCCCTTAAACTTTGTGTGTATAATGAAAAAAATGAAGTATTAATTAACGTTTATAAACGGATAGGGTTACCATTATAGAAATCTAGAATCTTCGTACGGAAGATAAAATCATATTTGGCCTGTGCCTGTTCCGCTAGACTTTGCGCGTATTTTGTTTTAGCCTCATTAAATTCAAAGACAGTGCTTTTACCTGCGTTGTAACGCTCTTGGGCATAATTGAACGCTTCCTTGCTCGCCGTGACGGATTTGTCGGAAGCCGTATATTTCTCTTGGGAAGCCGTTGCGTTGTAGTACGCTTGCTGGATTTCCTTGTATAACGTTTTCTTTGTATTTTCCATCAGCAATTCCCGGTTGATAATGTTGATCCTTGCGGTACGAACGCTATTGCGTACTTGGAAGCGGTTGAAAAGTGGAATACTCAATGAGAATCCGACGATCTTTTGCCCATTCTGCTTAAACTGCTCGCTAAAGGAACGAGTATCGGCAAATTCACCTCCGGAAGTAGAATGATAATATCCATTGCTGTAACTAGCCCCGAAATTTAACTTGGGGTAATAGCCCGCTTGCGCGACACGCAACATTTTCTTTTGGCTCTCTAGCAAATACTGTTGTTCCTTGATCTGAGGCTTGAACGTAACCGCATGATCGTAAATGTTTTCCGGAGGTAGGATACTGCTCATATTATCAGCCACCGCATCTTCAATTACAGGAGTCTGTATATCGAAACTCCGATCGCTTCGCTCTAGTTCCAGACTTTGCGCCAGATCCAGTAAAGCGAGGTTCACATTGTTTTGCGACTCGGTGAGCGTGACCTCATCTTTCGCTAATTGGGCCTTGATATCATACAGTTGGGAAAGAGGCACCTTTCCGGCGTTCACCATGGCCTCCGTTTTATTCACCTGCTCTTTGTCTAGTTCCACTTGCAGTCGCGCTATTTTCAGTAGCTCTTTATTATAAAGTACTTGCAGGTAGTAGGAAGCTATATTGATGGATAGGTCTTCTCTCGCCTTATTCAAGTTCTCGATAGACGCTTTTAGATCAAGTTTGCGGGCGGCGATATCGTTCGGTATTTTTAACCCGTCAAATAAAGGCATGTCCAGATTGATCCCCAATGTGGAATTGGCGGCGTTCTGGTCCACGATCACCCCGGATTTAGACGTGGAGCGTCCGAACTGGAAGCTCTGTCCAAGACTGCCGTTTAGGGCCGGGAGCCAACTGTATTTGCTGGTATGTAAGTCTACCTTTCGGCTTTCCTGTTCCTGCTCCTTTTGCTTTAAGTCGATATTATGCTCGATGGCATATTGGATGCACTCCTCCAGACTCCATTGCTTCACCGCATCCTGAGCGAAAACATAGTTTCCGGACAGGAGGGAAGCGATTGCCAGTATATATAAGTTTCTTCTCATCATACAATCTTTCTTTTATTTCTTATTCGGGTCAATAGCTGCGCCCCGGACTTTATCGGTCGCGGCCAGTCCTTCTTGAATCTCGATCTTGATACCGTCGGACAGACCTACCTTTACAGGATGCTTCTCGAAGACTTGCTCCGGTTGCTCTTGTTTAACTAACTGAACGAATGCGGAATCCCCTTGGAACTCAACCGTACTTTCCGGGATCGTAAGCACGTCTTCCGCACGTTTTAGCACGATTTCGGCGTTGGCGCTATATCCCGCACGTATGAAAGCATCTTCGGGGATTGTTACGGCCGCCTTGATCTCAAATTGAATAGCTCCATTCTTGTCTACTCCCTTGGGCGATACATATTCCAGCAAAGCGTCGAATGAACGGCTTTCCATGGCGCCGACGGTCAATTTGATCGGCATTCCCTCGTGGATGCGTCCGATCTCGGTCTCGTCTACGTTTCCTTTGAAGATCATGTCGTTCATATTGGCTACGGTAGCGATCGTCGTGCCATCATTGAAATTATTCGCTTGAATAACCGAGTTACCTACTTTGACGGGGATGTCCAAGATCATACCGGTAATGGTACTACGGATTTGGGTCGTACTGGCCACGCTGGAGTTCTTGGCTATACCGTCGCGGATGATCTCCAAGGCACTTTGCGCGTTATCCTTTTCCTCCACGGCTTTCAGGTAGTTCGCTTTGGAAAGATCGAAATCTTCTTGGGCGATAACACCTTGCTTAAATAATTGCGTATCCCGCTTATAAGTCTCTTCCACTTGCTTCAAAGAGATATTGGCGAGGTTCACGCGCGATTCGGCGCTGTTGAGCTGTACCATCTCGGGGATTACCTTGATAATGGCGATAATCTCTCCCGCTTGGACCATCTGCCCCGCTTCTTTCTTCAGCTCGGAGATGATACCGGATATCTGCGGCTTGATCTCCACCTCGAAACGAGGCTCTACGTTTCCGGTAGCGACCGTCTTGGTTTCCACATCCCCTTTTTCAGGGGTTACGATCTCATAAACGGTGATGACCGGTTGCGCTTTCTTCCATAAGAAATAGAATGTACCGATTACCGCTGCTCCCACAAGTACTAATAAGATGATACGCAGGATCTTTTTTACAATGCGATTCTTCATGATTATATAGTTTTATTAATTGACAATTGTTGTTTATTCTTCTCGTATGGCATCTATCGCCTTGATCTGCATAGCTCGCCATGCGGGGATCAGCCCGGCCAGCAGACCGCTGAATAATAAGATCACCGTGGCCGCTACCGCGATCTGGATGCTTACCTCCGGATGCTCCATCATGGTTCCGTTGGAAGCCGGCTGGGCACTCATGATCTTATCTACCAGATCGAGCAGGAATACCCCGGCGCTTAACCCCAACAAACCCGCTAAGGCCGTAAGTAGCAGACTCTCGCTCATGATCTGCGAGATAATATTCCAAGGCTTCGCTCCCAAGGCCCTGCGTACGCCGATTTCCCGGGTACGCTCCTTGACCGTTACCATCATGATATTACTTACACCGATAATACCCGCCAATAACGTACCCATACCCACGAGCCAGATCAAGATATCGATACCGATAAATAGCATATTGAAAGTCTCGAACTGAGCCGCCAAGTTGATCACCGTCACGGCCTGCGGGTCGGTAGGAGAGATCTGGTTCTGGCTCTTTACGATATCCTTGATCTGTGTGATCACCGGATCGATCTTATAGCCGGGTTTGGCGCTCACGCACAAGAAGTGAATGATATCCCCTTGGTTCAGCGTCTGTTGCATGGTACTGAAAGGGAGGAATACGCTTTCCTCGGCCCGTCCGCCGATATTGACGCTAGAGGCTCGTTGCTTCGTGACGCCTACCACTTGGTAGTAAATCCCGTTTACCCGGATATATTTCCCGCAGGGATCACTTCCCTTGAACAATACCTCGTTCACCTTGGCGCCGATCAAGCAAACCTTACGTTTCTCGATCTCATCGATCTCGTTTAGTAACCGTCCGTAATAAAGCTGCTGGGTCTCGATCTTGAAATAATCGGGCTGCACGCCTTTTACGTTATAAGTACCGCTTAATTGGCCGAAAACGATATTCTTGTCCGAGCGATTTCCCCAGATGATGGGGGAGACGGCCTCGATGTCCTTCACCTGTTTCCGGATGCTCTCCACGTCCCGGTTTCGCATGTCCCATTGACGCCCCTTGTTAAAGCCTTTGTACGACTCGCTGGTCCGGTCGGAGAAAAAGAAGGCGGAGTTCGTGGCGAATCCGTTGATATTCGAGAACATGGCGTTCTTCATCCCGTTTCCGGCTCCCAATAGAATCACCAACATCAAGATTCCCCAGAATACGCCGAAGCAGGTCAACAAGCTGCGTGTCTTGTTTCGGGTGATCGTCACCCATATCTCTACCCATCTGTCTATGTCAAACATGGTTCTTTTCTTTTTTATGATTATTCCGTTCTCATGGCTTCGATAGCCGTGACTTTCACCGCCTTGCGTGCCGGGAAATAACCCGCCAATACACCGGCCGCGATGATCAATACCGTAGCGGAGCTAGCTATCGCCAGATTGACGGTCGGGTTACGGAAGACCGTCGTGTCTTCTCCGATATTCCCACCGGATTGGGCTCCGGCTTGGGCCATTTCCATCGCGTGATTGATTAGCTCCGTAAGCCCGATCCCCATGATCATCCCGACATAGCCGAAGACGGCTGTTACGAGGATGGACTCGGCGATTACTAATGCCAAGATCGAGCCGGGTTTAGCTCCCAATGCCTTGCGTATGCCGAACTCCCGGGTCCGTTCCCGTACGGTGATCAGCATGATGTTGCTAACTCCCACGATTCCTGCCATCAACGTTCCGATACCGATAATCCAGATAAACAAGGTAATCCCGTTCATTATATTATTCCACATCAAGAACTCATTCGCCATGTTCCACATACCGATAGCGTTCTTGTCTGTCGGGTCGAATTGGTGGCGGCGTGCCATCCATTCCCGGAAACTTTCCTCGAAAGCCTCATTCTCCTCTTCGGTAGTCACCCCTTTCAAGGTAAACGTTAGCGATCCGAAGCCGTATCCTTTATTATATAGCAATTGGGCTACGGAGAATGGGATGTAAGCGGGAGCGTTATTGCTTTTGTCATCATCGTTGTACACGCCGACTACTTGATACATCATATTCCCGCATTTCACGTATTTACCCAGCGGCTTCTCGTCACGAAACAAGACCTCCGCCATACGGGGACTGATCACGATTACTTTTCTTCGGTCCCTCATGTCCTGCTCATTGATGAAGCGGCCGTTATGCGTCTCTACATTCACGTAATTGATCGGGGCATGATCCGGATATACGCCATTGGTTTGTCCCGTCACATATTCCTCGTTGTAAGTGATCGTGTCATTGTGGGAGATAGTAGCCGAGCAAAGATCCACCTCCTTGAAGTCTCTCTTCAAGGCGCCTAGGTCCTCTTCCTTGAAACTGATGCTGCGGTTGGATTGCATACCTTTCCAAGGCTTGGTGGTATAGCGTGTCCATACCTCGACCCGGTTGGTAGACATATTCCTGAAGTTGTACATGATGCCATTGCGCAACCCGTTTCCCGCCCCCAGTAACACGATCAACATGAAAATACCCCATGAGACCGAGAAGCCGGTCAAGAAGGTACGGAGCTTATTCTTTTTGATGGTGCTCCATATTTCCCTGAAATTATCAAAGTCAAACATGATTCTCTTCTTTTTCGATACGTTCAATCAACCCGTCCTTTACCCGGATAATCCGGTCTGTAGCCTCCGCTACGGAGGGTTCGTGGGTAACGATCACCATGGTCATCCCTTCTAGGTTTACCTTGCGTAGTAGTTCCATTACCTCCACGGTCGTTTTGCTATCCAACGCTCCGGTCGGCTCGTCGGCCAATATGACTTGGGGTTTCGCGATCAAGGCCCGGGCGATCGCTACCCGTTGCTTCTGTCCACCGGACATCTCATTTGGCATATGCTCCGCCCAATCTTTCAATCCCACCATGTCCAAGTATTCCAGTGCCATGGCATTCCTCTTTTTCCGGCTGACCCCTTGATAATAGAGTGGGAGGGCGACGTTCTCCATGGCGTTCTTGAATGAGATTAAGTTAAAAGATTGAAAAATGAAGCCGATCATTCGGTTCCGGAGCTCGGCGGCACGACTTTCGCTGAGATTCTGAATCAACTGTCCGTTTAATTGATAGGTGCCCGTGTCGTACGTATCTAATATCCCTAAGATATTCAATAAGGTTGACTTACCGGAACCGGAGGCTCCCATGATGGATACCATCTCTCCCTTCTCTATATCTAGGTCGATACCTTTCAAAACGTGCAGTGGGGCTCCATTAAAGTACGTTTTGTTTATTCCTCTCAGTTGAATCATCATATTATGTAGTTACTTTAATATATTAGACGTACAGTTTGCTAAATAAGTTACACTGTTGGTGAACACTTTTATCATTTGGTCACAAATATATGCTTTACTAAGATACCTTGTATCGCAAGGTACTTATAATTATGTAATATTAACAAAAGGTTTTGATCGAAAAGGTTTAGCTCTACCATCTATATCTATTAACTTGTACGTGCGGTAACTTTACGTGCCGGTACTATATGTATACATCTTCTACCATCCGTTGGACGATCATGCACCAATTGGTAGACGATCATCCAACAGTTGGTGCATGATCGTCCAACAACTGATAGATAATGAATCTCTCTGCTTCTTCCACTTAATAGATAAAGAAAAAAGCCCTAGGCTATCTTTATCTAAACCCTTACCTTTGCGGCGAAATTCAAATAGCAGAAAGATTTATGGTAACAATTGGTACGCCCAAATCGGCTACGGCAACTAAAGTCGTGCTTTGTGGCTCGGGCGAATTGGGGAAAGAGTTTGTAATAGAGTTGCAGCGTTATGGCGTGGAGGTAATCGCCTTGGATAAGTATCCGGACGCTCCGGCCATGCAGGTGGCGCATCGTTCCTATGTGGTCTCCATGCTGGATGGCGATGCCTTGCGGGAGATCATCGAGAAAGAGAAACCGGATTATATCGTGCCGGAGGTGGAGGCGATCGCTACCCGTACCTTGATGGAACTGGAGGAAGAGGGATACCATGTGATTCCTACCGCCCGTGCCACTTGGCTGACGATGAACCGTGAGGGAATCCGCCGCTTGGCGGCCGAGGAACTGGGCTTGCCTACCTCGCCGTATCGTTTCGCCGAGACCGAGGAGGAATTCAAGGAAGCGGTGAAGGTAATCGGTATGCCTTGCGTGGTGAAGCCGATCATGAGCTCGAGCGGACACGGACAGAGCGTGGTTCGTGAGGAAAAGGATATCGATCGTGCTTGGCAGTACGCCCAAGAAGGCGGACGTGCTGGAGCGGGTAAGGTGATCGTGGAAGGTTTCGTGGATTTCGACTATGAGATTACCCAGCTGACGGTTCGGCATATCGGAGGAACGTCTTACTTGGAACCCGTAGGACATGTTCAGGTGGACGGTGATTACCGGGAGTCTTGGCAACCGCAAGCCATGAGCCTTGCCGCTAAAGCGAAAGCCCGTGAGATCGCCGGTAAGATCACCGAGGCTTTAGGCGGACGTGGTATTTTCGGCGTGGAATTATTCATTAAAGGAGACGATGTCATATTCAGCGAGGTTTCCCCCCGTCCGCACGATACCGGAATGGTGACGATGATTACGCAAGATTTGTCTCAATTCGCTTTGCACGCCCGTGCGGTGCTTGGCTTGCCGATCCCTAATATCGTGTTTCATGGAGCGGGAGCTTCCCGTGCCGTCGTAGTGGAAGGGGACAGTGACCGGTTGTCTTTGGGGAATCTGGATAAGGTCTTGGAACAACCCGATACGCAGATGCGTTTCTTTGGAAAACCGGAAGTTCATGGACATCGCCGTATGGCCGTCTTGTTGGCTCGTGGTTTGGATGTGACGGAGGCAAGGGAGAAGACCGGAGTGATGATGGAGCGGTTAGATGTTAAATTGTGATGCTTCCTAGGATAAATGAACGTTTTGGTGTGTGTTGTGAATAAAATGTGAATATTTACAGACCTATTTTTCTATCAAAATAGTTTATTTTTGTCTCAAGTTTTTAAAGAGACATTTGATAATCTATAAACGCAGATTACATATGTTTGTTTCACTAAAGAGTGAAATCTGATTGCCGAAAGTTTGTACTTATTTTATGAATACAACAAATGGAAATATGGGCGTTGATTTGAAACGCTCTATTTCTATTCTCGGTGAAGATAAAAGAGTGAGCAAACAGATCAATAGCTAAGGGTGGGTAGATTTAACCAAACAGACATCCTTATCTCCTTTCGCCCACCCTAGCTATTGTTCTTATTTTACTTGGATTCCTTTTGTATTTCTCATGGTTTCCATCACGGCATGCGTATCTACTTGGGCCTTTTCTTGTATAAACTCCGGGAGGTTGTAAGTCCACAACAGGTCTTTATAATATTTTACGGGATTTTTTTGCGGCAGGAGGAATGGTTTATGGGCCGTACCTTTATCATCGATATAGGTAAAGAACGGGCGTGTGTATAATCCATCCAACCTGCGACTGCTAAATACCAGCCAACGATTGTTGTGGCTCCATGAATGGTAGCTTTCTCCTTCGGCGCTGTTCGCCTCGCTCAGCGGGTACGTCTTTCCGTCGGATAGGCGGATCATATATAATTCAGCGTCTTTATGCCAAACCCCGAAACCGCCATATTCCTGTAGGGTAAAAGCCAGATATTTACCATCCGGTGAGATTCTAGGGAAGGATACGCTTTTGTGGTTGGCCCGGCCATTGTATAAAGTATCTACTTGCTGGCCTAGAGTGCGGGTTTCCGGGTCAAAGTCGACACGGCATAGGCTGTAGGTCATTTGTCTGAAATTCTTAGAAATAGAATCTACGGCGGCGGTCGAACTGAAATAGAGGCTCTTCCCGTCGGGAGAGAACGCAGGGAATATTTGCCATGCGTCTTTGGAATTTAACGCTTCGCAAGAGAATACCTCGTTCTTCTTCACGTCGTAGATCACGATATCGGAGTTATGATCCAATACTTCCAGCGTATTGGGATTATTGATGAAGAAGTTTTGGTAGGTATCGCATACGGTGGCCGCCAGATAGTTACCATTCGGATGCCAATACATGTAGACAAAGTTTGAGACGGTCTCGGGAGTCTTTGTATTTAGCTTGGTGATTTTCTTTCCATCAATCAGTACGGAACCGGCGTGTTTGCCTCGCATATGGAAAATCATTTTATCTGGGTTCCCGGAGGAAAACGTGTGGCAGTTTACGCAGTTATAGTCGGTTAGGCTATTCTCATAAATCACGCTTTGGTCATAATTCTCCAAGTTTCGTTGATAGATACCCATCCTGTTCCACATATCATTGCTCAAGGCTAATAACCGATAGGCTATATATTTATCAATGGAATCATTTACGATGTCCATATGAAAAGGCGTATAGGCGTTCCATTCGCCCTGTATGCGTTTAGCGATGGTCAATTCTATTTGGTTTCCGGCATTCTCTTTCAATAAGGCTTTCCATCTCTTTTGTGGGATCTCAAAGAGCCCCTCATCGCTATAGACTTGGAGTTGAGTCTTTTCCCCTTTAATGATAAGGCAGTGCTCACTGCTATCGGCGATAGAGAAATTGAGCGGGGCGATGTTCACAGGGATGGTCACATCCTTGTAATCCGGATAAATGGCGATTTCCTTGTTTAGACTCTTGGCGATCTGTACGTCGCTTTTGGAGCATGAAACCATCAAGGCGATGAGAAAAAGGAAAAGATATCGGTTTGTATTTGTGTAAGTCTGTCTTTCCATATGTGTTTTATTTAGAGAGTATCAAATAGTACCAGAAAGTAGGTTGATAGTCGGCTATTCCAGTCGCTACATTTTGTCGGGCATGCCTTAGTCCCAATACACGTTGCTTGAATATCGAGAACTCGGACAGGATTTTATCGGTTACCCCATACTTGCGGCAATATTCCGGATCATGCTCCGCATAAGAGATCACGGCTTGTTGCAAGGGTTCGGGTAATGCGGGGAGTACTTCCGTCCCACTGAATCTTTCAACAAACGTTTTTATAGCGGGCAGGTCTTTCGATAATAATAACGTACCGATCGTATAATCCAATGCGGCTTTATTCAGGGGATTCTCTTCCAATATAATCATCAGGTTATCAAACAATCCGATTATATTGGCGAAAAGGTCTTTGTCGCTGGATAGGCTTTTTCTTTTTGTACCTAATTCCGGGTCACTCTCCACCGCTTGGTCATTATATAAGAACTTTCGTTGCGAGGAGGCCCATTCGTGATAGGCCCATGTCTTTTCCAATAAGGATATAAACTTCTCGGCCGCGGGATACTGTCCGTATATCAAATGGGATTTTATTAATAATTTAGTCATGACGGGACTGCCGTATGTAATTCCTACCGAGGTACCAAAAGCGAAATTGTATGCCAAGGACGTGATTCCTACATGGTAGTATATCTGGCTGAACAGGAAACTTTCCTCTATATGCGCTTGGTATTTTGAGACCAAAGATTGTATTCCGCTTTGCGGATATTTGAATAAATCAGTCTGCATGACACCCTTATGGGATAAGGCAAGGTTTAAGCAATTCAGGTGTAAATAGTTATTATAGTTCAGATCGGTGGACGAGATTATGGCGTCCCATTGCTCGGTATCTATGTAATGAAACATTTGCATCAACGTATAGAAATCTTTATTCCTCTGTTGAAGAGCCGTTTGCGTATAATACATACCGGATAAGGCAAGTAATGCTACGGCTACTAAAGCTTTTAAATAGGTTTTTATGTGATCTAAATAACGTGATAGGGAGAATAGAAGCATAACGAGTAACGCTACTTGCCAAGAGAAACCGTAGAATGGTTCCAGATCAATGAAATACTCTACGTAATCTTTCATCCAAAATACATAGTCATAATCGGGTTTACTGCCCCCTAGAACGCATAGAGAACCTACGATAAGCAGCAGGATCAAAGGGATGAAGCTTGCGTACCAGCGTTCGCTTTTTTGTAATATATCAAATAGTAAGATGCTAAGGGCGAATAATATAGCTACAGATCCCATCGTGTAAAACAATCCGGTCGCCAGCAAGCAACCGATTAAGGTACGGTACGTCCAATTAAATTTTCGTGTCCCGTAACTGTACAGGCTAAGAGCCAATGACCAAAATAACATGGCTATCAGCCCTTCATAATGATAGCTATCTTTCATTAGGTAAAGATATTGGAATAAGATGGGGAGAAAGGCCAAGGGCATAAGATATAATGCCGGATGTATCTTTCGTAAGGTCAGCCAGAATAACCAACCGGAGATTCCACCGATCAATGCCGTCGTTAGCGATCCGATAAGCGGGATCCTGAAAAACTGAATCAAGAATTGAGAGATAAAAGTCGCTAGCCCCCCTATCTGCTTAAGTATGCTGAATATATAGGTGGAATCGAATAGGAAAATCTGCTGCTGTTCCCGATAAAAAAAGAGAGGCTCTTGCATGGTCTGCAAATGAAACCATAAGACGCCAGTCAATAGAATGAATGGAAGCGGTGGTAATATCTTCTTATATAAAGTACTCATGTGATTTATTCTATTTACGATAAGTTACGTCAATTCCTTTATCCTCTTTGGCTAGCGTGCTAAGCGCCCGGATCTTGGAGGATACTTTTCCGGTAATAAACTCGGGTATATTATAAGATTTCATGAAACGGTGATAGTAGTCTGTGTCTTTCTGAGGCAAAAGGAAGGGCTTAGACGCATTTCCTTCTTCATCTATATAAGCAAAATAAGGACGTGTGTATAACCCGTCTATTCTTCGACTGCTGAAGACGATCCAGTGGCTGTTGCTACTCCATGAGTGATAGCTCTCCGTATCCGTGCTATTGGCGTTTTGCAAGGAATGGGAGATTCCGCTCGCTATATTCAGTAGATACAGATCTGCGTCTTTATGCCAGATCGAGAAGTTACCGTAGCCGGACAGCGTATATAACAAGAATTTCCCGTCTGGGGAAACACGGGGAAAAGAGGCGCTCTTCCCATCTCTTCCGGCATTGTATAAGGTATCTATACGAGAGCCGAAACTCCGGGTTACGGGATCGAACGCTATGGAGCAAAGGCTATATTTTACTTCTGAATATTCATGCGGCATGGAACGTGCCTCTGCCGAGCAGAAGTAAAGAGTCTTGCCATCGGGAGAGAATGTCGGGAAAGTCTCAAACGCTTTTGCTGTCCGAATGGAAGGCGTACTGATAATCTCATGCTTTTCCGTATCGTATACAACTACGTCGGATTGGCTGTCGAAGACCTCCACCCGGTTTTTGTCGTTGGCATGAAAGCTTTGGCTGGTCTGATTGACAGAGAAGGCTACGTATTTCCCCGATGGATGCCAAGAGGGATAGACCAAAGGCGAGAGCGTCTGATCGGTCTTCGTATTTAATTTCTCGATCTTGTCTCCGTCGATCAGATAAGTGCCCGAATACTTATCCCTCATGTGGAACAGCATTTTATCGGGGTTTTGCATACAAAAAGAATGGCAATTCATACAGTTTTGACCGCTGTATTTGTTTTCCATGATAGGGCTTTGCTTATAATCTTCCAGATTCCGTTGGTAAATACCCATTTGATTCCAAAGCTCGTATCCGGGTTCGATCAAGCGATAAGCCAGATATGAATCCATGGGTTCCGGAGCGACGAATAGTGAGAATTCCGGATAGGCGAGCCATTCTTTGTCTTTTGCGTAGAGCTTTACTTGTATCGCTTTTCTTGTTGCCCTTTTCAGCAATTTTCTCCAATCGGATGCGGGAAGATAGAATTGTCCCCCTTTTTCCTTGACTTGTATCTTTTCTTCTCCGAATTTGAGTACGGCGAAAGCTTCCGTATGCGGATTTTGTATCTTGAAATTTAAGGGTGCGATATTATAAGGGATCGTCACATCCGCATAATCGGGAAATAATACGGGTTTCTCCGAGGTCTCTTTGCTAACCGGGATGGTGTCCGAGCAGGATATTCCCAGTAGGATAAGGCATAAACCGATGATATATCGAATATTTCTTTTCATGGCTGTTGATCATTTTAACGTATAATAAGACCAATAAGTGTTTCCAAACGAGTTTTTTATAAGTTGAGGAAGCTGTGGGTTATTCCGATTCTGTACGACTAAGTTCCGATAACCGGCGAATTTGCGGATGACATTTTCTGATACGTTAAAACGCTTCCAGTAATCCACGTCTTTCTCAGCCAATAGGATAACGGCCTCTTGAAAGCTCACGGGAAGAGAGGGGAGTACCGGGGTTCCATAATACTTCTCTATCAACGTTTGGAAGGACTTCATGTCTTTAGAAAGCAGATAGATAGCCCCGGTGAATTGGATCGGGAGCTGATTCCCCGGGTCTTGTTCGGCACGGATAAGTAGATCATGCTCCAGTCCGTTGATACCGGATAGGTTACTTTCTTTCGGGAGAGTTTTTCGTTTAGGGCCTAATACCGGATCTGCTTCAACCGCTTTATCGTTATACAAGAACACTCTATGTTGCTTAGCCCAATTATGATAAGCATATGTTTTTTCTAAGATACTGATATATTTCTCGGCGATAGGATACGTTCCGTAAATCAAGTTTGTTTGAACAAGCCGTTGCAGGTTCCGGGGATTACCGGCGCCAATTACGGTGACATATCCTTCAAAAGCCATCTCCTGTGATAATGCGATTTCCCCTAACGTAAAATAAGCGTCGCTTAACAGGGTAGAGACCGTAAAGGTCTTGTTCCAAGAGGCGAGTAGCCCTTGAGGACCGTGTTGATCAAAAGCGAACATCCGGTCTGCTAACTCCCCTTTTTCCGCAAGTGCCCTATTTAAGTAAGTTAAATACAAATAGTTTTTGATCGGCCCGTGACAACGCCGGATGATCTCGTCCCATTGTCCGGTACGGGCATAATAATCCAAGACCTTTAGTGGATAGGCTTTCTGGTCGTTATACCGTGGAATGGCTATCCAGCAAAGGGATAGGATTAGGATGGATTGAACGGTAAGCTCTATCCCTGTTTTTTTCTTTGATTTGTTTTTGCCTTTAGGATATACGAATGCCCCGATTAGGCAAAGCGGTAAACTGCCCCATGCGAAATAGATGAGATTGGGAGCCGCCAGAATCGGGTGGTAAAAAGCGTCCGGTAAGAACGCGAAGCGATAGCTGGTGATGGTAGTTGACCAGACACTCCCGATCCCGATAAACAGGTATTCAATTAAAACCGCTAAAAAATAGATTCCATGTTTGGAACGGCTTACTGATTCCTTTAGAACCACACAGAATGAGAATAGCCCGGCGACCGGTCCTCCCATCCAAAAAAGTAGTGGGGTGATTATCAATGCGGCGGATAGCCGGTAGTGGAGATCTTTTATACGCATCCATGCGTTTAGGCTAAGCAAACAAAATAGGAATGCGATAGTGCCTTGTAATAAATAATTGAAGTCGTATTGAATCAATAATAAAGATAGAACCGGAAGTAAGTAAAGCAGGAAGAGTTCTTTATCCGGATTGATTTGCCGGATGATCGCTCTCATTGTCAATCCGATAGACGTAAGTATAGCTGCGATAATAAAAGGCCCTGCATAAGGGGTAATAAAGAATTGTGTCAAGAATTCCCCGATAATCAAAGATAAACCTCCCGGATTGCTGATTTTGTCCGTAAGGTAGTCTCCGGAAAACTGGAATAGTTGAAGCTGCTCGATATAGAAGAAATGAAACTTGCTGGTTATTTGCAAGAAACCCCCTAATAGGACAAATAGGATCAAACCGAGGAGTATTTGTTTATATCTCATGGCTAGAATGCTCGTTTCATTATGATTTAAAGTCAAACAAAGATACGATTTTTATCGGAAATACCAATCGGTACGAATGAAGTTAATTTACTTTGGAGAATTAAAGAAAACAGGCCGGACATATCACATGCCCGGCTGTTCATTTTTAATGTTAACCCACTTGTTTATTTCCAATTCTCATTTTGAACCAAAAGACCATCCATCTTTTGGATTTCATTTAAAGGAATTGGCAATATACACCATTTTGCGTTGTAAACACTGTTTGCGTATTTCAACAAAAACTTCTTTTCGTAAGCGGAGTAACTGTTTAACTCATTTGCGATGATACCCCAACGAGCTAAGTCATACCAGCGATGTCCTTCCAAGGCCATCTCTATCTTACGTTCCCAGCGTAGAGCCTGTGTCGCAGACTCCTTGGTCGCGAATTGAGAATCGGGATATAACCCAATACGATAGTTTCCGGCAGCATTAGGCTGTGTTTTGCCGTTCACTTTATCTTCAAAGACGTAAGAAGAGGTTGTTTCAGCCATCCCATTGTTGGGATCAGCAGCCTTGACGTATCCGTTGGCGGCACGGGCACGAACTTGGTTAATGTACTTACCAGCTTCTTTCGGATTTCCGGTCTCGATCAATGCCTCCGCATACCACAATAATACGTCTGCGTAGCGTATCAAATGGAAGTTTTTGGCAGAAGAGTTGGTTACTGTTACGATAGATAAACTACCTTTATCGGCTTTACGCGGGATATTTTTCTTGTTCAAATACAAACCTCCGTTGCTATAATCGCGTACCCAGCCGTCAAGTGAGGATGGCACGGTCCAATCCCAGAACGGCGTGTTGAAACGTCCGGTCGATACATCGATACGTGGATCGGTGTAAACTGTTAAGTCTGTGTGAGGAATGTTGTTGGCATCCAATGTAGTTAATGCTGGTACATTCTTGTAGCTACCATCCATTTTGGGCAGACCATTCGCATCTACGATATGGGAATTGACCAAATCGTTAGAGGGTTGGTAGAAGCCCCAACCACCGGTACCTAATGCGCCGTTGAAACCAATGTGCCATGGGCCGTTGATACTGGAGATTTCCTCTACCGTACCTGTGATAGCCATTTGGATATCGAATACGGATTCTCCTGTCCAATCAGACTCTCCCGCATAGTAAAGTTCCTCATAGGTATCTGCTAATTTGAATTTTGTACCGTTGTTGTCTTTGCCGTTGGCGATGACATCCTCTAAAAGGCTTTTCACCTCCGTCCAACGATTTTGTGTACCGTTCTTTCCATCATATGGGGAAGATTGATACATTTTGACCTTCGCAAGTAATGCGGCAGCGGCCCACTTGTTGATGCGCCCTTTGTCAGTGCTCCATTTGTCGGGCAGGTTGTCGTATGCGAACTGCAAATCCTCGATGATCTTATCCCAAATATAGATATAGTTACCACTTTCGTCTACATTGGATATTTGTGGGTTTACATTTTCTTGCATAGCTTGATCGTCTACATATGGCACGGCGGCTCCAAAGAGTTTCACTACCTCGAAGTGCCAAAAAGCACGGAAGAAACGTGCTTGCGCAATGGTCTCCGTATAATTGTCTTTGGCTTCGCCGTTGATGGCAGACATTTCTTCTTTCGCCATATCAGCCAGTTTGATCACGTTATTTGCGGAGAAAACACCGTTATAGGATTTTTTCCATTTGACGTTGAGATAGCCATTATCTGTGGTGAAGGTGTAGGTCTCCAAGCTGGTGAAGTCTGGTTGGTCTTGGAACGTAGAACCCTTATTGGCGCTACCACCCATGACATCGCCATAAACATAGTTGCTCAACGTTGCCTCGAAATAAGAATTGTCGTGCATCTTGGCGTACATACCTGTCACCAATTGCTCTAATCCTTTAGCGGAGACAAAATCTTGCTCACTTACTGAACCGGCGGGTTTGACCTCAAGAAAGTCCGAGCAAGACGTATTACCTAAGGTAAGAACTGCCGCAATTGCGGAATATATAAATATTTTTTTCATTATCGTCTTTTCTTAATTGTTAATAATTAGATTCTCAGTCCTAGTTTTAGAAAGTAACGTTTACGCCTACAATGAATTGCCGTGGCATACCGTAAGAGCCGTAGTCTGTTCCCATATTACGGTCTTTAGAATTACCGGAACCGTCGTCTGTGCGAACTTGTGGATCCAAACCAGAGTAGCCTGTCAATGTGAATACGTTAGAAATCTGCCCGTAGATACGGATCTTATCCATTTTGATCTTATCCATCCATTGTTTCGGCAGGGTGTAACCCAACGTTAAAGTCTGCATACGTAAGAATGAACCATCCTCGATGTAACCAGAGTTAGACTCGTTGGCTGCGATTGTGCTCTCGCCGGTAGCTGTCGCCCACATGGGATAGATTCCGTTTGGGTTGGTCTCAGGGTTCCAAGAGTTGTCACGACGATCCCTTGAATAAGCGGATTGTAAAGAACCGTAGTGTGTATAATATTTATACATAGCGAAGATATCATTACCTACGGAGAAGTACAGATAGGTACTTAGGTCGAAGTTTCTCCAGCCCAAACTTAGGTTGACACCTCCGGTCAAATCCGGATGTGGGTTACCGATGAAGGTACGGTCAGAAGCATCAATCTTACCATCGTTGTTAACATCTTTAACCTTGAATTGGCCCACATATTGAGCGGCATTTAATGAACCTGCGTCTGCTGTTCCATAAGGTATTACTGCGTTACCAGCGTCATTTTTGTAATTACGAACATCATTTTCACTCTGGTAAATACCGTCTAATTGATAACCGTGGAACATACCTACCGCATAACCTTTCATCATCACGTTCATGTTGGATATACGAGTTCCCTCGAAGATACCTGCTTCAGTACCGATCTCTGTTAGTTTATTTTTGTAATGAGAAAGATTCACTCCTACAGAGTAGTCGAATTCACCTACCTTGTCGCGCCATGTCATGTTTAGGTCGACACCCTTGTTTTCCATGTCACCAATGTTGACTTTTGGCTTGTCTGCGTTACCAGCCAAAGCAGACCAGTTAGCGTCGATCAACATGTCGGATGTTTTTTTCAAATACCAATCGAAGTTGATACTTAGGCGTTGATCGAAGACTGTCGCATCGAAACCAACGTTCAACATCTTGGACGTTTCCCATTTTGCGTTGATATCTCCTAGATCCGTTACGCCGTAACCGGTTGCCACATCTGTGTCACTACCAGTGATACTGTAAAGATAAGTGTTACCTGTGCCATATTGGAAAGCCCAGTTGTAGGCATCAATATTGGAATTACCGGTCGTACCGTAACCTGCACGCAATTTGAAGTCATCCAACCAAGAGCGAGTCTTTTCCATGAAGTTCTCATCCGACATACGCCAACCTAAAGAAAGTGAAGGAAATGTACCCCAGCGATTCTTGGGAGAGAATTTAGAAGAGGCATCCCTACGAACGGTTAAGGTTGCCAAATATTTACCTTGGTAAGAATAGTCCGCACGAGCGAACATACCGAACATGGTGCTGACAGAGCGTACTTCTCCGCTATTACGTAAGTTTGCAGCGGAGCCGTTGTTGATCTGCCAAGTATTAGGGTCATTCTCGAAATCATAGTCTATGCGACCTGCTTGGATCCAACGGCCTAAACCTTCCCGGATGGCTTCTGTACCGATTACTATGCCGATTTGATGATCGTCATTAATTGTTTTATTGTAAGTGGCTGTATTTGTCCATTGATACCCTAGCCAATATCCAGCGTTCTCGTAGAATTCGTTGTTGTTACGCCCTTCCTTATTAGTCATGATGGTGCGCTTGTTCATCCAATAGTCCCAAGAACCGTTTAGGCGAGCACTGAACTGTGTACGGATTTTTAACTCCGGTATGGGGATTAATTCTGCGTAAATAGCCGATTGAGCACGCAAGAAACGGCGACGATTATCCTTACCATGATTAACAGCCATTACTGCACTCTCGGCACGTCCTCCCTCATTGTTTACGGAACCGGCATAGTCACCGCCTACGGTATAAATAGGTACCCACGGCTGGATAGAGAAGGTCTTTCCAAAGGTGTTATCATCACCTTGGCGACCACGCTCTCCTGAGTTCTCGATTACAGCGATATTAGTATTCTGACCAATGTTGAACCACTTATTTACGAAAAAGTTGGTGTTCGCACGCAGAGAATAACGGCGGAACCACGATTCCTTGATCGTACCTTCACGGTTCATATACCCCAAGCCAACTGAGTAGGTGGCTTTTTGTCCGCCACCGGTGATAGAAACCTCATGGTTCTGCACCTTGCCGGTCTGTACCACCTCGTCATACCAATTAGTACCTTTGCGGGCTTCTTCCTCTGAATAACCATCCTCTAACATTTGGTAATAAGCGGAGCGAGACCATGTGTTTGTACCATTGTCCTTGTAAGATTTCACCCAAGCATCGATTGAGCCAAACTCTTGGATAACTTGATCTTTGCTATAACCTGCGGGTTTCAACGCATACGGCATTGTCAAATGGCCTGAACCATCTGCGCCAATTGAACCGAATTGTGCGTGTGTTGTGGTTAAACCGCGGTATTTCAGTAGATTACGTTGGCCTTCCTCTTGGAATTCCATAGCTTCCCATGCATTTAGCAAATCGTAACCGTCGTTTGCCATTTTAGCCACACCAAAATAACCATTGTAAGAAACTTTTACACGGTCATCTCTCTTTCCTTGTTTTGTTGTGATGATGATTACACCATTCGCTCCTTTCGCTCCATAAATAGCCGAAGCAGCGGCATCTTTCAAGATCTGCATAGACTCGATGTCGTTCGGGTTTACAGCATCTATGTCTACGCCGGATACTCCGTCTACAATAATAAGTGGGTCTGATCCATTTACGGAGCCTACACCACGGATACGAATTGTAGTCTCGCCTAGCGGTCCACCGCCAGCTTGTACGAATACACCGGCAGCTTTGCCCTGTAAGGCTTCCGAGAAGTTTGAGACCGGTGTCTCTTTCAGAGCGTCAGTAGCGACGACTGCCACAGAACCAGTGATATCCTTTTTTGCCTGTGTACTATAGCCAGTTACTACGACTTCATCCAATGCTTGGGAATCTTCAACTAACGTGATTTTGATAGAAGTTTGGCTAGGCTTGAGTACTACTTCTTGACTTACGTATCCAATATAGGATACCACTAAAACTGCGTTTGAGGGCACATTGTCAATGATAGCACGTCCATCCATATCGGAAATATTTCCGATCGTAGTCCCTTTTACGACTACGTTAGCTCCAACGATAGGACCGGATTTGTCTACGATAAGACAGTTGAGCTGTCTTCCATCTTGCTGCAAACTCGTAAATCCCGTACTCGGTGTAGGATACAGATGATCTGTTTCTGTTGCGAAGGCCGTTCCGGCTCCGTACAGAAGAAAAGAAGCTCCTAAGACTAATGGCTTCCATGATACAACATTTCTCATACAAATTTAGAATTTAAGGTATAATAAAATAAAAAACACAAACTTTTAACAAAATGAATTCACTACTCTGCCATACCTCTAGGGTATGTTACATCTGTTTACATTTCAAAATAGGCAAACATCACTCTCTTCTTCTCAACTTCGTTTGTGTAGCTTCTTCATTATCATGTCTTTAATGATAAAAGCCGCTTCTTGCTTTCTTTCATAATACTAAAAAAACGACTAGTCTAAACGATCGTTTAAATCTTGCGTTTTTGAAAAGAGGAAATGATGATTTGAAAAAGAAAAGCTTTTTTTAGATCGATGAAGGGTTATCTCCCCCATTAGCAATAAGATAAAATAAAAAAAAATCAACAAAAAGTTGCACGTGTCGAAAAAAAAACAGACCTTTACAAACGACTAATAGAAACGATCGTTTAGACTAGTCGTTTATGAAAAAACATTTAGACCATAAGTATTCAGAAATTTACTGAAATCTAGAATGTTGTTGTATATGGAAAGATCATTTTGCTGTTAGATTGTGTTTTTTATTGATTTATACCTTAAAATCTAATGTTGTATGAATAATGTAGTATTATGGAAACAGGTGTTTCTAGGAGCCTCTTTATTCTTATGTGGCGCAAGTCCAGTCATGGCCACTGAAGTAGGCGATTTAACACCAGACGTAAGGGGCAATGCCCTGCAACAAGATGGACGTAGAGTCACTTGCACTATTTCAGACAAAGCAGGACCAATTGTTGGAGCGAATGTCCTTGTTAAAGGGACAACTATCGGAAATATTTCCGATATGGACGGACGTGTCATACTTGATGGTGTGCCGGATAATGCCATATTGGTGGTATCTTACATTGGCTATGTAACTCAAGAGATCTCTCTGAAGAATAGCCAGAACAATATCAAAGTAAAATTAACGGAAGACACACAAGCCTTGGATGAGGTCGTTGTTGTCGGTTATGGTACCCAAGCGAAGAAAGATATTACGGGATCTGTCGCTGTCGTATCTACGGAAGAGTTGAAGGAGACTCCGGTAGCGACATTCTCAGAGGCTTTGCAAGGAAAGGCTTCCGGTGTGTATATCTCGAACTCGGGTGGACCTAGTGGTGAGACGACTATCCGTATCCGTGGTGTCGGCTCGTTGAATGGTTCAGACCCATTGATTGTTGTGGACGGTGTCTCGAATGTGGATATCGACGCGGTCAATCCGAATGATATCGAGTCTTTGCAAGTTTTGAAAGATGCTTCCGCTACTGCGATTTACGGTGCGCAAGGAGCGAATGGTGTAATCATTATCACGACAAAGCAAGGAACTAAAAGCGGCCGGGTACGAGTATCTTATGATGGTTACTTTGGTGTGGCGAAGATGGCGAATAGTGGTTATGATTTGTTGAATGGATGGGAGGCGATGGAATGGCAAGCACAAGGTATGAGAAACGTGCGGGATTATCGCGGACAAACACCCACCGCTCATCCTCAATTCGGATCGTTGAACGATAAAGATGAATTGACGATGCCTTATGCGATTAAGCCGGCCGGTTTATCAAAAGATCAAGTAATCTCGCAGTTTGGTAGTATCGATGCGTGGGTGGCTTCCTATAAACCGGATGGTAGTAATTCGTGGTCACGTTCCGCTTATTATCAGATGTTGGAAGATGGATATTCGGAAGCGGAGGCCCAGAAAGGAACGAATTGGTATGATATGGTGACTCGTACGGGTAAAGTACAGGATCATCAGATCTCTTTATTAGGAGGTGGAGAAAAAGGAACTTACTCGGCTTCTTTAGGCTATACTAATCGGGAAGGAACGATTATCTCTTCTTTCTTTAAACGTTATTCACTGCGTGCCAACTCTACCTATAATGCGAATAAATATTTCACGATAGGCCAGAATTCCAATATCGCCGTAATGGAGATGGGCGGTGAGCGAGGGCGTCAAGGCGATGCGAGCGTATTCGCCCAAACATATACGATCCAGCCATGGGTACCTGTTTATAATGTAGGTGGCGATTATGCGGGATCACAGGCCTCGGAAGGTGGACGTGCGAATACGGCTTATCAGACAGCCATGAATCAACAGGATGATTGGACTCGTTTCATGCGATTGCAAAGTGCGGCTTTCGCCGAGTTGAAACCGATCAAAGGCCTGAGTCTTCGTACGCAGTTCAGCGTTCGTTTGATGGGTATGTGGAGCCAAGCGTTGAGTGAGAAGACGATCGCTACCAATAAAGAGGGGCAATCTCAAAATTATCTGGAGGAAAACGCGAATTGGAGGTTGGATTATCAGTGGACCAATACGGCGACTTATAAGACGAAATTCAATGAAGATCATGACGTGACATTTATGATCGGTACGGAAGCTATGAAATTTGGTGTGGGACGAAGCATGAAAGCCATTCGCTATGATTATATCTTCGAGAATAATCCCAATACATGGATATTAAACAATGGTTCTTCCGACAATATGAAGAATGAAGGAAAAATGTTTGATAAAAGTACGATGTTCGGCTTGTTCTTCCGTGGCGATTATTCCTATAAAGGTAAATACTTGGCAACTGTAACGGTTCGCCGGGATGCTTCTTCCCGGTTTGGCGAGGATAACCGCTGGGGTACATTCCCTTCTCTTTCTTTAGGCTGGCGTATGTCGGATGAGGTCTTTATGGAAAAGACACGTACGTGGTTGGATGATCTAAAGGTGCGTGCGGGTTATGGAACGACCGGTAACTCTAATATCGGAGCCTATAATTATGCGTTTCAATATGCGACCGGAAATGATTATTTATATGGAATCACAGGTGCGGATTCAGGGGCGTCTCCGGGCTATGCGATCTCAAATCTGGGTGATGTGAATGCTAAGTGGGAAACAACCAAGATGTTGAACGTCGGTTTAGACGTAACGGCGTTGAATAATCGTTTGACCGGAAGTATAGATTATTATATTAAGAAGACTTCAGATTTGTTGGTGAACGCTAACTGGTCCGCTTTGGCCGGTAACGCTACTAAGCCAAAGATCAATATTGGCGATATGCAGAATAAAGGTCTTGATTTCAGTGTGGGCTGGAGAGATAAAGTCGGTGATTTTAGTTACTCGGTAAACGCCAATATCTCAACCTATAAGAATAAGGTTACCCAATTAGGTTCTTCGGATCTATTTACGAATACGCGTTTGAGTAAGGTAAACATCACCACGGTAGGGCAACCGGTAGCGATGTTCTACGGTTATCAAGTGGACGGAATCTATACGAGTGAACAAGATGTGCTGAACTATAAGACCGCGGATGGAAAAACGATTTTACCGTATGCCGTGGCGGACGAGGCCAGCTTGAATCCTCAATCATGGGTAGGTCGTTATAAGATTCGTGACGTGAACGGAGATGGAAAGATTGGGGCGGAAGACCGTACGATTATCGGTAATCCGCATCCGGACTTCACGGGAGGTGTGAACCTTAGTGTTGGTTGGAAAGGTTTTGATTTGAGTACATTCCTTTATTTCTCTGTAGGTAACGACTTGTATAAACATTATCAGTATTATACGCATTTCGGGGCATTACAAAGTAACTTCTCTAAAGATCGCTTGGAAAACTCTTGGGATCCCGTTACAAACCCGGATGGTATCTATCCATTATGGGCTGGTACATCTAATGAAGGTACGGAGGCGGCTAATGAATCCAATTCTACTTATATAGAAGACGGTTCATACTTGCGTATGCAGACATTGACGCTCGGTTATACGTTGCCAAAGAGTATCTTGAATAAGATCAAATTTGAGAAGATTCGTGTTTACGGTCAGGTTTCCAATGTGTTTACATTAACAGGCTATTCTGGTTTGGATCCGGAGGTTCGTAGCAATAATGAAGATAGCAGTAACGATATGATGAAAGGTATCGACTACGGTTCTTATGGTATGCCACGCCAGTTCATTTTAGGCGTGAATATTTCTTTCTAAAAGGAATTTCGATAAGGATATTGATAACGATTAAAAAAAACAGTATGAAAAGACTATTTATATATTCAATGTTAGTGGCGTCTTCATTAGGAGCGATGACCTCTTGCTCAGACTTCTTGGATGTAAAGCCGGTGGGTGCGGTCAGTGAAGATGAGTTGTTGAATCAGGAAGGCGTAAATTATGCGATTACAGGAATGTATTCGTCAATGCATACACAGGAGTATTTTGCGGCTCCTTTGACAAATTATGCCTATGGCGATGTACTGGGTGGAAGTGCGAATAAAGGGTCTACGTTTACGGACCAGTCTGACTTTACGAACTTGGAAACGTATGCGATCACTACGGACAACGGATATTTGAATACCAAATGGAAAGTGGTTTATGAAGGTGTCTATCGTGCGAACAACGTGATTAATATGATCGATAAGATCAAGGACGAGCTTTCTTCCGTAAAAGGCGTATCAAAGGATTTTTATACCGAAGCGATCGCCCAAGCCCGATTCTTTCGCGGATTCTGGCATTTTGAGGGAATGAAACTATTTGGTGCCGCTATTCCTTACGTGGGAAGCGAGGAGTTCGCTAGCGATGTAAACCCAAAAGTTTCCAATGTGGATGAGTCTGGCAATTATATTTACATATGGGATAAGGTAGCTGAGGATTTACAGTTCGCTTATGATAACCTGCCGGATATTTGGGCGAGCGATAAAGGGCGTGTCAATAAATGGGCCGCCGCCGCTTTCTTGGCAAAATTGAGGCTGTATCAGTCTTCACCCTATAACGGTACGAATGGTACTTCCGATCATTGGGCGGATGCCAAGGCTTTATTGGAGGCTATTATCGCGAATGGGCAGGATAATAATGGCACGAAATTCAAACTAGCGGATACTTATGAGGATTTGTTTACGGCAGGTAGTGCCGATTGGAGCGGTGAGTCCGTGTTCGATATACAGCGGACTATCTCTGGTTCTCAGGTAATCACGAACTCTATCGAAGGTTCATGGCATACGGCTCCTCCGGGAGGTATGGGTACATCAGGATGGGGTTTCTATCAACCTTCCTATGAGTTGGTAAACTCACATATCGTAGACGAGAGTGGTTTGCCGTATCTGGATAAATCATATCAAGATAAACCGGCGTTGACTACCTTGACAGATAATATTCCACATACGGATTTAGAGGTTTTTACCGATCCTCGTCTGGATATCAGTACCGGTCGTTTTGATGTCCCTTATTGGGACTGGACGATTCCTTCTATCTTGGATGGGTGGGTACGTGATATCGCGAATGGTGGTCCTTATATGAATAAGAAGCGGCAACCGAAAAAAGCGGATAAAGGCGGTACGAGCGTATCTACGGAGACGAGCTCTACAGCCAAGAATTACCATTTGATCCGTTATGCGGATGTTTTACTTTGGTATGCCGAAGTCTTGATTCACGACGGAAATTATAAGGAGGCCGGGAAGTATATAAATGAGGTACGTGCCCGTGCGGCAAACTCGTATGTGAAGGGCGTTGATGCTGCCACGATGTTGCCCACTTCTACATCTTATGTCTTGGATGATAAAGTGAATGGGAAGTTGGATTCGAACGCTGCGGCTAATTATCGTGTAGGTTTGTATCCGGATTCGCAATTCAACAGCAAGGATGGTGCTTTAGCCGCTTTACGTTTCGAGCGTAAATTAGAGTTGGCGATGGAAGGTCATCGCTGGTACGACTTAGCTCGTTGGGGAATAGCGTACGATGAGATAAGTAATTATATCACTTACGAGAAGAAACATCTCGGAAAGTTTGCCAACTGCGTTTATAACGCTAAATGGGTAACTCTTCCGATCCCGAATGATCAAATCGTGACCATGGAAGGCGTTTTAGTCCAGAATGAGAATTGGAAATAAATCGTAGGTTAATAATCTGTATCGGTCAGGCATGTGATATGTCTGACCGTTTTGTATATTTGCGGCATGAAGTCAACAACCCGGAGGGTTTCGGTGTTTTTTAATAAACAAATAAAGAGAATAGGATGAGACTGGTGTATATTTATCATAGCGGGTTTGTTGTAGAGGCGGAAGGCTTCTCCATCTTGATCGATTATTTCAAAGATACGAATCCGGACCCGGCGAAGGGGTTTGTGCGTGGGGAGCTATTAAAACGTCCGGGGACGTTGTACGTATTGGCATCACATTTCCATCCGGATCATTTTAATCCGGACGTGTTGAAATGGAAAGAGGAGAAAGACGATATCAAATATATTTTCTCCAAGGATATCTTGAAACGCCGCCGGGCAAAAGCCGAGGACGCTTTTTATATGAAGAAGGGAGATGTGTACCAAGATGAGCATTTAACGATTAGGGCGTTCGGATCGACCGATGTCGGTATCTCTTTTTTGATCGAGACGCAAGGTAAACTGATTTTTCATGCCGGAGACTTGAATAATTGGCATTGGAAAGATGAGTCTACTCCACAGGAAGTTGCGGAGGCGGAAGGGAATTACCTGAAAGAACTGGATATAATAGCGAAATATACGCAGGCGATGGATGTTGTCATGTTTCCGGTAGATCCCCGCTTAGGGACCGATTTTATGCGAGGTGCCCAACAATTCATCGACCGGATAAGGACCGGTATCTTTGTGCCGATGCATTTCTGGGAACGTCCGGCGGAGGTCATGGCTTTTGCCCCGTATGCCGAATCGAAAGGTTGCCGGTATGTTGTCCTTTCTGTACCGGGTGAGGGTACCGATATATAATATATTATTAATGTATAGGTTTTAGAAAACATATAAATTTATTTAGGTATGGAAGTTAAAGGCAGATTTGACCATTTCAATATTAACGTATTGGATTTGGAGAAAAGTATCGCTTTTTATAACAAAGCGTTGGGGTTGAAAGAGCATCATCGAAAGGTCGCGGAAGACGGTTCTTTTATATTGGTTTATTTAACGGATGAGCAAACCGGTTTCTTGATGGAGCTGACTTGGCTGCGTGACCGGAAAGAACCTTATGAGCTAGGCGACAATGAGAGCCATCTTTGTTTCCGGGTAGCCGGCGATTATGAGGAGGTACGTAAATACCACAAGGAAATGGGAGCGGTTTGCTTCGAGAATACCAAGATGGGATTGTATTTTATTAATGATCCGGATGACTATTGGATCGAGATATTACCGTTGCGATAATTCTCCATTATTATATAACAATGTTGCTTAACATAAGTTTTCGAAAAAAGAAGATAAAATGACAGGAATCTGTAAAATTTTCTTCAAATCGTATTGCAACTTGTGTTAAACCTCTTATATTTGCTACCCAGAAAGAGGAAAATCATTATTAATCCTAAATATAAAATCATGGAGAAGCCTTATGTAGTAGGTATCGATATAGGTGGTACCAACACTGTTTTTGGTGTAGTTGACGCAAGAGGAACAATCTTGTATAGTGGATCAATTAAGACTGGTAAATATGCAGACGTTAATGACTATGTAGCGGAACTTGCTAAAGGTCTGAAGTCTGTTATTGATCAGGCTGGTGGTCCGGATAAGATTAAAGGTGTGGGTGTAGGTGCTCCGAACGGAAACTTTTTCAACGGATGTATCGAATTCGCTCCGAACTTGCCTTGGAAAGGTAAGATTCCTTTGGCTCAATTGATCAGCGAACAGATCGATGGTATTCCTGTTGCTTTAACAAACGACGCCAACGCTGCCGCTATCGGTGAGATGACTTATGGAGCCGCTCGCGGTATGAAAGATTTTATCGTGATCACTTTGGGTACTGGCGTGGGTAGCGGTATCGTAATCGGTGGTAACTTGGTATACGGACATGACGGTTTTGCCGGCGAGTTGGGCCACGTTATCATGCGTCGTAACAATGGTCGTCAGTGCGGTTGCGGTCGTCAAGGATGTCTGGAGGCTTATGCTTCAGCTACCGGTGTGGCTCGTACGGCTCGTGAATATCTGGAAATCCGTAAGGACGAGAGTGTTCTTCGCGACTTGGATCCGGATGAAATCACTTCAAAAGACGTATACGACGCAGCTATGAAGAATGATAAGATCGCTCTTGAGATTTTCGAGGCTACCGGCTCTATGTTGGGAGAGGCTTTCGCTGATTTCGTAGCATTCTCTAGCCCGGAGGCTATCATTTTGTTTGGCGGTCTTACGAAAGCTGGCGATTTGATCATGAACCCGATTAAACGTTCGATGGAGAAAAATATGTTGAAAGTTTACGCAGGTAAGACTAAATTATTATTCTCTCAATTGAAAGAGAGCGACGCTGCCGTATTAGGAGCAAGTGCTTTGGGTTGGGAAGTAAGAGACCAAAGTGCTGGTTTGGAAGTCTAAATCCGGTTTTGCGTATAACGAAAAGACATTTGCGAAATAAGGCAAGCCGCATCTATATTTAGGTGCGGCTTGTTGTTTTTAATTGAATTATAAATCATAAAGTATGAGACATCCGTTGTATCAATTTCAGTTTTGCCCGGTTTGCGGGGCAAAAGCTTTCGTGGAACATAACGAGAAAGCGAAAAAATGTATGGCGTGCGGTTTTGTTTATTATTTCAACCCGTCATCGGCTGTCGCTTGTTTCATAAAGAACGCTAAGGGGGAGTTGTTACTGGTTCGCCGAGGAAAAGAGCCGGCTAAAGGTACATTGGATTTGCCCGGTGGCTTCGTCGATATGTTTGAGTCGGGGGAGGAGGCCGCTCGCCGGGAAGTAAGGGAGGAGACGGGGTTGCATATCCAGAATTGCCGTTATTTGTTTTCCTTGCCTAATTTATATATGTATTCCGGCTTTGAGGTGCATACGCTGGATATGTTTTATGAGTGCTTGGTAGATGATTTCAATAACGTGCATGCGGAAGATGATGCCGCCGAGATCGTGATCCTTCGCCCGGAGGATGTGAATCCGGAAGACTTCGGTTTAGACTCTATCCGAAAGGCGGTACCGATCTATCTTGGTAAATATTGATAGAACTTGCCTTCTGTTTGGCGCATATTACTTATATTTGCGAATTAGAACGAATAGGCACTGAAGTAAGTGCTTGTATTAAAAAGCAAATGAGTGATGAAAAGAATACTTATTCCGCTGTGTCTGGTAGTAGGCAGCCACATGGCAAGCGGGCAGAGATCGTATCAATTTGATGCGCCGAACCGTTTGTTTGTCGAAGGCAAGGAGTTGTTTAGTTTGAAGAATTATTCAGGTTGCATCGATAAGCTGGAGGCGTATAAACAGCATTCCACGGATGCCGACTTGATTCAAGAAGCCGATTATATGTTGGTCTACTCCGCTTATGAGCAAGGCCGTCCCAATGCCGTTGAGTTATTGAAAGATTATCTGGATGTGTACCCGGCTTCCCGTCATGCGGACGAGGTGAACTTCTTGATCGGTTCCGCCCATTTCGGACAGGGAGAGTATCAGAAAGCTATCTTTTGGTTTAACGAATCGAACATTGATATGCTAAGTCCGGAACAACAGGAGGCTTATTGTTTCCGTCTGGCTTATTCCTTGTTGCAAATCGGGGATATGGAGAAGGCCCGTGGTTATTTCGCACGGATCGAGCAGATTGGAACGAAGTACCGGGAAGCGTCTACCTATTATGTCGCTTATATCGATTACGCAACCGGTAAATACAACAATGCCTTGGTGGAATTTACCCGCTTGAAGGACTTGCCTGATTATAAAGAGCGATCCTTGTACTATATCACGCAAATTTATTTTATCCAGAATAAATACGAGAAAGTGATCAGCGAAGGTAAGGAATTGCTAGCCTCTTATCCGGATAGCGAGAACAATAGCGAGGTTTACCGTATCATGGGTAACGCCTACTATCATCTGGGAAATGAGGATCAGGCGATTAATATGCTGAGTAAATATGTATCCTCGACGGATAGCCCGTTGAGGGGCGATTTATATATCTTGGGCGTATGTTATTACAATAAGGGTAATTACAGTAGCGCCGTGAACGCTTTGGGGCGGACCGTACGTGAGAACGATGCCCTTTCGCAGAACGCTTATCTGTATCTGGGGCAAAGTTATCTGAAATTAAAAGATAAGAATAACGCCCGTATGGCCTTCGAGGCTGCCGAGACTTCTTCTTTCGATAAGCAAGTGAAAGAGGCGGCTATGTATAATTACGCTTTATTGATCCACGAGACCGCTTTCACGGGCTTTGGCGAGTCGGTGACAATCTTCGAGGATTTCTTGAATGATTTTCCGAATTCCAAATATGCCGATAAGGTAAACGATTATCTGGTGGAGGTTTATTTGACTACCAAGAACTATCAAGCGGCTCTGAACTCTATCGATAAGATCAAGCATCCGAGTACGAAGATCTTGGAGGCGAAACAAGATATCTTATTCCAGTTGGGAACGCAGGCGTTCACGAATATGGAATTGGATAAGGCGGTCGATCTTTTCAGCCGTGCGATCTCACTGGGCGCTTATAATCTGGAATCTCGTAACGACGCTTATTTCTGGCGTGGGGAATCTTATTATCGCCAAGGTGAGTATAATAAGGCGATTTCCGATTATCGTACCTATTTGAATAATACCCGCCAACGTAATACGGATATGTATGCCTTGGCACATTATAACTTAGGTTACAGCTACTTCAAATTGAAAGAGTATGGCGAGGCGTTGAACCGTTTCCGTCAATACGTGAATCTGGAAAGCAATCAGCAGACTCCGGCTTATGCGGACGCTTATAATCGTATCGGCGATTGTTTATTCCACAACCGTCAGTTCGCTATGGCGGAAGAGAATTATACCCGTGCGGCGCAATTGCAACCGTCCGCCGGAGATTATTCGGTGTATCAGAAGGGTTTCTTGCTTGGGTTACAGAAAGATTATAAGGGAAAGATCAGCGTAATGGATCGTTTGATCCGTGATTTCCCGGAATCACAATATGTGGATGATGCCTTGTTCGAGAAAGGACGTTCTTACGTGTTATTGGATAACAATCAAGCGGCTGCGGCAAGCTTTGAGCAATTGATGCGTGATTTCCCGCAAAGTAGTCTGGCTCGTAAGGCCGGCGTACAGCTTGGTTTGATTTACTTCAACGACAATCAGCCGGAGAAAGCGGCCGAGGCTTATAAGAGCGTGATTAGCAATTATCCGGGTAGCGAGGAGGCGAAAGTGGCCTTGCAAGACTTGAAGTCCGTATATATCGAGTTGAACGATATCAATTCGTTTGCCGCCTATGCGAATTCATTAGGTGGAAATGTTCGTTTCGAGGTGAGTGAGCAAGACTCCTTGACCTATTTGGCGGCCGAGAAGTTATTTATGCGAGGCGATAATGAGGGCGCTCGTCGTAGCTTGACGAATTATTTGCAAACCTTCCCGCAGGGAGCGTTTAGCTCGAACGCTAATTTCTATTTGGCAAGTATCGCTTTTGCCAAGAAAGAACAGGAGGAGGCGAAACGTCTGTTCTCGTTAGTATTGGAGAGCGGTGATACGAAATTCAGGGAAGAGTCTTGGGCTCGTAAGGCTGAGATCGAGTATTTGGATAAGGATTACGCCGCCGCTATGGAAAGTTTCAAACATCTACAGGCGGTAGCGGAGAATCCGGAGAATAAGGAGGCCGCTAAATTGGGCTTGATGCGTTGCGCCGAATTGACCGGTCAGCCGCAAGAGGCTTTGCTTGCCGCCAACGATTTGCTGAAGGAACCGAAGCTATCTCCCGAGATTATGTCCGAGGCCCGTTATGTCCGTGCGAAGGCTTATATCAGCTTGAAGCAGGAGAACAAGGCGTTGGCCGACTTGAAAGAGATCAGCAAGGATACCCGTACGATACACGGGGCGGAGGCTAAATATTTATTGGCTCAATTGTATTATGATAATAAGGATGATAAGAATGCCGAGACTGTCTTGATGAACTTTATCGAGAACGGTACGCCTCACCAATATTGGTTGGCACGGGGCTTTATCTTGTTGGCTGATATTTATATCCGCCAAGGTGATGATTTCCAAGCTCGTCAATATCTGACTAGTTTGCAAAACAACTACAAGGGTGATGATGAGATCGCCGCGATGATCGAAGACAGATTGGGTAAACTAAAGAAATAAAAGAAAGCGATGAAGACTATATATAATGTAAAGGCGTTGTGTGTGGTAGCTTTGCTGGGTTCGGCTGCTGCTGCGAGTGCGCAAGAGGATGTTACGAAAGAAAAGAACCTGAACCGAGAGATGACGCTTGAACGGGAGTATGATCCTTCCGTGCAGGACGCTAGCAAGGTAAATACGCTTCCCGTGGTGAAAGAGCCGGAGGTTCGTAAGATCCCGATCGATTACTCGAATTATACGATCGCCGCCGATCCGCAGAAAGAGATTAGTTTGTTGCCTTCCGGAAATATCATGACGCAGATGGATTACAACAAGCGCCGGGGATATTTTAACTTCGGTGTAGGCACATATCTGAATATAAACGGTGATTTGGGATATCATATCTTGAGTACCGAGAAGGATAAGTTGAATATTTGGTATTCACATCGTTCTACGAATGGAAAGGTGAAATATATTCAGATGGACGATGAGAAGGTGAAGGCGAAGATCAACGATAATCTGGGAGGCATCAATTTCAAGCATGTTTTTGATAAGACGATATTTAGTATTGGTGCGAAGTACGGATATTCGGCGTTTAATTATTATGGACTGCCTATTGCGGATGCTTGGTCTATGATGGCAGAGGGTAGTTTGGATAGAGTGGATCGGGAAACAAACCAAGTAAACCAGACGATAGCTGCTAATATCGGATTTGAGTCGAAGGAAGATGCCCCGTTCGGATATTTGCTGGATTTAGGTTATATAAATTTCTCCCATAAATATGGGTTGAACAAGAATATAGATGGACCGACGGAGCATACTTTAGAGGCGAAGTTTGATTTGAACGCAGGTTTTAATGGGAATATGCGGATTGGCTTGGGTGGATTGGTGGAGTATTTCAACTACAACTTTCCGGAGGCAGCTTCTAATTCGTATGTTTATGAGTTTAAGAATCATGCCGAGGTGATGTTATCACCATATTATAAAGTTGAGGGTGATAATTGGAAAATCAAATTAGGTGCGAATGTGATGCTGGCTACAGGTGATGACGCGGAGTTCATGGCCTCGCCAAATATTGCCGCTGATGTGGAGGTTGCTGATAAAACGGAGCTATATGTAAAGGCTGACGGAAAGCTTTACTCCAACAGCATGTACGATATGTCACAGATCAACCGTTATCTGTATCCAATGAAAGAGTTGGCTCCTTCTCGTAACTGGTTGAATGCTATCTTGGGTATCCGGAGTGGCGTGGCACCGGGATTTTGGTTCGACGTGTTCGCTGGTTATAAGATAACTAGTAGCGATGTGCTTTTCAGTCAAGTGGCCACATCTAAACCTGACTTTTTTTCCAATTTCAGTGAAGCGATACCGGATGTCGATACTAAGCAGCTTTTTGTAGGGGCTAACTTGAAATATAGCTATCAGCAATTGCTGGATATCTCTTTAAAAGGGGTGTATAATAATTGGAAGGCAAATCAAGGGGATGAGAGTGTTGAACTAAGCCATGCTTATGGAAAGCCAGAAATGGAGGTTAACGCAAATGTAACCGTGCGTCCGATCGATAAGTTATCTGTTGCCTTGGATTATTATTTGGCCACCGGACGTTATGCTTTTGTAAAGAATTACTGGGAAGCTGAAAATCACAGTAGCGTGTCTGCGGGAGCTGGCGAATACAAGATGAACAACATCAACGAGCTAAACCTAACAGGTACCTATACCTTCAACGATACCTTTGGTGTTTACGCTAAGTTGAATAATATCCTTTGCCAGAAGTATGAGGTATATTACGGATATCCTTTGCAAAGCTTTAGTGCGATGATTGGCGTGAATATCAATTTCTAACACTTGAAATAGGAAGGATGGGTGACATAAATATCAAACAACTGGAAAGCCTTCGCTGGAGGATGCGGGTGATCGAGACGCTGACCGTGATCGGGACGGCATGGATCGCCTTGGCGGTTTACCAGAAGAAGGAAGAACTGGTTTATTATTTGGTGGGAGCCGTAGTCCTTCTATTCTTGTTAAAGTATTATACGCAATTCCGTCTGCGAAAAAGACAGTTCGTCTCTAATCTCGTGGAGCAGCGGACGATGGAATTGCGTTTCCAGCGGGATGCGATGCAAGCGGAGTCGGAGAAACTATCCCGTGCCCTTTCTGCCTTGGCGGACGCTCAAGACGAGTTGGTTCGTAAGGAACGTCTGGCATCGATCGGCCAATTAACGAAAGGTTTGGTGGATCGTATCTTGAATCCCTTGAATTATATCAATAACTTCGCTCATTTGTCTGCTGCATTAGCGAAAGATATCAAGCAGAATATCGATGAGGACGAAGAGACCGGTAAACACGATAATTATAATGATACGCAAGAACTGCTGGTTCTTTTGACCGGCAATCTGGATAAGATCGCCAAGCATGGTGATAACACGGTGCGAATCGTAAAAGCGATGGAAGAATTGCTGAAAGATCATTCGGCGAATCGAACCTGCGTGGATATTAATGATTTATGTAAGGTCAATCTGGATATCTTGCGAAAGAATTATGCGAAGGAGATCGAGAAGAATCAAGTAGATCTATCATTCTCCGGGCTTTCCGTACCGTTGACAATCGAGGTGAATATCGATCAGATGGGAAAAGCCTTGTCGCAGATATTGGATAATAGTATATATGCGGTCTTGAAAAAGGCCGGAGAGCCGGGATATCAGCCTTCTGTCTCGTTGGTATTGCGTATTCAAGCGGATAAGCTGCAAGTGGTTATCCGTGATAATGGCGTCGGTATAGAAGAAACGATAAAGACGAAAGTCTTTTCTCCGTTCTTTACCACCAAACCGACCGCGGAAGCGGCAGGAACAGGTCTTTACTTGAGTCGGGAGGTCGTTTTGAACCATAAGGGTACGATCGCTATCGAGTCGGAGAAAGATAAATATACGGAAGTTACGATTACGTTGCCTATTTATAGTTAGGAAAGGAGGTTCATCATGATACAGGATTTACATACCGAGATCGATCGGTTAAAAAGGCGAATTAAACTTTGCGAGCGGGTTACGCTGGGTAGCTTGGTCGGTATTTGTGTATCTGTGAAGTTCGGTCATCAAGAATGGATCGGATTGCTTTTCTTGATTCTGTTTTGCCAGATCTCTAAGTTGGTTTTCAAGCGGAAACTCAAACAAAAAGAGTATTTGGTGAAAGAGGTAGAGGAGCGTACGCAGGAGATCCGTTCGGAGAAAGATGCGATCCAAGAGGAATCCGAGAAATTGGCGGCGGCTTTGAAAGCCTTGGGTGAGGCGCAGGACGAGCTGGTCCGTAAGGAACGGATGGCTACCGTAGGGCAATTGACCCAAGGTTTGGTGGACCGTATCTTGAACCCACTGAATTATATCAATAACTTCGCAAATCTGACATCGGGGTTGGCCAAGGATCTCCGGGAAAATCTGGATAGTCAGAAAGAGCATCTGAAACCGGATGTGTATGATGACTCGGTAGATTTGCTGAATATGATGACCAGTAATTTGGAGAAGATCTCTGAGCATGGTTTCAATACGGTCCGTATCGTTAAGGCGATGGAGGAATTGCTGAAAGACCGAAGAGGTAATCTTACGCTTACCAACATAAACGGATTATGCCGGATCGCCTTGGATAAATTGAAGAAAACGTATGAGCAGGATATTCAAGAGAAGAATATCCGGATTGTTTTCGATAATTTGACGCTGTCTTTGATGATGGAGGTAAACGTGGAGCAGTTCAGTAAGGTTCTGGCCGGGATATTGAAAAATTCCATGTATGCCCTGTTGAAGAAATCGGAGACCGTGACTTTTAGTCCGGAGATATTCCTTGGATTGAAAGTCAATAAGGATATGCTGGAAATAACGATCCGGGATAACGGGTCCGGTATCGACGAGAATATAAAAGATAAGATATTCGCTCCTTTCTTCACGACAAAGACAACGGGGGAAGCGGCCGGCGTAGGGCTTTACCTATGCCGTGAGATCGTGCAAAACCATCGGGGAACCATCGAGGTGGAGAGTAAGAAAGGAGAATATACCCAGTTTCTAATTACGATCCCTGTATATCAACCGAAAACAATTACACCGCCTAAAGAGGAGGAATAGATATGGAAGACCAGAGTAAGGAAATAGAACGGCTACGTTTGCAAGTGAAGAACTTAGAGAAATTATCTTCTTTAGGTATGTTGAGTGCCGGGATCGCGCATGAGATCCAGAATCCGCTCAACTTTGTCATCAATTTCAGTAAGCTGTCCTCTAAGTTAGTGGATGACTTGGAAGATATTTTAGAAGAAGAGAAAGATGTCTTGCCTCCGGAATCTTGGGAGAAGCTGACCGCCTTGCATGAGGAGTTTAGCGAGATCGTTAACGATTTGCATGGTAACTTGAAGAAGATCGAGGAACATGGAAACCGGGCGACAAGTATCATCCGGGGTATCTTGCTTTATTCCAGAGGGAAGGATGACGAGTACATCCCTACGGATATCAAGAATCTGGTGAAGGAATATGTTTGGCTGGCTTATCATTCGATGCGAGCGAACTATAAAGGTTTCAATATTGCGATCCGGGAGCATTACGAGGAGGGGCTTCCGATGCTGAAAGTGATCCCGCAAGATTTGAGCCGTGCGGTATTGAATGTCATGAATAACGCTTGCTATGCGGTCTATAGTAAATCCAAGCTCTCGCCGATCGGGTATGAGCCGGTTATATCCGTGGATCTACGGAAGGAGGGAGATTCTTTAAGATTAAGTATCGAGGATAATGGTATCGGTATGCCGGAGGATATCCGGGAGCAGATATTCTCCGCGTTTTTCACCACGAAACCGGTGGGAGAGGGAACTGGCTTGGGGCTATCTATTACTCGATCCATTATAGAGGAGAAGCATGATGGGAAGATAGAGGTGGAATCGAAAGAAGGTGAGTTTACCCGTTTCATATTCCTTATTCCATTAACGAAATAAACAGAAGAATTATGGCGATCAAGATATTAAGCGTAGACGACGAACAGGATCTGGAAGCGTTGCTAACCCAATATTTCCGTCGGAAGATCCGTAAGGGAGAGTATGAGTTCTCCTTTGCCCATAATGGCTTGGAGGCGTTGAGGATGATGTTGGACCATCCGGACTTTGATATCATATTGAGCGATATCAATATGCCGGAGATGGATGGCTTGACATTGCTGACGAAGATTAACGAGATGCGTAACCCGGCCTTGAAATGTATCATCGTATCGGCTTACGGGGATATGGAGAATATTCGTACCGCCATGAACCATGGTGCTTTCGACTTCGCTACCAAGCCGATCGATATGGAGGATCTGGAACGTACGATCGAGAAGGCGGTCGAGCAGATTTCTTTTATCAAGGAGGCCCAAAAGGAACATCATCAGCTAGAGGAGATACAATACGACTTGAACGTGGCACGTGAGATACAGCAATCGATCTTGCCGAAGCAGTTCCCTCCGTTCCCGCAATATAAGCAATTCGATCTCTATGCGACCATGAGCGCGGCGAAGGCCGTGGGGGGTGATTTCTATGATTTCTTCTTGGTGGACGATAATCATCTGGGCTTTACGATCGCCGACGTGTCGGATAAAGGGATTCCCGCCGCTATTTTCATGGCGATCAGCCGTACGGTGATCCGTGCTACGGCGCTTAGGCAGCTTTCCCCGGCGGTCTGTATGAAGGAATCGAATGATCTATTGTGCCGTGAGAGTGTCAACGGGATGTTTGTCACTACTTTTTACGCTATCTTGAATATCCATACGGGCGACGTGGTGTATTGCAACGGCGGGCACAACCGTCCGGTTTGGATTCGTAAGAACGATAAGGTATCTCTTTTGCCGATGACTGGTGGGATGGCCTTGGGAGTCGTGCCGGGATTAGCTTATAAAGAACAATCCTTGAAACTGGAAGCGGGAGACAGCTTGTTCCTCTATACGGATGGAATCAGTGAGGCGATGAACCTACGGAATGAGCAATATGGAGATATCCGTTTGGTAGAGGCTTGTAGCTCCGTAAAGAACCAATCCCCCAAATCCATGATCGAAGGTATATCCGAATCCGTCCAATCATTCGTGAACGGCGCTACGCAGAGCGATGATATTACGATGTTGGCGCTGACTTATAAAGGATAATCATCTGGATAAAGGTAATTTCTTAAAGTTTACTTATATGAAAAAAGCATTTTCTGTATTTTTATCATTTTGCCTGTGTACTATTACCATGCTAGGCTTTACCGCTTGCGGTGATGATGAGCATGAGGATAAGCATGAGCATGGGCGAAGGACGGATCTAGTTGATGAGTTTGGTCGTATTCGTTGGGACGATCGGGTGAATCTATGGGCCATAGTTTGTTCCAAACCAATCGATTTCGTGGGTAATTACTATGTGGAGGATATGCCGATGGCTTATCAGCAGGAGGGGCTGAATGTTCGTTTCAGTGGAGTGGGCTATTCCTTGGAAGAGGGAAAGATTCCACCTACTATGTTGACAGAGGAATTCTTCTGTCTGCATGACTATACGATTACTCCCATGGAAGATTGAAATCTAAAGAAACATAAATTCATTGTATATCTTGTAGAGACGGGGCATGCCCCGTCTCTACAAATTACGATGGGTATTCTTAGCACCTAACATTGCCCATTGTAAGCCTTTAACGATGCCTATTATGAAGAGCTTACGTTATAGGTTGTAAATGAGCATTATACAAATAAACGCTATATCAATAACAACTAACTTCATAAACGTATAAAGTAGGGCTACTTGTACTTCTAGAATTTATTTGGGTGCGGGTGCTCTGTCTTCTTAATGGTTGTACATATCCTTATTATAAAAATCCAGCACCTTGATCGCCATATCGTAGGCCGCTTGTGCCGGGCTTTCCGGATTGATCTCTATCGCTTGCAGGTAGCTGTTGAGGGCTAGGCGTACGTTGCCTAGTTTATAATGAGCTTTTCCGAGGAGAAACCAAGCCTCGTCGGATCTCGGTTGCTCCGTGAGGTAAGCGTCCAAGAGCCGGATCGCTTCTTCTAGTTTATTCTCTGAAATAAGTTGCTTTATCTCTTCCATATTTTTGAATAGCTTTTTGATTTTGTCCCGCGAAGGTAAATAGAAACGCATGACTATATATATAATGTATAGGAAAAAACGCTTTTTTAGTGATCGATATACTGCGTACGTTAATTATTTGTGTAAGTTTGCACCCGATTTCTAACCAGCAAAAAATAGATATGCAAAAGAATTTGGTAATAGTGGAGTCACCCGCCAAGGCAAAAACCATCGAGAAGTTCCTCGGAAAGGACTATAAGGTTATGTCTAGCTATGGTCATATCCGCGACTTGAAAACGAAAGATTTCAGTATAGACCTCGAACACAATTATGCCCCGGAATACGTGATTCCCTCAGATAAGAAGAAACTCGTGACCGAATTGAAGAACGAAGCCAAGAAAGCCGAGCAGGTTTGGTTGGCTTCCGATGAGGACCGGGAGGGAGAGGCCATCTCTTGGCATTTATATGAGGTATTAGGATTGAAACCTGAGAATACGAAACGTATCGTTTTTCATGAAATTACCAAGAACGCTATATTACATGCGATCGAGACGCCGAGAGATATCAATATCGATTTGGTGAACGCGCAGCAAGCCCGTCGTATCTTAGACCGTATCGTGGGTTTCGAGCTATCCCCCATTCTTTGGCGTAAGGTGAAGCCGGCTTTATCCGCGGGGCGCGTGCAATCGGTTGCCGTACGTCTGATCGTAGAGCGGGAGCGAGAGATCAACGAGTTTGTCTCGGAGGCCGCCTACCGTGTGATCGCTAGCTTTATCTTGCCGGATGGTACGACAATCCTCAAGGCGGAGCTGAACCGTCGTTTGAAAGATAAGGAAGAGGTGGAGGCATTCCTTGAATCTTGCAAGGACGCTTCTTTCACGATCGATGATATCTCGAAAAAGCCGGTGCGTAAAACACCAGCCCCTCCTTTTACGACATCTACCTTGCAGCAGGAGGCCGCCCGTAAGTTGGGTTATTCGGTCTCGCAGACCATGATGATCGCCCAACGCCTGTATGAGTCCGGATTGATCACGTATATGCGTACTGACTCCGTGAACTTAAGTGATTTGGCTTTGGGGACGGCAAAAGAGGCTATCTTGGATACCTACGGTGAGAAATATTATAAATTCCGTCAATATCATACCAAGAGCAAGGGAGCGCAAGAAGCGCACGAGGCGATTCGTCCGACCTATATCAGCAATGATGAGATAAGCGGGACCGCTCAGGAAAAGAGATTATACGAATTGATCCGCAAACGTACGATCGCTTGCCAGATGGCGGACGCCGAGTTGGAGCGTACGACGATCTCCGTAGGCATCGGCGGCAAGAAAGAGAAGTTCGTGGCTACCGGTGAGGTCATTACTTTTGACGGTTTCCTTCAGGTGTACCGCGAGAGTTTTGATGACGAGAATGAGAAGGAACAGGAAAACGGCCTTCTTCCTCCGGTTACCTTGAACGAGGTATTGAGTATGAAGGATATAGTCGCTACCGAACGTTTCACGCAACGTCCTCCCCGCTATACGGAAGCAAGTTTGGTTCGCCGTTTGGAGGAATTGGGAATCGGTCGTCCTTCTACCTATGCGCCTACGATCCAGACGATTCAGAATCGAGAGTATGTCGTGAAAGGGGATAAGGAAGGAACGGAGCGTACTTATAATATCATAACCTTGGCTCAGCATACGATCAAGGAAGTCCAAAAGACGGAGATCGTAGGGGCGGACCGGAATAAGTTGATGCCAACCGATATCGGTACGGTCGTGAATGATTTCTTGATGGAGTATTTCCCGGGCGTTATGGATTATAACTTCACGGCGAGCGTGGAGAAGGAATTCGATGCCGTAGCGGAAGGCGAGATGGTATGGACGGACGCGATCGATAAATTCTATAAACTATTCCATCCGATCGTGGAAGAGGCAGCCTCTGTCCGTACGGAGCATAAAGTGGGTGAGCGTGAATTGGGTATCGATCCGAAGAGCGGCAAACCTGTTTTCGTGAAGATAGGTCGTTATGGCCCAGTCGTACAGATCGGGCAGGCGCACCCGGAGGATAAAGAGGCTCCTAAACCTCAGTTCGCTACCTTGATGAAAGGGCAGTCTATCGAGACGATTACTTTGGAAGAAGCCTTGAAATTGTTTGATCTACCCCGTACGATCGGTGAATATGAAGGTAAGGTCATGGTTGCCGCTGTCGGACGTTTTGGCCCGTTTATCCGTCATGACGGAAAGTTCGTATCCATACCGAAGGGCTTGAATCCTTTGTCGATAACAGCCGAGGAAGCTATCGAGTTGATCGAGGCAAAAAAGCAAAAGGATGAGCAACGATTTATCAAGAAGTTCGATGAGGACCCGGAAATGGAGATCTTGAATGGTCGCTTCGGCCCTTATATCTCTTATAAGAAAAAGAATTACAGAATCCCTAAGACGATAGAGAAACCGGAGAACTTGACCTTGGAGGAATGCCAGAAGATAATCGCCGAGGCGGGAGAAAAACCAGCCGCAACGAAGAAACGTACGACACGGAAAAAGGCTTGATTATAGCTCTAAAAATTCATAGTTATGATTTACTAAACTCATAACTATGAATTTTTCAAAACATAACTATGATTTTTTAGACATCGATGCCCGTAAATTCTTTTAACGCATATCCGATCAAGAAGCTTAATGCGGCCACGCTAAAACTAAGTACTGCCATCTCGGTAAAACGCTTCCGGAAACTCTCGCTTCTCGCTATGGAATAATAATAGTTGAAAAGGGCGATGATACTCAACGCTATGATGAGCATAAGCCCTAAAGCCATTAATACGTTTGATATAAAGATAAATGGAGCGACCAAGGCGACTACCGTAAAGATATAAGCTATTCCCGTATAGATCGATGCCTTAACAGGATGTTTCCCGTTTTCATTTCCATTCTCGGACTTGGTAGATAGATATTCGGAGGAAGCCATGGATAATGCAGCGGCTATTCCAGTGATGCTTCCGGTCAAAGCTATTAATCTAGAGTCGCTCAAGGCAAGGGTAAAGCCAGCTAAAGCACCTGTAAATTCTACCAAAGCGTCATTTAGCCCCAGTACGACAGAACCCATATATTCCAACCGCTCCTCATTGATCAAGGCGATCAACCTCTGCTCATGCTCATCTTCGTCACGTGCGATTTGTTGCAAATCCGGATACTCATCATAAGAGGCGTAATCATTCTTGGCGCTTTCCTCGCTACCTTCCATTAGCTTAATGGCGAAAGTAATCCCCAAGATACGTGCCAACCAGTAGTATTTGGTGACGCGTAATTTATTCGGGGAGATCTCTTGCCCCGTATACTTTTTCAGGATCGTATAATGTCCTTTCTCGTCATTCGCTATCTGTAGTAATACTTCCTTATTGCTTGGATCTTTCTCGATAGCGGCGAGTTGCGTATAGAGAAGGCTCTCCGTGATTTCATTTTGTTGAAATCGAAGGAGAGCCTTTCTTGTTTTCTCGTTTATGTTCATCTTCTATCGTTACATTCTTTCCGGAACCTCGATGCCTAATAAATCCATACCGGATTTCACGATCTTAGCTACATTGGCGGATAAGACTAAACGGAAGTTCTTCAATTCCGGATTCTCTTCGCGAAGGATGGAGAAATCGTGATAGAATTGATTGTATTCCTTTACCAGATCATAAATATAGTTGGCGACACAGGCCGGGCTGTATAGCTTACCTGCCTCTTTCACGATCTCTGCATAATCGGCGATCATTTGGATCAGGTTCTCTTCTTTCTCGGAAATGGCGAAAGTAAGCGGTAACTGCTCCGGTAATGCGATGCCCTGTTCCGCTGCTTTGCGCAATACGGAACGGATACGGGCGTAGGTATATTGGATGAATGGTCCCGTATTTCCGTTGAAGTCGATAGACTCTTTCGGGTTGAACGTCATATTCTTGCGAGGGTCTACCTTTAATATGAAATATTTCAAGGAGCCAAGACCTACGATACGGGCGATATTCTCAGCCTCTTCCGGAGTCATCTCGTCCAATTTCCCTAATTCTTGGGAAATCTCGCGTGCGGTACTGATCATCTCGGCCATCAAATCATCGGCGTCTACGACCGTTCCCTCACGGCTCTTCATCTTACCTTCCGGTAGCTCTACCATTCCGTAGGAGAAGTGGACCAATCCCTTGCCGAACTCGAAGCCTAACTTATCCAATAAGATCGATAATACTTGGAAGTGATAATTCTGCTCGTTCCCTACCACATAGATCATCTTATTGATCGGGTAATCATCGAAGCGCAGCTTGGCGGTACCGATATCCTGCGTCATATAGACGGAAGTTCCATCCGCACGAAGCAATAATTTCTCATCCAGCCCGTCTTTCGTCAAATCTGCCCATACGGAGCCGTCTTCACGGCGATAGAAAATCCCTTTCTCTAGGCCTTCCATCACCTTGCCTTTTCCTTCCAGATAGGTTTGAGACTCGTAATAAATCTTATCGAAATCTACGCCCATCATCTTATAGGTCTCGTTGAACCCGGCGTATACCCAATTATTCATCATTTCCCAAAGCGCACGCACCTCTTTGTCTCCGGCTTCCCATTTACGAAGCATCTCACGGGCTTCCGCCATCAAGGTGGATTGAGCCTCGGCTTCTTCCTTGGTAAGGCCTTTCGCTTCTAACGCATGGGTCTCCTCTTTTAATTTGTTGCTGAATAATACGTAAAAGTCACCGATCAGATGGTCGCCCTTCTTTCCGGTAGACTCTGGGGTAGCTCCATTTCCCCATTTCTGCCAAGCCAACATGGATTTACAGATATGGATACCACGATCGTTTACGATATTCGTCTTTACGATCTGGTTACCGTTCGCTTTCATGATCTTCGATAAGCTGTATCCTAATAAGTTATTGCGGACATGGCCCAAGTGAAGCGGTTTATTTGTATTGGGAGAGGAATATTCGATCATAACCAAAGGCGACTGCTCGGTAACTGGAATGATACCGTAAGCAGGCTGCTCATTGATCGAGTTCAGTAAATCGATCCAGCAAGAGCAAGCGACCGTCAGGTTAAGGAATCCTTTGATTACATTAAATTCAGCTACCGCTGGCTCGTTTCTCAACAAGTACTCACCGATTTCCTGAGCGGTCTGCTCCGGAGATTTCTTCGACATGCGAAGGAATGGGAATACGACTAGGGTCAAGTGCCCCTTGAATTCTTTTTTCGTTTTTTGTAACTGCACTTGGCTAGCGGTGACATCCGCTCCGTACAGCTCTTTGATGCCGGCTATGATAGCCCCGGTAATCTGTTGTTCGATAACCATATTCGTCTAACTATAATTCGGATTTTATTTGTACGCGAAGGTACACAAAAAAAGGATACAATTTGCATCGTATCCTTCTTCTATAGAGAATAATGGTGTTTCTTATTTGATTAGCTCGTTCAATTCAGCACCAGCCTTGAACTTCACGGCCTTGCGAGCTGCGATTTCAATGGTTTCTTTAGTTTTCGGGTTAACACCTTTACGAGCGGCCTTCTCTGACACAGAGAATGAACCGAAGCCAAGTAGAGCGACTTTACCGCCTTCTTTTAATTCGTTAGAAACTGTGTCAACAAAAGCTTCTACTGCCTTTTTAGCATCCACTTTGCTGAGACCTGATTTTTCAGCGACTGCACTAATAAATTCTGATTTGTTCATGATGGTTTGACTGTTAATATATTAAACAAAACTATGATAACCGATAGACGGCTCCAAATGTAGTTTTATTTTGAAATATCACAAAAGAAAAACCTACTTTTTTTACCGATTTACATATGTTTTAGTATTATTATGGGTAAAAACGGCTAAAATATATTTACCTTTGCCGCTAAATTAACGTAGTATATGATGAATCAGACAAATTCGGGGTTCTTGAATAGTATCCCGCCGGTAACGAAAAATCTTATCATTATAAACTTGCTATTTTGGGTAGCCAGCCTTGCACTGCCGAAAGTCGGCGTCGATTTAGTGGATTTATTAGGGCTTCACGTCCCGGGTGCTACCGACTTCAAGGCTTATCAGATCGTTTCTTATATGTTCATGCACGATACCCATTCGTTTGCGCATGTGTTTTTTAATATGTTCGCCGTTTATATGTTCGGCCGGGTATTGGAGAACGTATGGGGCCCCAAACGTTTCTTGATTTTTTACTTCGTGACGGGTATAGGCGCCGGTTTGGTACAAGAGGTGGTATGGTTCTTTAATTTGCGGGATGTGATCTTCGCTAGCCAAGACATGATAAACTTGAATGGAGCCCAGATTATCAGCAAAAGCGAGTTCTTGAATTATTTCGTGACCATTGGCGCTTCGGGTGCCGTATTCGGAATCTTGTTGGCATTTGCGATGATCTTCCCGAATGTTCCTTTGTACTTGATGTTCATACCGATCCCGATTAAAGCCAAATATTTCGTAATATTTTATGGTCTTGCCGAACTATTTATGGGTGTGGCTAGTTTTGGTGGCGATACGGTAGCGCATTTCGCTCATTTGGGGGGTATGTTATTCGGTTATTTCTTAATTCGTTATTGGAAAAAGAAAGATGCAGACAATGGACGGTATTTTTACTAATTTGAAGCGTACGTTTCAGTCGGGTAATATCCTGTCGAAACTGATATATATAAATGTAGGCTTGTTTATCTTGATACGTTTGGCCAGCGTATTGTTTATGCTCTTTAATGTGCAAGGGGTGCCTTTCTTGCAGTATTTGCAGTTGCCGGCTTCTCCGGAACTTTTGCTCTTCCGTCCGTGGACGTTGTTTACTTATATGTTCACTCATTTTGACTTCTTGCATATCTTGTTCAATATGCTTTGGTTGTATTGGTTCGGGGGATTGTTCTTGAATTTCTTCAGTGAGCGGCAGTTGGGAGGCTTGTATATATTGGGAGGTCTTGCCGGTGCGGTGTTGTTTGTCCTTGCTTATAATATTTTCCCTTATTTCCAGAACGTGGCCTCTTTTAGCTATTTGATGGGGGCTTCGGCATCTGTTATGGCAATCGTTTTCGCCGTGTCGTTTTACCGGAAGGATTTGGAGATTAATTTATTCTTGATCGGAAGGATCAAATTAATTTATTTGGCTATCTTTACGCTGGTGATCGATTTGTTGGCGATGACTTCTGATAATGCGGGAGGACATATCGCCCATATCGGCGGGGCTTTGTTTGGTATGTGGTTCGCTTCCCGTATTCGTAATGGAAAGGACTTGACCGCTCCAATGAATCGGTTGATCGACTGGTTCGTGAATTTGGGCAAACGGAAACCGAAGATGCGTGTGACTTATAAACGTAACGAGACGGATTATGAGTATAACGCACGCAAACATCAGGAGTCGGTGGATCTAGATACTATACTGGATAAATTGAAACGTTCCGGTTATGAGAGCCTTTCCGCTGAAGAGAAAAAGCGACTTTTCGACGCCAGTAAGAAATAACAGATACTTATGAAAACTCTACGGATTTTTCTTCAATTCTTATTTGTCGTAGCGAATGTGGTGGCTGTCGTGTTGTTGATAGTCTCGGCTTACTCGGATCGGGTGTCTCCTGAGACGAGTATGACGTTATCTTATCTGGGATTAGCCTTTCCAGTCTTATGTGTAGTCAATCTTTGCTTTATTATCTATTGGCTGTTCTTATGGGAATGGAAGTTCTTATTGATCGGCATATTCTCCTTCTTGTTATGTTGGGGGCCCGTGAAACGCTATTTTCCGTTTCATTCGCATAAGGATGTCCCTCGGGAAGAGGTGCTGAAGGTGCTGACTTATAATGTGATGGCTTTTGGGTACAAGAATCATACGAAGATAGCTCCGAACAAGATTATCCAATATATCGCTAACTCGGATGCGGATATTGTTTGTTTGCAGGAATATGCCACGGCTAAATCAGAGAAGAGCCTTACTGCCTCTAAGATCTATGATGCGTTGAGCATGTATCCTTATCGTTCCGTATTTTATCAAAGCTCCACAAAATTCCAAAGTTTCGGCATCGCTGTGTTCTCCAAATATCCGCTGTCGAATTCCCGGATGGTGAAATACGATTCGGATTATAACGGCTCTTCCGTGCATGAAGTGAACATCAAGGGAAAGAAGTTGACCTTGATTAATAACCATTTGGAATCGTTTAAACTGACGATGGAGGATCGGACCCGTTATTCATCCCTTATAAAGAGCTTTAGCTCGGATGGGTTGGACGATTTGAAAGGAGCGTTCGAGCAAAAGCTAGGACCTGCTTTCCGGATTCGGGCTAAGCAAGCGGAAGCGGTATCAGAAGAGATTAAGAACGCGAAAGGAGATTATGTCTTGGTATGCGGTGACTTTAATGATACGCCTATTTCTTATGCGCACCGTACGATCCAAGGGGATTTGACGGATGCCTTTGCCGAGTCTGGCCGGGGAATGGGTATTACCTATAATCAAAATTTCTTCTGGTTCCGTATCGATAATATCTTGCATTCCCCGAACATGACCTCTATGAATTGTTCCGTGGATAAGGTCGCTTATTCAGACCACTACCCGTTATGGTGTTATCTGAAACTTGAATAAAAGGGTTTCATCACTCGGATTCTGCGTTCTGCGCAGCGTCAAATACGTCGGCGAACAAGTTCTCGACAAAGAAGAAGGTAGCGTTACAGAATAGCTTAGGATCTTTGATCAGCGCTATCGTATTACTATCCCCATTATTGGCGATCACATCTTCCGCTTTATAGGTCTTGTACTTTTTATCGTTTAGCGGATCATATTGATATATGATATCGCTCGCCTCGATCGTGTATCGGTTGTCGAAGCAGGTGATACGCATTTTATATTTAATGATAGTCTTGTCTGTATCATTCAACAATAATTCAACCTTAGAGCTTACGAAGATGGTCCCTTTGTTCTTGTTCGAGTTTACGTTGGATAAGAAGACATCTTTTCCATAAGATTTCTTAGCCCATGCGTTAATAGCGTTGAATATTTCTAGTTTAGAGGTATTCTCGATCTCTACATCATCGCTATAGCATACCTTCCCGTTTTTCATGGGGGCGCATTCGCCTACCTCACCTTTATGCCCCTGCGCCATGACTAGCACAGGGAACATCATATATATTAATAATAGAATCTTTTTCATAAATGCAACTCTCTTTATCGTTATTTGATCCATACATTCGTAATCTCGCCGATTAACATCGTTTGCTGTCCTTCGGAGGTCTCGCCTTGTTTACGGCACTCGATAATAATCCATGGCGCATCGGCAGATGTGCCGGGCTTGGAGAAGGATAATCGATATACGTCGTTATTGCCAATCGCTTTATAAGCAGGACTATCTTTGGATATGGAGATTGTACTGATCGTTTTACCGAACATATTGCCTATGCCTTTCCATTCAACGTTTGCGTCGGTCGTATTTCCTTTTACGGCTTTGATCTGTAAAGCGTTGTCCGGTAACATCTGGAGGATCGTGCTAGGTATTTTGTCCGCTTGGAACGCTACGAAACCTTCCATCGGTGCCACAGGTCGTGTTTCCCGTTGCGGAGCGGATACTGGTTCTACCGGTGCGGCTGTCAGCAACTGTGCCCCTAATGCGTTGGCTGCGCTATCGAACGTCTTATCCGCGAAGTCAATCGTGGCCTTACGGAACTTACCGCTGATACGGTTCAATTTCGTCTTGCTCTTATTCAAGGCATACTCGTCCGTGATCCATTCCTCGGCTAGGTATTTCTCCGGCTCGTTCTGGTAAGACACGTTATATTCATATCGGATGCCCGCAAGTTGCAGGGTACAAGCATGTTCCTTACATTCAATGATAATACGGTATTTCATCATCGCCCGATCGAGGGATAAGGCTGTGCTGGAGAATACTATATATTCTTCCCCGATAATGGCGATCTCGCCTTTTGCCTCATTTTGATAAGCTACTCTACTTTCCTTTGTGTTAAAATTTTCTTGTCCCCATTTTAATAGTTGTTGGTAGATTTGTGCCTTGCTTAAAGAGGGGGCATTAATCTCTCGGGTAAAAACGACTTTACCGTCTGCAACCGGAACGGCCCCTGCCAGATAGTGTTGATCCTCTTGTGCGAATAGCAGGGCGGGGATAAATAACAGAGCGAATAATAACTGTTTCATGGTATATTTTCCTTATTATTTTAGCCCCAAAGATATACATTTGCGTTTGAAATAAACTATGAGCGTGACAAATAATTATACTAATTGCTCTTTATCAAAGAAAAAAAGTCTATATTTGCACCCTGTGAAAAAACGAATATAAATAATGTAATAACATAAACCTAAGATTCAGATGCAAAACAAAGGATTTGTAAAGGTCTTCGCGGTGTTACTTACGCTTGTCTGTTTGTTCTATTTGTCGTTCTCGTTCGTGACGCAACATTACAACAGTAAAGCCGCTGAGTATGCGGGTGGAGATCCTGCGAAAGAGAGTGCTTATTTAGACTCACTATCTACTCAGAAGGTATGGTTAGGCTATACGCTTAAGCAATGCCGTGAAATGGAAATTAGTTTAGGTCTTGACTTAAAGGGCGGTATGAACGTTGTCCTTGAGTTGAACGTGGCGGATGTAATCCGTTCGTTGTCTAACAACAACCAAGACGAGAATTTCAACAAGGCGTTGGATTTAGCTTATGCGCATCAAGCGACTAGCCAAAAAGATTTCATCGACCTTTTCGCTGAGGAGTATAAGAAGTTGGATAGCGGCGCACGTCTTTCCGCTATTTTCAGTACATTCGAGTTAAAAGATAAAATCACGCCCCAAAGCTCAGACGCTCAGGTTGTTTCTGTTTTGAAACAAGAGTTGCAAAGTGCGATTGATAACTCATTCAACGTATTGCGTACTCGTATCGACCGTTTCGGTGTGGTTTCTCCGAACATCCAACGTTTGGAGACAGCGGGTCGTATCTTGGTTGAGTTGCCGGGTGTGAAAGAACCGGAACGTGTTCGTAAGTTGCTTCAAGGTAGCGCTAACTTGGAATTCTGGGAAACTTATAAGTTGCCGGAAATCTATCAACAATTGGTTGCCGCTGATAATGTATTGGCTACTATCCTAAGTAAGGAGGCTTCCGCTGATTCTGTAGTTACCGATAATGTTGAGAAAATCGCTGATGCCGCTGATGCGAATGTAAGTGAGGCCGATTCTTTGTTGGCTGAGCTTGGTCAAGATAAAAAAGATACGGAAGCTAATCAAAGCATGGAAGAGTTCGCTAAGCAACATCCATTATTTGCTTTATTGCAGATTAGCCAGTACAACGGTCAGTTGTCTCCGGGTTCGACGGTAGGTATCGCTCAAGCAAAAGATATGGAGAAGATCAGCGAATACCTGAACATGAAACAAGTGAAAGAGGTATTGCCTCGTAACTTGGCTTTAAAATGGGGTGTAAAGGCGATCGATGATAAAGAGCAGTTCTTTGAGTTATATGCCTTGAAGGTAACGAACCGTGACGGAAGTCCCGCTTTAGGTGGTGACGTAGTAACAGATGCTAACGCTGACTTTATGCAACAAGCCGGTCGTTCAGAGCAAATGGTTAACATGGTTATGAATGCCGAAGGCTCTAAGGCTTGGGCTCGTTTGACGAAAGAGAATATCGGTCGCCAGATCGCTATCGTTTTGGATGAGATGGTTTATTCCGCTCCGAACGTAAACGATGAGATCACGGGAGGTCGTTCACAAATCACCGGTCACTTTACACCGGAAGAGGCGAAGGACTTAGCGAACGTATTGAAATCGGGTAAGATGGCTGCTTCCGTACATATCGTTCAAGAAGACGTCGTTGGTCCGTCATTAGGACAAGAGGCTATCAATGCGGGTGTGATCTCTTTCGTGTTGGCATTGGTGCTGTTGATGATCTATATGTGCGCATTCTATGGATTGGTACCGGGATTGATCGCCGATGGTGCTTTGGTATTGAACATTTTCTTCACGATGGGTATCCTTGCTTCTTTCCAAGCCGTTCTTACCTTGCCGGGTATTGCCGGTATGGTGTTGACGCTAGGTATGGCAGTCGATGCGAACGTATTGATCTATGAGCGTACGAAAGAGGAACTTCGTGCCGGTAAGTCTTTAGGAAAGGCAATTGCCGATGGTTACGGCAATGCGTTTTCCGCTATCTTCGACTCTAACTTGACATCTATCATTACCGGTATCGTATTGTTCTATTTCGGTACAGGTCCTATCCGTGGTTTCGCTACGACGATGATCATCGGTTTGTTCGCTTCCTTCCTTACAGCCGTGTTCTTGACTCGTATCGTTTATGAGGCATTGTTAGCGAAAGATAAATTGAAGAACGTGACATTCACGACTTCTCTGACGAAAGACTTGCTGACAAACCCAAAGATCAATTTCTTGGGTGCTCGCAAGGTCGGTTATTTGATTCCGGCGGCAATCATCGTCTTAGGTGCTATCTCCTTTATGACGATCGGTTTGAATAATGGTATCGATTTCACGGGTGGACGTAATTACGTGATCCGCTTCAATCAAGAGGTGAAGACAGACGATGTTCGTAATATGCTGGACGCTCAGTTAGACGGTTCTGTTAGTGTTATCCAGATCGGTACAGCGGATCAAGTACGTGTGTCTACCAACTATAAGATCGATGATAATGATCCTACGGTAGATCAAGAGATCGAGAATAAATTGTTTGAGGGCGTGAAATCCTTACTTCCGGAAGGAACTACATTAGATGAGTTCACGACTACTTTCATACAAAGTTCACAGAAGGTAGGTCCTAGTATGGCAGACGATATCAAGAATAGCGCTATCTTGGCGGTAATCTTCGCCATGATCTGTATGGCCGCTTATATCCTGCTTCGTTTCCGTGATATATCGTTCTCTGTAGGTGCGTTCGCTTCCGTGGCAACGACAACGTTCTGTATCATCTCTTTCTATACCTTGTTATGGAAGGTTCTTCCGTTCTCAATGGAGGTAGACCAGACGTTTATCGCTGCTATCTTGACAATTATCGGTTACTCTATCAATGATACCGTGGTTGTATTCGACCGTATCCGTGAGACGATCGCTTTGTATCCGAAGCGTGATCGTTATCAAGTGATCAATGATGCGTTGAACTCTACCTTGTGTCGTACATTTAATACATCATTAACTACGTTGGTGGTTGTATTGTGTATCTTCATCTTGGGCGGTAGCACGATCCGAAGCTTTACGTTCGCTATCTTATTAGGTATCATTGTCGGTACATATTCTACCTTGTTCGTCGCTACTCCGATCGCTTACGAGTTGCAGAAGAAGAAGATCAATAAGAAAGCTGCTGCTGAGAAAGCCGGAAAATAATATCTTCCTTTAAGGATTTTATGAAGATCCTCTATCTTTCCCGTGCCAACGGAGAGATAGAGGATTTTTTTATGTATTAATTCTTAAGGAGATAAAGTATGAATGAGAATGATTTTGTGGTGGGTGTACTTACGTATATCACCTACCTGCGTGAGAAAAAGCGTTATTCCACGGCGAAGAGTTATCAAGATGCGTTGAGGTCGTTTAAATGTTTTTGTGGCCGGGAAGAGATTCCTTATGCGTATATTAATCGGGATACACTTTTGCGTTATCAATCTTGGCTGTTGGCCAAGGGATGTGCTCGTAACACGGTATCTACTTATATGCGCCGGATTCGTCACATCTATAATTTAGCGGTAGAGGTGGGTGAGGCTGCCTATATCCCTCATTTGTTTAAGAATGTGTTTACGGGGGTTGAGAGTAAACGTAAAAAGGCGTTGCCTTCGGAAAGCCTGCGCTTGCTGATGACAAGCCCGGTGACAGATCCGCAACAGAAGAGGACCCAATCAGCCTTTTGCCTGATGTTTTTGTTTTGCGGGATGGCTTTCGTAGATTTAGCGCATTTGCGAAAGGAGGATATCAAGGAAGGGATCTTGTCTTATTATCGGCAGAAAAGCGGATCCCTTATACAGGTGGAGATCCCAGCGGAGGCACAAGGGCTGCTGAATGAGTTGGCAGCCGATACAACCGAGGATTCGCCCTATCTGTTTCCGTTTTTAGAGGGAATGAAGACCGGTGAGGATGCCTACAAGGAATATAATACCGTATTAGGAGGTTTTAACCGCAGATTGAAAACACTGTCGGAATCCATCGGTATTCGTACTCGGGTTACCTCATACACGATTCGCCATTCTTTCGCCACGACCTTGAAGGAACAAAACGTACCGATCGAGATGATCAGTGAACTGTTAGGGCATAAATCTATCAAGACTACGCAAATATACTTGAAGAGTTTCTCTTTAGAAAAGCTCTCAACCGTAAACAAACTTTGTTTCGAGAGTGTGTATAATTATGCGC
>NZ_QTMJ01000009.1:0-47991 GCF_003635485.1 Parabacteroides sp. AF19-14 | reverse complement strand
CTTTGTTTCGAGAGTGTGTATAATTATGCGCCGAAAGTAGGGTGAAGAAAAGTACGCTACTTGGCGAGTAGCCTTAACAAGAGGAGTAAAAGAATATCCCTTAGTTGTAGAGACGGAGCGTGCTCCGTCTCATCCTCTCAAAATGGTATTTTAAGTTACTATCAGGCGATGGGAGACGGAGCACGCTCCGTCTCTACATACATCATGTAGAATTTACTTCGGATAACGTGATGATTTCGGGAATACGAGGCCATTTCGTTTCTATTGCCATGTCTATACATCAGAAATAAGAACGAAGATTTAAAGAGAATCAAGGTTGAAACACAAACAAAGCCTAATGTTTGCTTGTGTTATGTTATTTTTTACTACATTTGCAGCATGAAATGACGCTACTCGCCAAGTAGCATGAGTATTGAAGGGATGCAAATTTTCAGTAATTCCTTTTTGTTTTCATATAAGTATTTATTTATCAGGGTATTACAATGATATCTTGATAAGGCTCTGAATTATCTTCCTCAATGAATATCATGACAAGTAATAGCTCTGATAGAGCTATGGTGCATATACGCAATCGCCGTAGTCAGGAGGCTGTACGCTGGTACGTACTGACGCTTCCTACCGCCATAGGGGGACGTGATAATATCTATTCGTCAAAAGGATTAGATGCCGAGCTTTCCCGTCGTAAACGTTGTGGGGAACCCTTGTTCGAGTACTTTGCCCCCTCGTATGTCGAGGCTCGCAAGGTGGGAGGCAAGATGGTCAATACGAGGAAGCCTCTTTTATACAACTATGTGTTTATCCATGCTTCGGAGAATGAGATTTTCCGTTTGAAACGTATCATGCCTTTGTATAATCTTCTTCCTCGGGTATCCGTGGGCGAACACTCTTATTTCCCTTACCTGTCAGATCATGAGATGGAGACCTTACGCTGGATGGCTGAATCTTATTCCAATGAGCTTCCGGTGTACGTACCGGATAGCGGTCGCTTGCTGAAAGGTGACCGTGTACGTATCACCTCGGGTTCTTTCATGGGGATGGAAGCTGAGGTGGTGGTGCAACCGGGTGGAGGTCATAAGGATGTCATGGTACGTATCCTTGACTGTATGTGGGTTCCTCTATTTGAGGTAAGGCAAGGCGAGTATGAGCTGATCGAGTTGAATACGAAAGGCAAGCACGTTTATACCCATTTGGATAACGAGCGTTTATCGGAAGGTATGCACAAGGCGTTGGGGCATTATTATCTCTCGGGCAAATTGGAAAAGGAAGACGAACTTCTGGTTCGTGAGGTGCTGAAGGGCTATGCTTCCCTTCGTGTGGAGACCGACGTGATGCGTTGCAAGGTTTACTCATTACTCCTTCCGGCCTATAAGCTGTTGGATCAGGAAGAGGAGTTTGAACGCTTGCATTCCACCCTACGCAATATGCTTCCATTGGTTAAGGCTGTGAATTCTCGTGCCTTACTGCTCGTCACGCTTTACGGCTGCACGAATAGCAACCTGTATTACCGTATGGCGCATGAGCTGGTAGATCCCTGGAGGGATGACCCTTCGCCTAAGAGAAGCAAGGCCTTGTTGATACAGCGTTTACACGATTACGATATTTGGCTAAAACATTAAATAGTAGACTGTCATGAGAAAGGAAAGCGAAACTCCCTCCGGTATCCGTTTGATGCTATTGCTGAAAGGGCATTTGAGAGAGATCATGGATCGTGAGTGTGCGAATCAGACCTCGATCCATTTATATTGTACGGGATCTTATTGGGTCGCGTTCGAACGTTCCGCTTATCAATTGCGTCGTGCCTTTCCGGATAGTGAGATCACGCCGATGCGCCTGTACGCTTATCCTTTTCCGGTTGTCATGGTTTCCGTAACGGATCGTTCCCTTCGTTTGTATGAACGAAAACATATAGCTAAGCAGAACGGGGCAGATTACAAGTTATTGACTGTACCTGAACTCTCCGCTCCCGCCTACCAAGCGTGGCATACGAGGGAGGTGAAGGGACTCCCTGCGTTAAACTAATCGGAAAACTCGTTCACGACATTAAAACAGGGACAGGATTTCGACGGGTCCAAGTCTTGATGTCCCACGATTAGGGCTTTGGGGAATCGCTGATGCAATTCACGAAGCAAACCCTGTAGGGCTTCTCGTTGGGCTTCCGTTCGGGTATCCATGGGAGTCTTTCCATCGTTGGCGAGTCCTCCGATATAGCAAACCCCGATACTGTACCGATTGTGGTTCTTACAGTGAGCACCCACTTGTTCAAGGGGCCTACCGGTCTCGATCGTACCATCGGTCGGGATAACGAAGTGATATCCGCAGCCATTCCAGCCGAGAGAGCGATGCAGACGGTCGATGTCCATCATCCGTAAAGTGCTGCCCTGCCTATTGGCAGAGCAATGCACGATAATCAGCGTGATGGTTCTCATCCGATCCAACCGCTAGCGGCTCCACCGGCAGCACCGGTGATGACCAGTTCGACAATACGGATGATGTAGAGCAAGACGCTCTTCCAATTTGTTTTTTTCATACTTGTAGTCTTTAAATAAATGAATAAAATAAGCTTCATGGTTTGAGAGCCGTATTTCTCAATGGTAGGATTTAGATCTCATCGGGAGATTCTGAGTCTCCTTTCTTCAACGCAGCCAAGTCCACCGTGTCTTTATTCTCCTTTACCGCCTTCAGCGAGGCGGCTTGGACCGCACGGCTGGTTACCAGGTGGAACTCCGCTTTGGAACGTAGGTTCTCGAAGTCAACTCCCGGGGTGAATAGGAGATTTACCGCTTTGATGTTGTCGCTGGTGAACTCCTTGAGTGTAGCGGCCGGCTCGCAGGTGAGGGAGATGCTAAAGATTCCCAGTTCGCCGAATTGTACCTTGTAGCCGTTCAGCAATTGTTCCACCAGACATGAGCAGGTGTCGCTTACCACTCCTTTTACCGTGCCGCGTGTGAAAACACCGTTGTGATCTGAGATGTGCTTCACGAAATCATCGAAACTCATCACTTTCGTCACTTGGTTCTTGGCATACGCCTGTTCCTTTGCTGTCTCATCCAGTGGACTTTTCCACATGTAAGTTGAATAATTAATCATACTTCTTTTTTTTAAAAGATTAAACTTATTGTTGACAATGCGAAAGTACAACCCCCGGATAGCGAAATCAAATCCGTTGATAACCGTTGACAAACTGTTTACTTTTCATTGACAAACGATTCATATATACCTTATGTCTGATATAACGATTACCATACACGGCGGCAACAACCAGATACTCCCCAACGCCACGGAAGCCATCCAGAACTTCTATGTGGGAGAATATTGCGGGGAGACCTCCCAAGAAGAGGGGGACGGTAGATCCGGTCTCATGCCTGAAACGATCCGTTTTCGTGCCTATATAAATAAAGAAGAGGATCTGGAACGCTATCTTGCGCAGATCGTCGAGTGCCGGACGGTTACCGAGTTGGCCCAAGTCATTCTGGTCATGCAAGAGAACGAGCCGAAAATAACCCCCGAGGAGATGGTCAAAGAGCGTTTCATCCGCCTCTTTCTACCCATCACCCCCCGAATCACGAAGGGTAAAAGCGTCAGCAACATCCGTGCCCGTATCAACGATGCGTGGAGCAGTCGTCTCAGACACCGTTCAACTGGCCGTTTTTGAGAAGATATACTGCATATGCCCGAGGATATATACTGCGTTAGGCAATTGATATATACTTCACAGGGCAATTCATATATACCTCGTTTTCCAAGGGAAACGAAAAGTGATAACCTTACTGAAAAAATTACGATATGACAGAAAACCATGAGCGGGCGGAACAAGCACGTTTCGTCTTCCATATCTACGGTTGCAATGTGCAGATCCTGCCCAATGCAACCCATGCGATCCAAATCATCCACCAAGGTGATGGTACGATCTTGCGGACGGAAAGCTGTATTACGCCCGCCACTTCGGGACGCCATGAGTCACAGGCACCGCCGTTGGGAAAAGTTAGGGCATTGAATATAAAACAAACAAAATACAAATGATGGATTTTCATAAGGGCAGATGGCGATTGGCCTTAGGCCGTCTGGTGAATTTGCGGTATATCAACCGTTGGATCATTTTTAGTGCGGACCTTTTCGTCTCGCTCTCCGTGTCGTTGCTGGGCGTACTAGGAATGTTTTCCATTCTGCATATACGTATAGGAGAGTCTGATGTGCTGAAAGTAGGCCTCTCCTCATTTGTGGGCAGTATCGTTTCGTTCTTGCTGTTCAAAGCATATCATGGGGTTATTCGCCATTCTACGCTGCGTGGCTTGTGGCGGATCGGTGGTGCTGCGATCGGCAAGTCGCTCTTGATGTTCCTGCTGCTTTGGCTGTTGAAAGCCCGTTTCAGCCCTTCTATCTATTGGTTGGGTGGAATCATGGACAGTACGTTGACGATCGTGATGTTGGTCACGTTGCGTGTCTTCGTGATCAATGTCTATAACAGTGTCCTCCTGCAACTCGGCAAGAAACGCAAGCGGGTACTGGTCTTTGGCACGGAGGAGGAGAGCGTGATGATCGCCACATCGGCGAACCGTCAGGTATTCATGCAGAATTATAGCATCATGGGCTTCCTTTCCTTTGGCAATTCCAAGAAAAGCATCCGGATCGCGGAGTTACCGGTCTACCAGATCGAGAACGTGGAGGATCTGTATCGCTTGATCCCTCGCAACAGCTTGGATGGCGTTCTCTTCCCCAATATAAAGGTTGCCCATCAGGAGCGTGACCGTTTGATCCGTTATTGCGAGCAGGCCTCCTTGAAGACGTTGGTAGTCCCGGAGATGGAGGAGCTACGTGGAGGTGAGGCGAAGCGTTCCGTTCGAGAGATCCGTATCGAGGATTTGCTAGGTCGTGAGGAGATCCATATCAATCTGGATGAGATCGGCAATCTGTTGGAAGGGAAGACCGTGCTTGTCACGGGAGCCGCCGGCAGTATCGGTAGCGAGATCTGTCGCCAGCTGGCTCATTTCCCGATTAAGAAGTTGGTTTGCTTCGACTCCGCTGAGACTCCGATGCATAATCTTCGTTTGGAATTGGAAGAGAAATACAAGGAACTGAACTTTGTTCCGGTGATCGGCGATGTTCGCAGCCCGGACCGTGTGGATTATGTGTTCCGCAACTGGCACCCCCAAGTGGTGTTCCATGCGGCGGCCTACAAGCATGTCCCCTTGATGGAAGAGAACCCCTGCGAGGCGATCCGAACAAACGTGTTCGGTACTCGTGTGATGGCGGATGCCGCTGTAAGCTATGGCGTGGAGAAATTTGTGATGATCAGTACGGATAAGGCGGTGAACCCCACGAACATCATGGGATGTAGCAAACGCTTGGCCGAGATCTACGTACAGAGTCTGAGCCTTGCGATTGAGCGAGGAGAGGTGAAAGGCGAGACGCGTTTCATTACGACTCGCTTTGGAAACGTATTGGGTAGCAACGGTTCGGTTATCCCCCGTTTCCGTGAACAAATCGCTCAAGGAGGTCCAGTGACGGTCACCCATCCCGATATTATCCGTTACTTTATGACCATCCCGGAGGCTTGCCGTCTGGTATTAGAGGCCGGTACAATGGGCAAGGGCGGTGAGATCTTTATCTTCGATATGGGAGAGCCGGTGAAGATTGCGGATTTGGCGAAGCGCATGATTGAACTGTCCGGGTTGCAGGTAGACAAGGATATCGAGATTAAGTATACTGGTCTCCGCCCCGGCGAGAAACTATATGAGGAGCTATTGAACAACAAGGAGAATACGAAAGAGACTCCTCACGAGAAGATTCGGGTGGCAGCTGTACGCAAGTACGATTATAAGAACGTAGTAGAACATATCAATGTATTAACTGAATTGTCCCTCCGTGTTCAGATATTCTCGATGGTGAGGGAGATGAAAGCCTTCGTGCCTGAGTTCAAGAGCCAGAACTCTCGGTTTGAGGAGTTGGATTGAGGAAGGAAAAATGACTGCTTACGAGAATTTAGAGCAGATTGAGCATGTCAGAGCGAAGAAAATCTGAAGTGAATAAATATATAAATAGTTAATAATAAGCAGAAAAGTAGAAGAATGATTTGTCCTTTTCAAAATAGTGAGTACTTTTGTTCCATATAATATGGAGGTAATGTTATGGCACAGTTGATTTTGGAAGTTGAGGACAATGCGCAGCTTCTTGATTTGAAGAGAGCTGTGGAGATGTTTCGTGGGGTGATAAGCGTGACAGTGAAAAAAGAAACCGCTTCGATCCCTAACAAAAAAACGATAGAAGCTATCAAGGAGGCCAAGCGAGGAAACTTCGCTGGAGAATTGGACGTTTCATCGAAAGAGACCTTGAAATCTTCTATCATGGCGTTATGAAACGCATTGTATTTACTAAAAAGGCTAAAAAGGACATAAAGCGTCTACAAGGCGATTCAAAAAAGATAGACCTTTTGACTGATTTGCTATTTAAACTCGCAAATAACGAGGTGCTTGATTCTACTTATCATGTCCACGAATTAAAAGGTGAATATGCGGGATGCCTTGAATGCCACATACAGGGAGATTTCCTTCTTGTGTGGATTGATGATGACGCAATAAAAATAATCAGGGTAGGAAGCCATTCGGAACTTGCATCAACCGCTATGACAGTTGCTTGGATGACATAGAGGGGAAGGTTTATACGCAGGATATTTTCAGGAGGGATTAAATAGATGGGGCTCTCAAGTGCTTGCGGGAACAACGTATTGCAAGGGTGTCCAAATTGAGACTCTCCGGATTTAATCCCCGATAAGATCTCATTGGCCGGTGGCCAATGGCTAAAATCAGGATTTATTTTTAACAGAACGCAGTTCAGGGCACGGTAAAGAGTCCTTTCAAAGGAGTGTACCCTAATTTGAGTGTTTGCTGTTATATAACAGTTCTGATAGTTGTATTATGTATAGTATTTATAATTAATTTTGTCACAGATAATCTGTGACGACATAACAATGGCAACATTTAAGGAAATAGAGGCATACTATCGAAGTTTGGATGACGCTTATAAGAGTGGACAAGAATCTAATCGTTTCAATACGGATCGTTCCCATAACGCTACGATTTTTCGTTTTATGCTTGATAAATCAGAACATATCTACATGTTTTGTGGGGAATTGTCGGTTTTGCGACATAGTTTTGCCAAATATGTAAAAGAAGATTGTGGACCAGCTGATGGCGAAAAAGTTATGCGATGCATGTATGATAGTCTCGCTTGTTTTTTGTCGGATGAGAAAAAGACACTCCATATTATTTTGGAGAACGATATATCATCAGATCATAAAGGTCATTTTGTAGACGATCTTGTTACAAAAGAATTGTTTATGAAAGCTTTGAAAAAGGGGCAAATCGAACTCAATGCATTAGGGGACAATTTGACTTCAAAAGAAGGCTTGTCTCATTTTACTTATACAGATACGCAAATTGTCCGGATAGAGCAAGATAAAGTAGAACATTCAGCCATTTGTACAATGAACGATGCTCGCTATTATCACCAGATAAAAACAATCTATAGCAATTTAAGCCGATTTGCAGTTCCTGTACAATTGGTATGATATAAAGATGGAATCGATTTTTTTAGGAGATAGCCAAACCTTTTTAGGAACGATCGCGACCCTTACAATCCTATGTGTTTTTTCAGAACAGGATAGTAGTAATTTTATTGTTTCGGTTTTGAAAGGGATCCGAGAGCGGATTGAAAAACAGATTAGGCAGTTAAAAGAGAATACAAGCATGGAGTTGCCGGATTCAATACAATTGCTACAGTATTTTCTTGGTAATGCGAATGTGGAAAGTGAACTGAATAACAAGGGAGTTCAAATCTTGCGTGAAATCTCCGTTAAGGAAAATGAATTGAAAGCGCAATACACGATGAACGTGGAGTTCAAGAAGGATGAACTTTTTGAGCAGATAAAAAAGTCGGAGGAGCAATTCTTGGCTCCGTTGTATTCCTTCCTTTTTTGTCTTGTAATCTTTGTGTTTGATGAATTATTGCGTGTCCATTTTGTCGGTAAAGAGTGGCTCGTTTCCGGAATGGCACTGTTCACGTTTTATTCTTATTTGTTTTGGTTGATTATCTGGATAAAGTTTTTTGTAATACATCGAGCTGGGTATAAAAAGCGAGAAAAAACATTCATTCCAGAGCGGCTGATGAAGAGATGGAATGAGATCTCCTTACTGGTGAGGCATTGGGGATGTAGTAAAAGTTTCACCTTACGGTTGGCCTGTTTTTTGCTATTCTTTGTAGTATGCTTTCTATTGGCGGCTCATTGCAATTCTAAAATTTCGATGTTTATTCTGGTTGTCGGTCTGTCTATCCCGGTTCTTATCAAGGGATATTCGAGGGTAAATTGCTTTTTTGATGAAGAGGATTATTCCCATTTGTTTTTGGTAGGGCATTTTGTCGCTATATTTATTTTGTCATTTCTTTTGGCGATTGTGATTCATTTATTTGTGGATTACGATCATTCTTTTAAATCCTTATTGATTCCTTATGAGAATTTTTTATGGATGAAATATTCCGTATTATGTTTTGCGTTGCTTAACGGTATTGTGTTTCCATTCCTTTTCCCATTCTTATGCTACAATTCTTTGTATATACATGCGAAGAAGACAGCAAGGATGACCAAGAGGGAGCAGGATGAATTTGTTAATAGTTTAACACCCCGACTGAAAGATTTTTGTGAAAGCATCCTATCTTCAAAATCTGCAGGAAGTAAAGAGGAAGAAATAAGCGTTTTTGAAAGGCATTATCAAGAATATACGGATTTGAAAGGTGTTAAAATTGTGGATTTTTGTCGGAAGAAAGGCATTGATGTGGTGGCTTTTAGAGAATATCGCAGGAAACGTTTAAATGATTAGTGAAATTTAAGAGCCAAAAAGTATTTTATATCTAAACCACATACACCTTCGCTGCGAAAAAACATAGGAAACACGCATGGCGGCGAATAATTAGGACGATTTTATTTTCAGCATCCGGTGGAGTCGTTGCCCCAAGGCGTGTCCGTTCAGTCTTTTTTGTAAAAGGAATAAGGTTTCTTTTGGGATCTTTCCAAAGTGCTATACATTGGCCGGTAAACGACCATTATAGCGTAAGGTACTATTCTGTATATCTTCGCCTCCGCATCAAGACATAATTTGTAATGGAGACGAAAGAATATTTTGAGAAAGTGATGCAAGACTACAATCAGCATCGTAATGGTCGCAGTTTGCGAAAATACTGCAAGGAAGAAGGAATTGACTATGATTGGCCCATTGAGTATAAAAAGAATTATCCACTGCGCAAGGAAGAAGCTTTTTCTGAAGCTTCCGGATTCATTTCTCTCTCTTTGGATGCAAAGATAATTCCTTCCGTATGGCAAGTTTCCCATTTGGTTTTGTCTGGTCCAAATGGGGACTTGGTTGAGATAAAGAGCAATAACTTGCTGGTAGCCCAGAGTTGCTTCGTAAAATGTCCGTAAGCAGTCAAAAAGTGGCTATTAATAGAAAGGAATATCTTCGCCGGGAACAAATTTTTATAATCAAGTATAGCAGTGAAGATCTTGAAAGGTTTTACTTTCAGTACTAGACGGAGGCCTTGCCTCGTGGGGAATCCCTCCAATCGTTTTGTGTTAAGAACAAGTTCCTTATAATATTTTCAGAAATGGTATCAAGGATACTCGGAAAAAAGTAGTTACAGTTCAGATTGATGGTGCTCCTGGGATTAGCCATTCGGAAAAACAAAGAGTAGTGATCAACCTCAGCCATACCAAAAAGCGGTAATGACGCTCCAGTTCGTATATGGATTGACATCCGTGTCTGCAATGGCTTACATTTATCCCAAAAGAATTTAAGCTACTAGGATTTAGTTCGTATGGTAGATAAATTGGAGGGTTTATGCTGAGTGTTACCTCAAGAGATAAAAGATCCATCCAAGAAAGAGCGTGATTTATCCAATCGTCCCGATGGGTATAAAACGATGGGAGTGTCCGGAGAAGCGATAGAGCATCCATCAGATTTGACAAAGATTCCCGGTCGTATTCTAAAAACACATTACGTAACTGGCTTAAGAAAGGCAAAAAATATCTGGATGATCTGGTTTGTGTATTGAAGTCTATAGCCTTGGAAAAGGATTCGATAGTGAACTGCGATGAGACCTGGTGCAAGGTGCATAAATATGATTATTATAAGAAGTGTTATATCTGGGTGCAACAGTAAAGCTTCATGGCGGTTCTATCTGGAACTTCATCGGAACACGGGTGCAGGGATTATGTTAATATGGTTCCTGGCAAAATCACTTTGGCTACTGGCCAATGTTAAATTCAAAACTAATTAATTAACAAAACTCGGTTTAGGGCACAGAAAAGTGCCCTTTCAAAAGAGTATGCCCTAAATAGAGTGCTTACTAATAGAAAAATAGAATGAAAGCTTGTTTTATGGGGTTGGGCTATATTGGCCTGCCCACTGCAATTATTGCCGCTAAACACGGAATTCAGATTATTGGAGTTGATATTAATCCTAAGGTTGTAGAAATGACTAATCAAGGAAAGTTACATATCATTGAGCCGGGCATGGAGGAGATGCTCCAAGAAGTTGTGGCCTCTGGTCAGTTGAAGGCTTCTACTACTCCGGAAGTGAGTGATGCCTATTTCATGGTTGTGCCTACTCCTTTCAAGGGAAATCATGAACCCGATGTTTCTTATGTGGAGGCTGCTACACGTGCCGTGATTCCTTTGTTGAAAGAGGGGGATTTATATGTTATAGAATCTACATCACCAGTGGGAACTACAGATAAGATGGCGGAGCTGATTTTTGAGTTGCGTCCGGAGTTAAGAGATAAAATCTATATAGCTTATTGTCCGGAACGTGTATTACCGGGAAATGTCATTTATGAACTGGTCCATAACGATCGTGTCATTGGTGGGATCAACCCTGAGTCGACGGAGAAAGCGATCGGGTTTTATAGCCAGTTTGTCAAAGGAACCCTGCACAAGACAAATGCTAAAACGGCGGAAATGTGTAAGCTGACTGAGAATTCTTCTCGTGATGTGCAGATAGCCTTTGCTAATGAGCTTTCTCTGATTTGTGATAAGGCGGGAATCAATGTCTGGGAGTTGATAAGTTTGGCGAACAAACATCCTCGTGTGAATATCCTTCAACCTGGATGCGGTGTGGGAGGCCATTGTATTGCAGTAGATCCTTATTTCATCACGGCAGAATTCCCTATGGAATCCAAGATAATATCTACTGCTCGAGAAATCAATAATTATAAAGCATTCTGGTGTGCTGAAAAAGTACAAAATGCTATGCTTAAATTTGAGTTGGAACATCATCGCAAACCCTCTGTTGCCATGATGGGATTGGCTTTCAAACCTGATATTGATGATTTGCGTGAAGCGCCTGCTAAATATATCACTACGAAAGTGATGCAAAGTTGTAACAATGCGGATATATTGGTTGTAGAGCCTAATGTGCAAACACATAATGTATTTAAACTTACAGATTATAAAGAGGCTTATGAGAAAGCGGACATAGTCGTTTTTCTGGTTGCCCATTCGGTATTTAAAACTTTGCCTTATAATGACCGGAAGGTAATTCTTGACTTTTGCGGAATCTATAAAAATGATTAATCGTTGTAGCATGAAGAAAGTAATGTTGGTTTTCGGGACTCGTCCCGAAGCTATAAAAATGGCTCCTTTAGTAAAGGAATTTCAGAAATATCCCCAAGAGTTCAAAACAATCGTATGTGTCACTGGGCAGCATCGTGAGATGCTTGATCAGGTATTGCGTATATTTGAAATCACTCCGGATTATGATTTGAACATAATGAAACAGGGGCAGGATTTATACGACGTGACAGCCCGTGTTTTGACGGGTATGCGTGATGTGTTGAAGGATGCGCAACCGGATGTTGTTTTGGTTCATGGTGATACAACTACATCTACCGCTTCGGCTTTGGCTGCTTTCTATCAACAGATTCCTGTAGGCCATGTAGAAGCAGGGCTTCGTACTCATGATATTTATAGTCCTTGGCCAGAAGAGATGAATAGGTTGATAACAGGTCGTATTGCCACTTACCATTTTTCTCCAACGCCGTTAAGCAAGCAGAATCTGTTGAATGAAGGAGTAAAAGCCACTTCTATTATCGTAACTGGTAATACGGTGATAGATGCGCTCTACATGGTTATAGATAAGATAAAGAAAGATGAGAAACTTGATGGAGAGTTGGAAGGAATTTTGCGTACTTCCGGTTATGATGTTAATCGTTTGCAGGGGGGAAAGAAATTGGTTTTGATAACAGGACATCGGCGTGAGAATTTCGGTGACGGATTTATTTCTATGTGTAAGGCTATTCAGACTCTTACAAAGCGATATCCGGATGTTGACTTTGTTTATCCGATGCATCTAAATCCCAATGTTCGTAAACCTATTCATGAAGTGTTTGGCGAAGATTTGTCCAATTTGGGGAATATGTTTTTCATTGAGCCTTTGGAATATCTTTCTTTTGTTTATTTAATGGAGAAATCGACTATTGTCTTGACTGATAGTGGTGGCATTCAAGAAGAGGCTCCAGGACTTGGTAAGCCTGTACTTGTGATGCGTGATACAACAGAACGTCCGGAAGCTTTAGAAGCTGGTACGGTGAAATTGGTAGGAACAGATTATGATAAGATTGTAAATGAGGTTTCTGCTTTGTTGGGTGATAAAGTGCGTTATGAGGAAATGAGTAAGGCTGTGAATCCTTATGGGGATGGAATGGCATGCGGAAGAATAATATCTTTCTTATAAAGTTCAGTATGCGGAAGAGATAATTTGTCAGAGGAACTTCCTGCATACGAAGGAAGTCCAGAGTCGTATGCACAGTCTTGTAAATGTCCCCACTTCGGAGGAGTACTCTCCCCCGAAGTGTACTGATGGATAAGGTTGGCAATTAGCTGAAGAACTTTGGGAATCAGACGCCTCCTTGCAGGTGAGCAGAATGGCTCGTTGTTCTTTGGAAGTAACCGGATGGCGAATGTGTTTGCTTCCTATTATACATTAATATCCATTTGTCGTGCTAACGGCATAGTCGTCCTTTAATATTTGAAGAATTTTTCCGTGAAGTGATTAAAGGTTGTAAAGATTATGAGAACTTGCTGCCGATAATCATTGAGATTGCTGTTGATAAACGTTAAAAACAAATCCAGCTTTTGAATTTTTTAAGAGGAATGTTTCCCAATGGCTTTCACTATGAGGTATGTCAAAATTGGATGCTAACTATCCAGGACCTTAATTAAGAGCTATGTTCGAATTATAGGACTTAAGTCTAAATGTTTATGGAAGATTTATTAATAGTTTCTAATGCTGATTTAATATGGGTAAAGCGTTATGTGGAAAATGTTGTGATTCCTCTTGGTTTATCTGTTAAAATAGTTTCAACTTACAATATAAAATATAGTCAATTTTATAAAGAATGTGGAATAGATGTTGAAACACTTATTCAAGGGAAATACTACCAAAATATCCCTTACATAAGGATGAAGTTTGCTAACAGAAAACTTAGAAATATTTTATTAAGTACAAGAGCTAATTTTGTGAATTTCTTTTTTGTGTCAGATAACATTATAGATATATTATCTGATATAAATTTAAGAAGCAATATAATATTAACATATTTAGGAAGTGATTTGCTGAGAAGATGTAAAAAGTACCATAAAAAGGAATTGTGTGCAATGACAAAATCGTCCAATATAATTGTTATGACGGAAGATATGTTTGATGTTGTTTCAAAAGATAGCAAGATGCTAACTGAAAAAATATCTGTTATAGATATGGGAGTAAGTGCTATTAATGAAATAGATAATCTTCGGGATAATAATGTAAGTTGTAAACTAAAAATTCTTGGAAGAGACAATATAAATAAAAAGATTGTAACAATTGGCTATAATGCTATTCCTCAGCAACAACATATTAAAGTAATTGAATCCTTAATGAAGTTAGATGTTGTTGATAAACAAAAGATACATCTAATAGTCCCTCTTACATATGGAAGGAAAGATATACAGTATATTGAAAATGTTAAGGTCATTCTTTCTAAGAGCGGTTTTACATATACTATTTTAGAACAATTCATGAATGATAAAGAAATCGCGGAATTATGTTTGGCAACTGATTATTTTATAAATGCTCAGACAACAGATGCATTTTCGTCTTCTATGATAGAGCATTTATACTCTAATTCAGTTGTTATAAATGCATCCTGGTTAAGCTATAAACCATTAATTGTAATGGGTATTGATTGTGCGACTTTTCACGATTTTAATGAACTTCCCAATTTGATTTTTAAATTAGAAAAGACTGATATAGATATAAATATACTAAAAGAATATTGCAGTTGGGATACGTGTATGAATAAATGGAAGAAAATTTATAACAATGAATGGTAATTTGTTTTTTTGCGATAAGTTTAGTAGACAGAATCGTGTTCCTTTAAGTTTAATGTATATTACCAATCATCCAGAAATTGCAAAGATTGCAGAAAAATCTGGTGTAGACAGAATATGGATTGATCTTGAAACGATAGGTAAGGAGCAGCGTCAGTTCAATATGAATACAGTAAAGTCTGACCATGTCCTTTCCGATATACCGATAATTAGAAATGTCCTTTCTAAATCAAAATTACTTGTAAGAATTAATCCATTATATGATGGTTCGAAAAAAGAAATAGATAAAGTAGTAGATGGAGGAGCTGATATTATCATGTTGCCGTGGTTTCACACTCAAGATGAAGCTAAAAAATTTGTCGATTTAGTTGATGGTCGTGCAAAAACTATATTACTAGTAGAAACCACTAATGCAGAGAAAAATATAAAAGAAATATTAGCAACCTCAGGAGCAGATGAAATACATATTGGATTGAATGATTTACATTTGGAGTACAAAATGACTTTTATGTTTGAATTATTAATAAATGGTGCTATAGATAGGATGCTCAAAATTATTCATGATTCCTCTCAAATACATTATGGATTTGGAGGAATAGCTCGTTTGGATGAGGGGATGCTACCTGCAAGATTGATAATAGCGGAACATTATAGGATGGGAAGCCAAATGGCAATATTATCTAGAAGTTTTTATGATTCATGGGTATCACAAGATATAGATGAGATAGAAGCTGTGTTTAGACACGGCGTAAGCGAGATAAGGGAGTATGAAGAAAGATTAAAAGAAAAGGAAGATTCTTTTTTTATCGAAAATCACAATAAAGTGGTAAATATTGTTAAAGAAATAGTGAATCGGAAAAGAGCAAAATAATGAATACTTTATATAATAGTGATAAACTTCTTCAGTATGAAGTCTTATCAAAATTAACAGAATATTACGGAGATGCTTTTTATGTGCTTCATAAAGAACAATTTGTAAATAATTTTAACGAGTTGAAAAATGTGTTTCAAGATTATTATCCCCAATTTAATATAGCTTATTCCTATAAGACTAATTATATTCCACGTTTATGTCAAATAATAAATGAATTAGGTGGTCTTGCTGAGGTTGTTTCAGATATGGAGATGCAGCTAGCGCTAAAAATAGGTGTGCCTCCATGCAATATCATATTCAATGGACCTTATAAATCACCTGCCGCAGTTGAAAAATTATTATTACTAGGTGGTGTTGTTAATATTGATTCTATTGAGGAAATTGATGTTTTAAATAAAATATTGACTAATAATCCACAAACAGTTCTTAATGTTGGTATTAGAGTTAATTTCGCTATTAATGATAATGTGTTGTCTCGATTCGGATTTGATATTGATACTGTTGAGTTCAAGAAGGCGTTATATTTCTTAACAAATACAGATGGTATACATTTTACTGGATTTCATGTACATATAGCAGCAAGATCTCTTGAGACATGGAGACCACGAGCTGAAGGAATGTTAAAATTGATTCAAGAGTTAAATATCAAACCTGAAAGAATTGACATTGGTGGTGGATTATTTGGCAAGATGTCAGATGATTTCAAGGGACAATTTACAGATTATATTCCAACATATAGTGAATATGCCAAAGAAGTAGCAACTGTATTTGCAGATTTTTATTCAAGTGTTACCAATGATGAGAAGCCTCTATTGCTGATTGAACCGGGAAGTGCCCTTGTTGGGGATTGTATGTCTATCATTAGCAGAGTTAAAAGTGTTAAAACCGTACAATCTCAAAGTATTGCAACACTTTTATGTAGCTGTTATAATATCAATGTTGGAACTAAAAATCCTCCTTTAACGATTGTTCCTTGCGATAGTAAAAATCGAAAAGAGTATTCGAATTTAAATTTTGCCGGTTTTACATGCATTGAGTCAGACTATTTATATAAAAATTATTCTGGTAAACTTGCAGTAGGAGATTATGTTATAATTAGTAATATAGGATCATATTCAATAGTTTTTAAACCACCATTTATCCTTCCAAATTTTCCAGTTATTGCGTTTGATGATAGTTGTGAAGAAGGTATTGATTTGATTAAGAGACAAGAAACTTTTTCAGATGTTTTTCAAACTTATAAGTTTTAATGAAGTTATGGCAAAGTATAGTGTTGAGAATAGATTGATATGGCTTAATGGAGAAATTGTTCATGTAAATGATGCTAGAATAAATGTATTATCTCCTACATCACAATTTGGATTAAATGTTTTTGAAGGTATCCCTTGTTTTTGGAACGAAGAGAAAAGAGAACTATATGCGTTTCGGTTAAATGATCATTATGTAAGACTGATGAGGTCGGCTAGATTATTGCATATTAATTGCTCTTATTCGATAAATGAAATATCTAGAGCTTTAAAGGATGTAATAAAGGCTAATGAATATCAGGAGGATTTATCGGTAAGGCAAACTTTGTTCGTTGAAGGTTTTGGTTCATGGGCGTCGAAAGAACCAACGGGGATGTTTGTTGCTCCGATTCCTAAAAAAATGACGTCGTTAGAATATAATAAAATAGGATTGAATTGTTGTACAAGTTCATGGAGAAGAATAAATGATGTTTCACTTTCTCCAAGAATTAAGTGTGGAGCGAACTATATTAATAGTCGAATGGCTCAATTGGAGGCTTTAAGAAATGGATATGATACAGCTATATTGATGAATGAATTTGGTAAGATTGCGGAGGGACCAGGATCTTGCTTTTTTTTAATTAGAGATAATAAGCTTGTTACCCCTTTAATTACGGATTCTGTCCTTGAAAGTATAACGAGAGATACTGTTATACAAATAGCAAAGGAAATGGGGATTTGTGTTGAGGAACGAACAATAGAAAGAACCGAATTGTACATGTGTGACGGTGCTTTCCTTTGTGGTTCTTCTATGGGGATAACTCCAATTTATAGTATTGACAAATGTGGAATTAATGGAGATTCTGATATAATAAAGGAAATACATAAGAAATATTTTTCTATTGTTAGGGGTACTGGAGAACATAGAGAATGGCTCACTGTTGTTAACTCTAAATATTAGTCAATTAAATTATTATCATGAGAACATTTGGTTTTACTGTGATATTAGGTAAATCTTACAATTGTAATAATATATCTGCTGATTCGATTATTACGTATGACGATATAAGATGTTTTAAACATATGATTGATAAATTTGAAAAAGATAAAGTGTTTTCGAATGATAATAATTATATTGTTATTGTTGATGGTGTAATTCTTAATAAGAATGTTTTAATTACGAGGATGGGAGGAAATACTTGGCTTGATACAATAATAAAACTTTATATAGAAAAAGGGGAGTTGTTTTTTGATGAATTTAGAGGGTCTTTTTGCGGATTATTGTATGATAAGTCTAGTAATAAAACCATTATTTTCTCTGATCATATCGGTACTAAATATATATATTATTCTCAATTGGAAAATGTAATTATATTTTCAACAATTATTGATTTTATATATGGCTTTCTAAAGCTTAATAATGTAAAATATAATCTATCAGTGGAATCTGCTTATTTGTTACTTACATATGGGTTTATGTTAGAAGGACGTACCTTGTGTGATAAAGTATTTAAACTTAAACCAGGATATTATCTTTTAGTACAAGATGGGAAAATTTCAGAAAAAAGATATTGTTTATTGAATAATGAGCCGGATTATTCAATGTCTGAAAATGAAGCTATTGAGTTGTGTGATTCAGAATTTAGAAGAGTAATAATATCACAATTCGAAAAAGATAAAGAATATGGATACAAACATTTAGTTGCATTAAGCGGTGGATTAGATTCTAGAATGACATCATGGGTAGCTCACGAACTAGGATATGCAGAACAATTAAATTATACTTTCTCCCAAAGCGACTATTTGGATGAATCCGTGCCAAAACAAATTGCACGGGATTTAAAACATGAATGGATTTTTAAATTTCTAGATAATGGATTGTGGCTGAAAGATATAGAAAATATCACAAAAATTACAGGTGGTAATGTGTTGTATTATGGTTTAGCGCATAATGGAAGCTTTTTAGAGAATTTGAATCTAGAGAAGTATGGTATTATTCATTCAGGACAATTGGGAGATGTAATTTTTGGAACCTGGTATGAATCGCCCAATCCTCAAGCCCAGTTCCATTTAGGGAATGGAGCATATTCTTGTACCTATTTAGATAAAATTAGTAATATATCAATTGAGAAATTTGATAATCAAGAAATTTCTAAATTTTATCATAGGGGATTTTGTGGTACTAATAATGGACAATTAATAGATATGATTTATTCAGAAACTTGCTCTCCATTTATGGATTGGGATTTAATGAATAAAGTTTTACACATCCCTGCAAATTATAGATATAATCATAAACTATATAAGAAATGGATTATAACTAAGTATCCTAAGGCTGCAGATTATATATGGGAAACTATAAAAGCTTCTATTAAAGAACCAATGATTAATATTGCTAACCGTCGTATACCTATTAGGATACTTCCAGGGAAAATATTTGATTTATTAAAAAATAAAATAGGAAAGCAACCAACCAATAAGCATATGAACCCTATCGGGTATTATTTTGCATCTAACAAAGATTTAGAAGTATTTATAAATAATATACTATGTCAATATGGTTTAATTAATGATATAGAATTGGCGAATGTTATAAGAAAAATTGTTATATCGGGGACGCCTATAGAGAAGATACAGGCATCATCGCTCATGTGTGCTATAAAAATGTATTTTTCATAAGAAGATATAAATGGTAGAGATACAATCATCTAAAGATTTGAAAACAGCAACAATTGTGGGAGGTGTGAAATGGACAACATTTTCAATGATAGTTTCTTCCCTAGTACAAATTTTAAAGATAGTAGTACTTACTAGATTTTTGTCTACAGAGGATTATGGGCTTATGGCAATCATACTTCTCGTTTTAGGGTTTACTAGTTTGTTTTCAGAGTTAGGAATGGGAGTAGCTCTTATGCATAAGCAAAATGTTACACAAAATGATTTCTCTAGCTTATATTGGAGTTTCTCATTACTCTCTATTGTATTATATATAATATTATGTTTGTGTACACCATTAGTGGCTCAGTATTATGCACAACCAATTTTGAACAAATTAATACCTTTGATGGGATTAGAATTAGTCATAGTTGCTTCTGGTAAGTTATATGGTACTCTACGAGAAAAATGTTTTGATTTTCGTTTTATGTCCATTCTTACAAGCATAGCAGTGATAACTTCACTTATTATATCTGTTGTGTTGGCCATAACCGGATTTGGGGTATATAGTCTTATTTATTCAGCTCTTTTACAATCCGCAATATTGCATATTGGTAGTCTAATAACAACTTTTAAAAAAGCCCCATTACTTTTTCATTTTTCTTTTCAAGAGGTAAAACCTTTCTTGAAGATAGGACTTTATCAGTCAGGGGCTGGTATTTTGGATTATTTTTCAGGTAAATTTGATATTCTTCTTATCGGAAGACTATTTGGAATGGAAACATTAGGTATTTATAGTTTGGCTAAGGATTTGATTATTAGGTTGTTCTCTTTGGTGAATTCTGTTGTTAATAGAGTTGCATTTCCAACTTTTGCAAAAATGCAAGACAATAGAGATACTTTAATCATGTGGTTTGGTAGATTACAATCCGTTTTAGCATATATAATTTTTCCAATATATTGTTTTATCCTTTTGTATTCGCACTCTATTGTATTGATATTATATGATGAATCATTTGTAGGAGTAGCTAATTTATTATCTTTATTGACTATATATGGGGCTTTCGCATCTTTAGTGAATTTTTCTTCGGTTATTACAGGTGCATTAGGACGAACTGATATGTCTTTTATATGGACAATTATTCAATTTGTAATTATGCCTATATGCGTTTATTTATCAAGTCAATTCTCAATAGTTATATTAAGTATAACAGTTTCATGTTTATCAGTAGTTAATCTTATTTTATATTGGCGACTAATATTTAAGAAAATAGTAGATGTTTCTTTATCAAAATACATATATCCACTAACAAAACCTTTTATTATTACAATAATAACAGGTTTTGTTTTATCAATTGTATCATATTTTTGTCATGTAACTATTCCTATATTAAAATTGTTGATTTATGGCTCTGTTTTTTGCATAGTTTATGTGATTAATCTATTTATATTTGATAAAAATAGCTTCTATTCTATTTTGAAGTTGTTAAATCGTAAAGCTGGATAAATATTTATTTTGTTGAAAGCACGATGATTTATATTTGTATCGTTGTATCGTTAATATTCTGTATTGTAAAATACGATATATATTCTTCTAGTCAATATAAGAATACTGTTTTCAAAGTAGTATTCTTTGTTTTATGGTTTCTTGCTGCTTTTAGATATAGGATTGGGAATGATACGGCTGATTACATGTATGAATACACGCATTCTTTAGCTATTTCTGATTGCTCTTGGGAAGATATATTAGGTAATATTAATAGGCGTCCTGGATGGAATATCTTAATTGGAGTATGTAAACAGATAGGAAGTGATTATGTGATATTTCAGTTGTTTCATTCGACTTTTATTAATTATTCTATATATCATTTTATAAAAAGATATTCTAAGATGATATATGTAAGTGCTTTTATCTATTTCGTTTTGTTTTATGCTAATTTGTGTTTTGATGCTATGAGAGAAGCTTTGGCTGTTGCAGTTTTTTTATGGTCTATAAATTCATTTACTAAGAATAAATGGGTGAAGTATTATTTTATTGCATGCATTGCATCATTGTTTCATATTAGCTCTATAATCATATTTATATTACCATTAGTTAAGATCTTGAAACCTACTAAAACTTTACTGATTTGTTCTTTTGTTATCTTTTGCGTACTATTATCTTTATATCCATTTATTAATGAATACCTATTATATTTACAAATTTGGGGAAATGTTGGTGATTTTGGCTCTAAAGCAACAAATTATCTTTCTAATGAAAACTATCAATTTAGTGGTACAATATTGTCGATTATAAAGGCTTTAATTTCAGGTGTTTTGGTGTCTCTGTTTTTTGTTTATTATTACTGCATGAGGAGAAATGATAGCTATGATTGGATAATACAAATAAATTTAGTTTATATTTTGTTGAATATATTAAATGTGGGTGCTCCGTTGTTCTATCGTTTCCAAAGTTATTTGTGTATAATATATGTCATACTAATATCAAATTGCTGTTATTATTTATTGTATGAGAAAAAACTATGTTTATTAACTAGGCAGTTTTCAATATTTGTAGTTTTAATATGTATATCATATTATCCAATAAAGCGATATTTTATGCCATTCCCACCTAAGCCTGAAATTTTGAATTATCGCTTATACAGTCCATATAGTACAGTCTTTTTTAAAGATGTAGATATGGTTAGAGAATCAATGAGGGACCATCCAGAAATTAAGTAATTGAATATAAATATGAAATCTATTCTTGTATTATTAATTGGTGATATTAAGTACGATGGAAGAGTACAAAAAGAAATTTATACACTTCAAAAAGCTGGCCATCATGTTACGTTAGTTGTATCTTCTTTTAATACGAATGACAGTCTTGATAATTATGATTTTGATATAATTGAGTTAAGAAGTGAATATAGTTCCTTTGCTATAGGAAGACTGTTTAGTGCTATATCATATTATAGGCAAATACATAAGATAATAAAAACTGTATCTCCCAATATTATACATTGTAACGACTTGAATACATTGTTGTATATTGGCGGAATATCAAGGAGTATAGAGGTTGTGTATGATGCGCATGAGTTATATTTAGAAGGAAGGACTGGATTAATAAAATGGTTTTGGGATAAAGTTGAAAAAACTTTAATTTACAGAACTAAAGCTGTTATTGTTCCTCAAATTGACCGTTTATATTATATGTCATTTCGTTACAAATTACCTATATATCATTATCATTTGGTTGAGAATTTTCCAATGAAAACAAATAATCTTACTAGGACATATTTTAAAGATGTATTTGGTCTTGATACTGGAAATAGAACAGTGATTAGTTATATTGGAGCTATTACAAAAGAGCGAGAGTTGTTACCATTGATTGAATCTATGACTTTGATAGATAATGCGGTTTTATTTATAATAGGTAAAGGGAATAAAGAATATGAATTGCAACTTAATAATTTTATAGAAAAAAATAAGTTACAAGACATAGTTAAAATTTATCCTCCTATTCCTCATAATGAAGTTTTATACGCAATTAATTCTTCGCATATTGGTGTATGTTTTTATAATGACAAAAATTTTAATTCTTATTTCTGTGCTAGTAATAAGTTGTATGAATATTTAGATTTAGGTGTTAAAGTTTTAACTAATTATACAGCAGGTGTAGCGCATGTTGTACATAATGGAGAAAATGGATATTGTTGTAGAATAATAAATAAAGAAAATATAGCTGAAGGATTGAAGGTTTTGCTTAATATGCAATCCATTGTTAGAGCAAATTATTATTGGGAAAATCAAGTAAATACTTTTTTGAAAATATACGAATAGCATTTGGGGGATGATTAATTTCAATTATGCCCATTAAATGAATTATAATGCAAGTTTAAGGATAGAACTTAATTTGAGATTTAGAATTATGGCATTACAGAATTGTTGTAAAATAGAACTTTGGGGAACATATCCTCCTCCTATTGGTGGAGTTTCGATACATGTATATAGATTGATTCATAATCTGCATAAATTAGATTCTTCTATAATATTGCGCAATTTTGGGAACTCTCTTCCTGCTTCGAATGTTCCTTATGTGAAACAGGTGTCTTATAGATGGTTAGAATTTTTTCTTTTACTTTTTAGAAAGAAGAGAGTGATTCATTTACATTCAAATAATCTATTAGCATTTGCTTTGTTTATTTTATTGGGAAGAAGGCATAAGGTTGGTGTTACATTGCATAACCAAAATTTGATAAAAGAAACCTCTTTTATCAGAAAGAAAATTATTCAGAACTTTCTTCGAAAAGCGGATTTTGTTGTTTTGAATGATGATAATTATATGTTGAGATTATGTTCGCATTTTCATTGTTTAAAAAATAATTTTTATGTATTGCCTGCTTTTTTGCCTCCAGATGAATCTGAATATTTGGGATTGGGTGAGGATATACTGTCTTTTAGAAAACAGCATGTTTTTTTACTTTCAGCAAATGCTTATAAACTACGTTATGAAAATGGTATTGATATATATGGCTTTGATTTGTTGATACAATTAGTGAAATCATTGAAGGAAAAGGGTATAAATGTAGGACTTATATTTTGCTTACCTATGATTGGAGATATGGCATATTATCAAGAGTGCCTTTCTTTGATAAAAGAAATGAATATTGAAGATAATATTTTAATTGTTCAAAAAGAAATTCCTAATGGATTTGAAGTTTGGAAGTTGTCGGATTTGTTTATTAGGCCTACATTTACTGATATAGAAGGTATTTCGGTTAAGGAAGCCTTGTATTGTGGTACTCCAGCTATTGCAAGTGATGTTTGTAAGAGGCCTAATGAAACTATTTTATTCAAAAATAGAAATTATAGAGATTTAGAAGAAAAAGTGTTGAATTTTTATAATAGTTATACTGTCTCTCGAAAGAAAAATCTAATTATTGATAATCAAACTGTTGAATGTTTATTGAGAATATATGAAAAATGTAAATACATATTGTGAAATTAGACGTAATTATATTTCTTGCGAAAATAATTTTGATTTGATTAGGCTTTTAGCTGCATTACAAGTATTGTTGGGACATGGAATAAATCATTTACAAATACTAGGGTATGAGCATATATTGAATGCTATATCTTTCTTTCCTGGAGTTATAATATTTTTTGTGATAAGTGGTTTCTTGATAACTCGTTCATATATTACAAAGAAATATCAAAAAAATAGGGGGGGATAGTGCAATATTGCAATATATTAAAAATAGATGTTTTCGGATTTTTCCAGCATTGTGGTTTGCATTTATCCTAGCAGTAGTTTTATTGTTGTATTTTGGAATTATTCATTTCTCTTCTTTTTTTAATTTTGATTTGTGGAAATGGATTTTAGGTCAAATAACAATATTTCAATATTATACACCTGATGTTCTGAGGAGTTTTGGAGTTGGTACTCCGAACGGTAGTTTATGGACGATTCCTGTGGAACTGGAATTTTATATTTTACTACCTTTATTTTTTCTTTTCCTTAAGAGCATTTCAATAAATACGAAATTTCTGGTATTGTTCTTGTTCTCTGTTATGTTCAATTTTTTGTGGACAAATGACAGTAAGAGTGAGGAAAGTATATTAGATAAACTTATTGGAGTTTCGGTTTTTCCATATTTATATGCTTTTCTTTTTGGAGGGATGATGTATTTGAATTGGGATAAAATAAAATTTTTTGTTGAGGGGAAGGTGGGCTATTGGTGCTTAACTTATTGTGTATATTGTTATTTTTTTAATATATCACCTGGCTATCATTTAGAAGATGGGACTACTTTGTTTGCAAATTTATTGTTAGGTGTATTAACGATTAGTGCAGCTTTTTCAGTAACGTCATTAGCTAAAATCTTACATGGTAATGATATTTCGTATGGTATATATATTTATCATATGCTGGTGGTGAATGTATTTGTGCAAATGGGATTTGTAGGTAGTATTTTTTATTTGTTATTAGTATTAGTTGTAACAGTTATTATATCAACTATTTCTTGGGAATTTATAGAGAAGAAAGCATTATTATTGAAATATAAATCATGAAACAAATCATTCAAGATATGAAATCAGGGAGAACTGTACTTGAAGAAGTACCAGTTCCACAAGTAAGATCAGGCTATGTTTTAGTTAAAACATCCTGTTCTTTAGTGTCTTTAGGTACAGAACGTATGCTTGTTGAGTTCGGAAAGGCAAATTTAATAGATAAAGCTCGTCAACAGCCGGATAAGGTAAAGCAAGTGCTTGACAAAATAAAGACGGATGGGCTACAGCCTACATTAGAAGCAGTTTTTAATAAATTGGGTCAACCATTGCCTTTGGGGTATTGTAATTCCGGTGTGGTGGTTGCTGTAGGAAACGGGGTTACAGAATTTAAAGTGGGTGATCGCGTAGCATCTAATGGACAACATGCCGAGTATGTTTGTGTCCCTAAAAATTTGGTAGCTAAAATACCAGATAATGTTTCAAATGAAGAAGCAGCTTTTACTGTAATCGGTTCTATTGGTTTACAAGGTATTCGTTTGCTGAATCCGCAGTTGGGAGAGACTGTTGTTGTGGTTGGATTGGGTTTGATTGGATTAATAGCGGCTCAGTTGTTGAAAGCAAATGGATGCAAGGTGATAGGTATTGATTTTGATGAAGAAAAAGTAGAATTGGCTCGCACTAAGGGAGTGATAGGTATAAATCCTGCAAAAGGCACTGATCCTGTAAAGTATGTACTTGAAGAAACGGCTTCACATGGAGCTGATGCTGTACTGATAACAGCTTCGACTAAAACAGATGAAGTGATTCATCAAGTTGCTGAGATGTCAAGAAAAAGAGGACGTATCGTTCTTGTTGGTGTGATAGGGTTGGATATTCGGAGAGATGATTTTTATAAAAAAGAATTGTCATTTCAAGTTTCTTGTTCATACGGTCCGGGACGTTATGATGAAGATTATGAAAACAAAGGAATAGATTATCCGTTGCCTTTTGTGCGTTGGACTGAAAAAAGAAACTTTGAAACAATTTTACAGGCAATATCCATGGGGAATATTGATGTGAAATCATTGATCACAGAAGAAGTTGACTTGAACGATTATGAAAAGATATACGGAGACATGCGTAAACATGGTTCCATAGCTTCCATCTTGAAATATCCTGTTGATGCAAAGCAAAATACGGTAGTTGATGTTACTTCTGCTAAATTCTCTGCAACAAAGGGACAGATAGGTATTATTGGTGCTGGAAATTTCACATCGGCAACCATGCTTCCTGCTTTGATGAAAGCCGGAGCACATATCCGATATATTGCAAGTGCGCAAGGGCTGTCAGCTAAAGTTTTAGCCCGAAAGGCAGGTGCGATGAAGGCTACTTCTGATTACAAGGAAATGTTGAAGGATGAGGCGGTAGATTTGGTAATGATTACCACTCGGCATAATCTTCATGCTTCAATGGTATTGGATACATTACGAGCCGGAAAGCATGTATTTGTGGAAAAACCTTTGTGTCTCAATCAGATGGAATTGGATGAGATAACAGAAACTTACAAAGAGGCACAAAAGAAAGGAATAACATTGACGGTGGGATACAATCGGCGCTTTTCACCCTTTGCAGTGAAAATGAAACAACTTGCAGGAGATGGAGTGAAGAATATAGTCGCAACGATGAATGCAGGATTTATTCCACCTGAAGTATGGGTGCATGATTTGAAAGTAGGAGGCGGGCGCATCATTGGCGAAGCCTGCCATTTTATTGACTTGTGTTCGTTCTTTACAGGATGTAAGGTCGTTTCAGTATGTATGAATGCAATGGGGGAAAATCCGGAAGAGAATACGGATAACGCAAGCATTCTGTTAAGATATGAAGATGGCTCGAATGCTGTGATAAACTATTTTGCCAATGGAAGTAAATCCTATTCGAAAGAAAGAGTGGAAATCTATACGCAGGAAAAGACATTGGTCCTTGATAATTGGAGAGAATTAAAGGGATACGGTTGCAAGGGATTTTCTAAAATGAAGAAGGGCATGGATAAAGGACATACGACCCAATTCGCTTTATTGAATGATAGAATGATAAGGGGGGGGGAGGCTTTGATTCCGTTTGATTCCATTGCCAATACAACTAAAGCATCGTTTGCTTGCATTGATAGCTTGAAACAGAACAAGTGGATTGAAGTAGAATAATTCAGTGTCCTTTTATGAATAAATATCTTCTTTATTTTCAGTTACTGCGTAACATGGGGATGAAGTACTTTGCGTTTCGTGTTCAGTATGAAATACGTCGTAAGGGGGGAATGTTGAAGAAAGTGTATCCGGTTTCTTTGGAGAATAAGAAGTACTTGTCATTGGTTGAGTGGAGAAGTCATGCAATGCCTTTTTTCTTTTCAAATAGAGATAATGTAAGATCCACTAACACTGATATCACTTTGCTTTCAGAAAAGGTGAATCGTATGTTATGTGGTGAATTTTGCTTTTTTTCATCCCATTGGTACAATCTTGGTATGGATTATGATTGGATGACAAATCCTGATACGAATTATAAATATGATTCTAAAGTGCATTGGACAGAAATAGAGGATATTGTAGCTGAAGCAGGAGATATAAAATATGTATGGGAAAAATCTCGTTTTTCTTTTCTTTATGATATAATCCGTTATGACCAAGAATCCGGGGAAAATCATGCGGCTTTTGTGTTTTCTCAAATTAAGGACTGGATTTATAAAAACCCATTGAATTGTGGGCCGAATTATAAATGTAGTCAGGAAATCTCTTTGCGTGTTTTGAATTGGGTATTTGCCCTTTATTATTATAAAGATTCGGCCGAATTGACAGAAGATATTTTCAAGTTAATCATTCAATCTGTTTATGGGCAGATGAAGCATGTACGTACAAATATAAACTTTTCTCGGATTGCTGTTCGTAATAATCATGCGATAACGGAAACATTGGCGTTGTATTTGGTCGGTATGCTGTTTCCTCAATTTCCGGAAGCTAAAGATTGGAAAAAGAATGGAAAGAGATGGTTTGAAGAGGAAATAAAATATCAGGTGGCAAAAGATGGCACTTATTTGCAGTTCAGTATGAACTATCATCGGGTGGTGGTTCAGCTTTTGACATGGGCCATTACGCTGGCAGATAGAAATGGGGAATTATTTTGTAAGGAAGTGTATGAACGTGCTTATCGGTCTGTGAATTTTTTGTATCAATGTCAAGATGATTCAACCGGTTGGTTGCCCAATTACGGTTCAAATGATGGAGCTTTGTTTTTTAAACTGAACGATTGCGATTATCGTGACTATCGCCCTCAACTGGATGCTTTGCATTATTTACTTACTTCCGAACATCTGTATGATTGCTCTTATGAAGATAAGGAATGGTATTTATGTGAGTGGAAGTCAAATCGACAAATGTATCCACCGATAAAAAAACAGTGGGGATGCATCTCTTTTGAGACGGGGGGATATTATTGTATTCGTGAAAAGGATACTTTTTCTTTTATCAGATGCGGAAAATATAAAGATCGGCCTGCGCATGCGGATAATTTGCATTTGGATATTTGGTATCAGGGAGAAAACTTGTTATTTGATGGAGGCAGTTACAAATATAATACAACAGAGAAGTTGCTTCGGTATTTTATGGGTACTGAATCTCATAATACAATAATGCTTGATGGACATGATCAGATGTTGAAAGGCTCCCGATTTATTTGGTATAATTGGTCGCAGGCAGAAGTAGGCTCATTGAAAGAGACAGAGGATGCTTACATATTCGAAGGGGCGGTTTCCTGTTTTACTTATCTGAATAAAAAAATGAAACATTATAGAAGAATTGTAAAATGGAAAAATGTATGTAGGTGGGAGATAGAGGATTATATGGATGGTAAGCCGAAAGGTATGAATATGCGCCAATTATGGCATACAAATAAGGACAACATTCGTTTGGAATCAAATGGTGAGACAGTTGATACAAAACAATTGTGTTCTGATTATTATGGACAAATGTCTGAGTGTAGACAGGTTGAATTTCAAACTAAAAATAATTCGATAATAACAACTCTTCAAATTATATAAATGAAAGTACTTTATTTCCATCAACATTTTACTATTCCCACTCAGGCAGGGGGAACGCGATCTTATGAATTGGCAAAGCATCTGATTGCCAAAGGCCATTCTGTTTGTATGGTTTGTGGAGAAACTGCAAAGTTGGATTTGCCGAAAACGAAGATGAAAAATGTCCATAGGGGAATGGTGGACGGTATAGATGTGATTCAGATAGCTCTGCCATATTCTAATAAAGATGGTATTGCCAAAAGGGCATGGACTTTTGTGAAATTTGGATGGAAGGGTATTCAAATAGCATTGAAAGAAGATTATGATTTGTTGTTTGCCACTTCCACTCCTTTGACTGCCGGTGTGCCGGGCATAGTGATGAAGTTGTTCCGGAAAAAGAAATTTATCTTTGAAGTTCGTGATTTGTGGCCTGAATTGCCTAAGGCTTTGGGGATGAAGAATCCTTTCTTGCTGTGGGGAATGAGTGTTTTAGAGTGGCTAAGTTATCATTGTGCGGATGCATGCGTGGGCCTTTCTCCCGGAATTTGTGAAGGAATTAAAAGAAGAAGCCAATTAGGTAAGCGTATTGCTATGATACCTAACGGTTGTGACTTGGAAATATTCAAGCCGTCTTCACGTGTGAATCTTTCGTTAGAAGGAATTTCTGCTACGGATAAAGTAGCTGTGTTTACAGGTGCGCATGGTATTGCCAATGGTTTGGATGCTGTGTTGGATGCTGCTTCTGTATTGAAGAAAAAGGGGAGAAAGGATATTGTTTTGGCTTTTATTGGTGATGGTAAAATGAAACCACATTTGATGAAACGGGCTCAAATGGAGCAATTGGATAATTGCCGCTTTTATGATCCGATGCCTAAGAAAGAATTAAATAAAATAGTAGCATCAGCAGATTTGGGTCTGATGGTATTATCTGATGTTCCGGCATTTTATTATGGAACTTCACCAAATAAATTTTTTGATTATATTTCTTCTGGATTAGCTGTACTCAATAATTATCCGGGGTGGCTTGCTGATATGATTCAAGAAAACAAGTTGGGTTTGGTTGTTGCTCCTAATAATGCAAATGCTTTTGCCGAAGGCTTGATGAAATTGATGGACAATGATACATACAGAGCTGAATGTGGGCAAAGGGCCAGGGTATTTGCTGAAACTAATTTTTCAAGAAAGTCATTAGCGAATAGGTTTGTTACATTTTTGGAAGAAGTGTCTTCATTGAAATAAAATATGTTTTTCTTTGTTTATGGGTGGCCTTATACCCTTAAATGAAAACCGGCGAATTAGTCGGTAAGCTGTCAAAAAATGGCTATTAATAGAAAGGAATATCTTCGCAGCCAACCAATTTATAGAATTATGTATAGGTATCCTATAACATCTTTCAAAAGGTTATGTCCTAAATAGAGTGTTTACATAATCAATAAATATGTATAAATTCTTTTTTAAGAGGATGATTGACTTCATTCTCGTGTTTGTAGTGTTGGCTATTACTTGGCCAATACTGTTGTTAATTACCGTATGGCTTCATTTTGCCAATAAGGGAGCCGGTGCATTTTTCTTACAGGAGCGTCCGGGTAAGAATGGTAAGATCTTCAAGGTAATTAAGTTCAAGACCATGACGGATGAGCGGGATGCGGATGGGAGATTGTTGCCTGACGCTGATCGGTTGACGAAGGTAGGGAAGTTTGTCCGTTCCACCTCGATCGACGAATTACCGCAATTGTTTAATGTATTGAAAGGAGATATGGCCTTGATAGGCCCGAGACCGTTATTGGTACAGTATCTACCTTTGTATAGTAAGGAACAGGCTCGTCGGCATGAGGTACGTCCTGGTATTACGGGTTGGGCACAGTGTAACGGCCGCAATGCGATCAGCTGGACGAGGAGGTTCGAGTTGGATGTTTGGTATGTGGATCATTGTTCGTTCCTGTTGGATCTGAGAATCTTATTCATCACCTTGAAAAAGGTCTTTGTGCGTGAAGGTATCTCACAAGAGGGACAGGCGACGATGGAGTTTTTTACAGGAAATAATTAAATCAAGATATGTATTTGTATGGCGCAAGTGGTCACGCTAAAGTGATCATCGACATTTTGTGTGCGCAAGGTTCGCAAGTGGAGGGATTGATTGATGACAACTCTGAGATAAGGGAACTTCATGGATACCCAGTCTTTCACGGGAGGTCTGATCTATTTCCTCTAATTATCAGTATAGGAGACAACCGTATTCGTCGCATGATTAGCTTGCGTTTGCAAGGGGCATTTGGAAAAGCCATTCATCCATCTGCGATCATATCTCCTTCGTCTATGATTGATGAGGGAACAGTTATCATGCAAGGTGTAGTTGTGCAAGTGGATGTACGAATAGGTAAGCATTGCATTATTAATACGGGAGCTTCTGTTGACCATGATTCAGTGATTGGGGATTATGTACATATCTCGCCCCATTCAACACTTTGTGGGAATGTAAAGGTCGGTGAAGGTACATGGATCGGAGCGGGAACAACCATAATTCCCGGTGTTACCATAGGGCGTTGGTGTGTGATTGGGGCCGGTTCTGTTATTACAAAAGATGTTCCAGACGGTATGTTGGCTTTGGGAAATAGATGTGAGGTCATGAAATCGTTGGATATAAATAAGTTAATAAATATTAACGGGGGGGTAGAGTACCTTATTGAACCTATACGATCGGCACTGGAGTGTGTCAGTTCAATATCCCAAAAAGAAAAAAGGAACATTCTCATTACATCCGCAGGGAAACGGGTTGCGTTGGTCAATATCTTTAAAGCGGCGTTGAACAGGCGTGATCGGGCATGGAAGGTCTTTACAACGGATATGAACCCGAAGATGGCTCCCGCCGGTATTGTTTCAGACAACTGCTTTAAAGTTCCTAGAGTGACAGATGAAGGCTACATGGATATATTGCTTACCCTCTGTATTGAGAACGGGATAGGCTTGGTGATACCTACCATAGACACGGAGTTGGTTTTGTTGGCGAAATATAAATCATTATTTGCGGAACATGGTATTATCGTGTCTGTTCCGGAAAGTTCTTTTGTGCAAACTTGCCGGGATAAAAGGAATACGGGGGAATATCTGACAAGATTGGGAATTCGTGTACCTGATCCGGTTGATAAACATCATCCTACATTTCCTTTGTTTGCGAAGCCATACGATGGTTCGCTGTCACAAGATCTGCATATTGTGAAAAGTGCGGAAGAACTTACTCCGGAAATATTGAATAATCCTAAATTGATCTTTATGGAGTATATAGACAAGAAGGAATACAAAGAGTTCACGGTGGATATGTACTATGGAAAAGATAACCGGGTGAAAGCAATCGTGCCAAGAGAGAGGATAGAGATTCGAGCCGGAGAAATCAATAAGGGACGGACTCGAAAGAATTTCTTGGTGGATTTTCTTAAGGAACGAATGAATTATTTGCCGGGGGTAATAGGATGTATCTGTATCCAACTCTTTTATAGAGAAACTGATAATGATGTGGTAGGGATAGAGATCAATCCCCGGTTTGGTGGGGGGTATCCCTTGTCTTATCATGCGAAAGCGGATTTCGCTGAGTATTTGCTCAAAGAGTATTATGAAGGGTATGAGATTGATTATACGGCTGATTGGTTGGATAACACGTTGATGCTACGTTATGATTCGGAAGTGATAACCTATGGATAAGGTTGTGGTTTTTGATTTGGATGATACACTCTACAAAGAGATTGATTATCTAAGATCCGCTTATCGGGAGATCGCTTTGTGGATAGAATCTTTCTTTGGTAAGAAGGATATTCTTCCTTTCATGCAGGAATGTTATAATCAAGATAAGGATGTTTTTGGAAGCCTTAACCTATGCTACGGATTGGATATTCCGATAGATATTTATTTGTATAAATATAGGACGCATATACCATCTATCGTGTTATCGGAAGAGGTGGAGAATATGTTATCGGTTCTTAAAAGGCAGGGATGTGTCATCGGTTTGATTACGGATGGCAGGAAAATTACTCAGTGGAATAAAATTCATAGTTTAGGGTTAGAACGATATATTGATAAAGAGGATTGTATCATATCCGAGGAGTTTGGCTATGCCAAACCCTCTCAAGAAGGATACTTGTATTTTCAGCATAAATATCCTCATGCGGAATATTATTATATAGGAGATAATGTGACAAAAGATTTTGTCGCTCCCAATCGGTTAGGGTGGACTACCGTGTGTTTGAAAGATGATGGTCGGAATGTCCATAAGCAGATGGAGGTTGTCGGAGAATTGAAGGCCAAATATATGATTGAAAATTGGAGTATGTTGATTGATCTAATAGTTTTTTTGATAAGTGATTAAAAATCAGAATAATCAATGGATAAACGAATTTATCTTTGCCTTGCTCACATGAGCGGCAAAGAACAAATGTATATCAAAGAAGCCTTTGATACGAACTGGGTCGTGCCTCTGGGTCCGAACGTGAATGGATTTGAGAAAGATCTGGAGGAATTCGTGGGTGAAGGTAAACATGTGGTGGCTCTGTCTGCCGGTACTGCCGCGGTACATCTGGCGTTACTTGCCTGTGGCGTGAAGCCGGGGGATGAGGTGCTGGTACAGAGCTTTACCTTCTGTGCTTCCTCGCATCCGATCATGTATTTGGGGGCTACGCCTGTATTCGTGGATTCGGAGGCGGATACTTGGAATATGGATCCTGTGTTATTGGAAGAGGCGATTCAAGATCGTATCGGGAAGACGGGAAAAACACCGAAAGCGATTGTTCCGGTGGCCTTATATGGGATGCCTTATAAGGTGGATGAGATTATGGCTGTCGCTGATCGGTATGGGATTCCGGTCATAGAGGATGCGGCGGAGGGTTTTGGTTCTCGCTATGATGGACGTATGTTGGGTACGTTTGGAGAATATGGGGTGCTGTCGTTCAATGGGAATAAGATGATTACGACTAGTGGTGGTGGTGCGTTGATTTGTCCGGATGAAGAGGCTAAGCGGGAGATCATGTTCTACGCTACGCAGGCTCGGGAGGCTTATCCGTATTACCAGCATGAGCGGATCGGGTATAATTACCGGATATCGAATATTTGTGCGGGTATCGGGCGTGGTCAGATGACGGTGGCTGACGCTCATGTGGCTCATCATAAGCATACGTGTGATTTATACCGGGAACTGTTGAAGGATGTGAAAGGGATCACCTTGCATGAGAATCCTTCCGGTCGTTTTGATAGTAATTATTGGTTGAATACGATTGTCTTGGATCCTTTATTGAGGGTGAAAGGGCAGGAGAATGCTTATCAAGCAACGGTACAAGGAGCTGTTGGTGGTGCGGGCGGTGTGACTCACGTAGCGGTTAACGCACATACGGATTGCGAGCCGAATGCCAATGTCGAGGCGATGCGTGTGGGACTTGATGCGATGGATATAGAATCCCGTCCTTTGTGGAAACCGATGCATAAGCAACCTGTCTATAAAGATTGTCCGGCTTACGTGAATGGGGTGAGCGAATCTTTGTTTAAGGTCGGGTTGTGCTTGCCTTCCGGCCCGTATGTAACGGATCGGGATATTGAGTATATCATTGGAGGTATAAGGGGCTTGATTGAGCGTTGATTTTAACAGCTATTCCATGAGTTAAATTCGTTTTACTGTGTAGGCCTAAGTAAAGGCTAATCATAAAGATTTTATTTTCGTTACGAGGAGGGTGTGTCATTTTGATGCACCTTTTTTTGTGTTTGGTAGAAAGTTGCAAGTTGAACAATGTGGGCGCTTTGTTCTTGCCATGTGACTATGTTCGTCGTTATGGAGACGGCAAGGATGCTGAGATAACAAAGCCGTCTCAAACAGCCGCTTAATTGTTAAAGAATAAGAAATCTGAATTTTGTTCAGAAAAACTGGTATGGTTAACCTGTTGATAAATACTGGGTACGCTGTATTGGTGGTTCACGCTTGCAAAAAAAGTAGACTAAATACTGTATTATAATCAATAATGATTATATTTGTTTCTGTAAAAGAAAAAGATTATGGATACAACGGTGAAAATAGCGGATAGTTATATAAATTTATTGTCTTCGTTTAGCGATGAGATAAAGTTGCGTGTCATTCGTAAGCTTTCAGAGAGCCTTTTGAGAGGTAAAAAGAAAGAGACATCCATACAAGATTCGTTTGGCGCTTGGGATGATGACAAAAGTGCAGAAGAGATTATTGCTGAAATTAATAAAGCACGTGTTTTGGGAACGCGATCTATTGAATCTTTTGACGAATGAGGCGTTATCTTTTAGATACCAACATATGTATCTTCTATATGAAAGGGAAATTTCATTTAAATGAGAAGATTGATGATAAAATGAAGCGATATTGCTTTATTTCTGAAATTACTATTGCCGAACTTCTATATGGAGCTACTTGCTCAAATCGAAAGGATAAAATGTTGAAAGAGGTAGAATCTTTTATCTCGCAGTTTACAGTTTTACCAATTTACGGTTCTTTGCTTATGTTCGCTGAACTAAAAAGCACATTGCGATCTCAAGGACTTTTAATAGATGATTTTGATTTGTTGATTGGAGCTTCTGCCGTAGCAAATGATTTGATTTTAGTTACAGAAAATGTAAAGCACCTAGAACGTATTCCTCATCTTAAAATAGAGAATTGGATTGATAGAGCGAAGATTTAATTGATAATCTATTCATTTAATTAAAGTTACTTCATGATAGGAAAGATATAATGGAGCAAGTAGCTATTGCCGCTCGAGAAAGTTCACTTAGAGCGGAGATGGAACTGAAACGAAGAATGCAGGAAGTGAGAGAAAAACTGAAGATATATAGATCGAACGAATCTAAATAGTGATTTGTAATGAAAGAGAAACGCCCTACACTTTGTATTGTTGCTGGTCCTAATGGATCAGGAAAAACTTCTACTACTGAACAATTATAATTATGCCCCCGTCTTTCTTTCCCTTAGGGAGGATGAGAGAGACAGGGGCTTTTTTATGCTTCTAAACATGGAATGATAATTGGCTGGGATTTGGATAATCGCTAACTTGTCGGCGCTGAATCCGTGAAATTCCTTGCAGATTGTAAGCACCTACTAAATCATTCACGTTATGGAAATACATCTTGATAACTATTTGCCGGAATATCCTTCCTTCGTTTCCGGTATTCGCCGTGCTCCCGATCGCGGCTATTCGCTTACGCCCGCTCAAACAGAAACGGCATTGATGAACGCGCTTCGTTACATCCCTGTTGAATTACATGAGAAGCTAGCTCCTGAGTTCATGGAGGAATTATTGACCCGGGGACGGATCTATGGTTATCGCTACCGTCCGCAGGGAGACTTGAAAGCGAAGCCTATCTCTGAATATAAAGGTCAATGTATCGAGGGAAAGGCCTTTCAAGTAATGATCGATAATAACCTTTGCTTTGATATCGCTTTGTATCCTTATGAGTTAGTTACGTATGGCGAGACTGGGCAGGTCTGCCAGAATTGGATGCAATATCGTTTGATTAAGAAGTATTTGGAGGAGCTGACCGAGGAGCAGACCTTGGTGATCGAATCCGGGCATCCTCTGGGATTGTTTCATTCCAAGCCGGATGCCCCACGGGTGATTATCACGAACTCCATGATGGTGGGAATGTTCGATAACCAAAAGGATTGGCATATCGCCGCCCAAATGGGAGTCGCTAATTATGGACAGATGACGGCCGGAGGTTGGATGTATATCGGCCCGCAAGGTATCGTACACGGTACGTTTAATACATTGTTGAATGCCGGACGTAAGAAATTAGGGATTCCACAAGATAAGGATTTGCGAGGCTATCTGTTTGTATCTTCCGGTTTAGGAGGAATGAGTGGCGCTCAACCTAAAGCCGCCGTGATTGCCGGTGCTGCCAGTATAATCGCCGAGGTAGACGCTTCCCGTATCGAGACACGCCGATGCCAAGGATGGGTCCAGCATGTGACGGATGATATGGGGAAAGCTTTCTCCTTAGCCGATGAGGCGATTCGTAAGAAAGAACCGATCTCTATCGCTTTTCATGGCAATATCGTGGATTTATTGGAATATGCCGATAAACAGGGGCTTTCCATCGACCTTTTGAGTGACCAGACCTCGTGTCATGCGGTCTATGAAGGTGGTTATTGTCCGGCAGGCGTGACGTTTGAGGAACGTACGGAATTATTGGCTCATCACCGGGAAGACTTTTGTGCTTTGGTCGATAAAACGTTGAAGCGACATTTCGAGGTGATCAAGCGTCTGGTTGCCCGGGGTACCTATTTCTTTGACTATGGGAACTCCTTCATGAAAGCGATCTATGATGCCGGTGTACATGAGATTTCCCGTAACGGTGTGGATGAGAAAGATGGTTTTATATGGCCTTCTTATGTGGAAGATATCATGGGGCCGGAATTATTTGATTATGGGTACGGTCCTTTCCGCTGGGTATGTTTAAGCGGTAAGCCGGAAGATTTGATTCGCACGGATCATGCGGCTATGGCGTGTATCGATCCGACTCGAAGAGGGCAGGATATGGATAATTATAATTGGATACGTGACGCAGAGAAGAACCGTTTGGTGGTGGGTACGCAAGCCCGGATCTTATATCAAGACGCTGAGGGGCGCTTGAAGATCGCCCTTGAGTTTAACCGAATGGTACGTGATGGGGAGGTAGGCCCGATTATGTTGGGACGAGACCATCATGACGTGAGCGGTACGGATTCTCCATTCCGTGAGACCTCTAATATACGGGACGGAAGCAATGTGATGGCTGATATGGCGGTGCAGTGCTTCGCCGGAAATGCCGCCCGGGGCATGAGCTTGGTCGCTCTTCATAATGGTGGAGGGGTTGGTATCGGTAAGGCGATAAACGGAGGTTTCGGTATGGTTCTCGATGGTAGTGAGCGGGTGGACGAGATACTTCGCTCTGCTATGATATGGGACGTGATGGGGGGTGTCGCCCGTCGCTCATGGGCCCGTAACCCGAATGCGATGCGTACGAGCGCTACTTTCAATGAGAACCGTGGCGAACAGTATCATATTACCCTCCCGTATATCCCGGAGAGGGCGTTTATTCATGAAATCGTACAAACATCATTAAATAAAAAGGTATGAGTACTTGGAATAAGATTATGGAATGTGTCCCTAACTTCAGTGAAGGACGGGATCAGGAGAAGATAGATAAGATCGTAGCGCCTTTCCGGGCTAAGACGGGTGTTAAACTGTTGGACTATAGTAATGACGAGGATCACAATCGTTTGGTTGTTACCGTGGTAGGGGAGCCAGTCGCTTTAAAACAAGCTGTATTGGAGGCCATTGGAGTTGCCGTTGAGCTGATCGATTTAAACAAGCATAGCGGTCAACATCCTCGAATGGGGGCCGTAGATGTGGTTCCTTTTATACCGATTCGCGGATGTACGATGGAAGAGGCGATCGCCTTGTCTAAGGAAGTAGGGGAGGAAGTGGGCGCTCATTATGCCGTGCCGGTCTTCTTATATGAAAAATCGGCTTCCGCCCCTTACCGGGAGAATCTGGCGGCGATCCGTAAAGGAGAGTTTGAAGGGATGGCTGAGAAAATCCATCAACCGGAGTGGAAACCTGATTTTGGTCCGGCCGAAAGACATCCGACAGCCGGTACGGTCGCCATAGGAGCCCGTATGCCTTTGGTCGCCTATAATGTGAACTTAGGAACGAATCAATTGCAGATCGCTACGGATATAGCGAAGAAAATCCGTTTCATCGGCGGAGGTTTACGCTATTGTAAAGCGATGGGGGTTGAGTTGAAGGAACGTGGTATCGTACAGGTCTCTATTAATATGACCGATTATACCCGTACGGCCTTGTACCGGGCCTTCGAGTTAGTTCGTATCGAAGCTCGCAGATATGGTGTTCCGGTGGTGGGGAGCGAGATTATCGGCTTGGTTCCTATGGAGGCGTTGATCGATACGGCCTCTTACTATTTGGGATTGGAGGATTTCTCAATGAATCAGGTGCTGGAAGCTCGTATTATGGAATAGCGTATGGAGAATAGCAAGATATTAATCAGGAATGCTGCCCAGATCGTCACTTGCCATGGGGATAAGGCGCGACGGGGAGCGGAGATGTCTGATTTAGGCGTTATCGAGGATGGAGCCGTAGCGATGTCTGATGGGGTTATTACGCATGTAGGACCTACGGAGGAGGTACTTCGAAACATCCATGCGGAGGATTATTTGGAGATTCGGGCGGAGAACCAAGCGGTGTTACCCGGATTTGTAGATAGCCATACGCATTTTATCTTTGGCGGTTATCGGGAGGAGGAGTTCTCTTGGCGATTGCGGGGAGATAGTTATATGTCGATCATGGAGCGTGGTGGAGGTATCGTGAATACGATGAAAGCTACCCGTGAAAGTGATTTCGATACACTATGGGACAGAGGGGAAGAACGTTTGGATGAGTTATTCTCCATGGGTGTTACCACGGTGGAGGGGAAAAGTGGTTATGGTTTGGATTTGCAAACAGAATTAGTTCAGCTTCGTGTCATGTCGGACCTGAATGAGTCTCATCCGATGGATGTCGTATCGACCTTTTTGGGAGCTCATGCTGTTCCTCCTGAATTTGCCGGTCGTACGGACGATTATGTGGATTATATGATCGAGGAAGTTCTTCCTGCCATACGAGCCGAACATACGGTTACGTTTTGTGATGTGTTTTGTGAGAAAGGCGTTTTCTCGTTAGAACAGAGTGAGCGCTTGCTTCGTGCCGCCCGTCATCATCGTTTTAAATTGAAGATGCATGCGGATGAGATCGTTCCTTTCGGAGGGGCGGAACTGGCGGCCTCCTTGAAGTGTGTAAGTGCTGATCATTTGTTACATATATCGGACACAGGCATCAAACGTCTGGCAAGAGCGGGTGTCGTGGCTACCTTACTTCCGCTGACTGCCTTTTCCTTGAATGAGCCGTATGCGCCTGCAAGGAAGATGATAGATGCCGGTTGCGCGGTGGCTTTAGCTTCCGATCTAAATCCGGGAAGTTGTTTCTCTGCCTCGATCCCGATGATGATAGCCTTGGCCTGTATCTATATGAAGATGAGCCCTGAAGAAGCGGTAACGGCATTGACCATTAATGGAGCCGCAGCTGTGGGACGTGCCTCCGAGATTGGAAGTATCAGCGTGGGAAAACGTGCGGACGTGATCTTGCTGAAATACCCGTCTTATAAGTTCCTACCTTATCATGTGGGAATGAATCTCGTGGATACTGTAATTAAGGATGGGGAACTTTATATGATGTAAGATAAGAATTGTTGAATCATTTAAATCAAAATACTATGTTAGCAGACTTGACAATTAAAGATTTTTTGGCGGAAACGGCGGGTAGTGCTCCCGTTCCCGGTGGTGGAAGTATATCTGCCTTGAATGGCGCTATAGCGGCAGCTTTGACAGAGATGGTGGCCCATCTGACTGTTGGTAAAAAGAAATATGCGGAAGTGGAAGGACAAATGAAGACGATCGCTATCGAGGCGGCTTTGATCCGTGAGCGTCTTACTGAATATATCGATAAGGACAGCGAGGCTTATGATCGTGTATTCTCCGCTTTTAAGTTGCCGAAAGAAACGCCTGACGAACAGGTGATCCGTACGAATGCGATACAGAGCGCAACGAAGGAGGCGGCTATTGTTCCGATGAGGGTGGCGGAGGAGATCGGTTCCGTAATGGAGACGATTATCTATGTGGCTCACAAAGGTAATCAGAATGCCGTCACGGATGCTTGCGTGGCGATGATGGCTGCCCGTACTTGTGTATTGGGGGCTTTATTGAATGTCCGAATTAACTTAACGTCCATCCAAGACGAGGTGTTCGTCGGAATGATGCGGAAGAAAGCGGATGAACTGGAGGCGAACGCTATCCGTGTAGAGCAAAAGTTATTGGATTGGGTGAAGACTAAATTATAGCATATGAGTAATGTTTATTATGTGGGTTCCGAGCCTCTCTCTTTTGAGGGAATCGAACGGATACTTACTCAAAATATGAAGTTGGAGCTTTCACCCGAGGTGAAGGAGCGCATCCAGCGTTGCCGGGATTACTTGGATCATAAGATCGAGCAACAGGAGGGGCCTTTGTATGGGATTACTACCGGTTTCGGGTCCTTATGTAATAAGAATATCTCTCCGGACGAATTGAGCACCTTGCAAGAGAACTTGGTGAAAAGTCATGCCTGTAGCGTAGGGGATGAGGTAAGTCCGGTGATCGTTCGTTTGATGATGTTATTGAAAGCGCATGCCCTTTCGTTGGGGCATAGTGGCGTACAGGTGATCACCGTACAACGTATTCTGGATTTTTTCAATAATGACGTGCTTCCGATCGTGTATGATCGTGGCTCTTTAGGCGCTTCCGGTGATTTGGCGCCTCTGGCGAATTTGTTCCTGCCTCTGATCGGCGTGGGTGACGTTTATTATAAGGGCCGCAAACGGGAAGCAATCAGCGTATTGGACGAGTTCGCTTGGAAGCCTGTGAAGCTGAAAAGCAAGGAGGGGTTAGCTTTATTGAACGGTACGCAATTTATGAGCGCCAATGGCGTATTCGCCTTGATGCGTGCGTTTAGCCTGTCCAAAAAAGCGGATCTGATCGCCGCTTTATCCTTGGAGGCTTTCGATGGGCGTATCGATCCTTTCATGGATTGTATCCAGCAGATGCGTCCGCATCCCGGACAAATCGAGACCGGGGCCGCTTTTCGACGGCTATTGGAGGGAAGTGAGTTAATCGCCCGGAAAAAGGAACATGTTCAGGACCCGTATTCATTCCGTTGTATCCCTCAAGTGCATGGGGCTACGAAAGACGCTATCAATTATGTGGCGAATGTCCTGCTTACCGAAGTAAATTCCGTGACGGATAACCCGACGATCTTCCCGGAGGAGGATAAGATTATTTCCGGCGGTAATTTCCACGGTCAGCCCTTGGCGATTTCTTATGATTTCTTGGCGATTGCCTTGGCTGAGTTAGGAAATATATCGGAACGTCGTGTCGCTCAATTAATCATGGGTTTGCGGGGATTGCCTGAGTTCTTGGTCGCTAATCCCGGCCTGAACTCCGGTTTCATGATCCCTCAATATGCGGCTGCTAGTATGGTAAGCCAGAATAAGATGTATTGCTATGCGGCGAGCAGCGATTCTATCGTGTCCAGTAATGGACAAGAGGATCATGTGAGTATGGGGGCGAATGCGGCGACAAAATTGTTTAAGATCATGGACAACTTGGATCATATCTTGGCGATCGAGCTGATGAATGCGGCACAAGGAATCGAGTTCCGTCGTCCGGCTAAGACCTCCCCTGTGTTGGAGAAGTTCTTGAAGGATTACCGGAAAGAGGTGCCATTTATCGATGAGGATATTATTATGTACACGGAAATACATCGTACGGTGGCGTTTATTCGTAGGAAAGACTTTGTATATTAATGAATATCGTTAATAGAGGTTAGAAATCCAGCTGAATCTCCTATTCGGCTGGATTATTTTGTATTTTCGCCGTCAATCTAAACACAATCGATCTACTTTATGCAAAATGTAACAAATCCTACCGTGAAAACACACGTAGTTTGGCTGGATGTCGTACGCTTGATAGCCATGTTTACTGTTGTTTGCTGTCATTGTACAGACCCGTTTAATTTCTATCCCGGAGATTCTCCGATTATTGGGAATATTAAGTTTTGGGGAGCTGCCTATGGGGCTTTTCTTCGTCCTTGTGTACCTCTGTTCGTTATGATTACGGGAGCCTTGTTGCTACCGGTCCGGGAAGAGACTTCTATTTTCTATAAGAAAAGGATATTGCGTGTATTCTGGCCTTTCTTGATTTGGTCTGTTATTTATAATTTATTTCCTTGGTTTACGGGGCTGCTTGGTTTGAGGCCGGAACTTATTCTTGATTTCTTCCCTTATTCGGGAGAAGAGGTGACTCGTCAATCGTTGAGTGTGTCTTTAGGCTATATCGCCCAGATACCGTTCAATTTCTCATTGTTGGATGTACATATGTGGTATATCTATTTACTGATAGGTTTATATCTTTATTTGCCGATCTTCTCCGCTTGGGTCGAGAAAGTTTCGGATAAGGCGAAATTATGGTTTCTGGCAGGTTGGGGAGTGACTTTGTTTATTCCTTATTACCGGGAATTCGTATCTCCTTACATTTGGGGTGGATGCTCATGGAATGAATTCAGTATGCTTTATTATTTCGCCGGGTTTAACGGTTACTTGCTATTGGGGCATTATCTGCGGAATCATGATTGGTCGTTAGGAAAGATCGTTGAGATAGGCATTCCTATGTTTGTCGTAGGCTATGCCATTACTTTCTTCGGTTTCCGCTATACGACCGCTTTGCCTGCTTACACGGAGGAACAGTTAGAGTTATTCTTCTATTATTGTTCTCCCAATGTGGTGATGATGACGATTCCTATCTTCTTACTGGCGAAGAAGGTAAATGTTAAGTCGGATACGATTAAGCGAATGTTGGCGAATTTAACCATATGCGGTTTCGGTATCTATATGGTACATTATTTCTTTACGGGACCCAGCGTGCTGTTGGCGAGAGCCTTGAATATCCCTTTGGGTTTACAGATTCCTGCCGCTTCTGTGGTAGCATTCGCTGTATCTTGGCTGATTGTGTTGGGTATCAGAAAGATTTGCGGTAAGAAAGCCAAGTATATTGTGGGCTGAATTTATACGTACGTTCGCATAGGCTGATACGTATATAGGCGTAGGCCCATGCGAGCGTACGTGTAGGACGATACGTATATACGTGCGAGACCACACGTATATACGTATAAATCATCTTTATTTCTTGGTTACAATCACTCGCTCTGTCGGAGCCAGATGCTCGTTGCGATAGTCTATCTGCTTGACTACATTCTCGGCCAATTCTTGGAATGCTTTTCCTGTGATCGAGTCCGGGTTCAACGCTACCGGCTTACCTTGATCTCCTCCTTCGCAGATACTTTGTACGATAGGAATCTGTCCCAGTAACGGCACGTTCAGTTCCTCAGCTAGGCGTTTACAACCTTCCTTTCCGAATATATAATATTTGTTTTCCGGTAATTCCGCAGGGGTAAACCAAGCCATATTCTCGATCAATCCTAAAACAGGGACATTAACCTTATCTCCAGTGAACATGCTGATACCCTTACGAGCGTCCGCTAAAGCAACCTCTTGCGGCGTACTTACCACCACGGCTCCGGTTATCGCTAGTGTTTGTACCATTGTCAAATGGATATCACTCGTTCCGGGAGGTAAATCGATTAAGAAATAATCAAGCTCACCCCAGTTGGCGTCGCCGATCAATTGCTTCAATGCGTTGCTAGCCATTGCTCCACGCCATAGGACTGCGTCGTTTTTATTAACGAAAAAGCCGATGGATAACATCTTGACACCATAATTTTCGGCCGGCTTGATCAGTTCCCTGCCCTCTACCTCTTCCATATAAGGGCGAGCCTCTTCTAGGTTGAACATCTTGGGTTGGGACGGCCCGAATATATCGGCATCCAGCAACCCTACCTTATATCCTTGTAAAGCCAGTGCGACAGCCAGATTAGCGGCAACGGTACTTTTACCAACTCCTCCTTTACCGGAAGATACGGCGATAATATTTTTTACTTGCGGTAATAATTTATCCGGTTCCGGGCGAGCTAACTGACGGGCTTTTACCGTGATGTTCCCCTTGATATTCACCTCCGGGCTAACATAGGTTAAGATAGCTGTCTCCGCGGCTTTTACTACGGAGCGGATAAACGGATCATTCGGCTTCTCGAATAATAACGAGAAGGTGACATTCATACCATCGATACGAATGTTGTCTTCTACGAGGCCCATGGAAACGATGTCCTTTCCCGTACCCGGGTAACGAACGTTCTTCAACGCCTCAATAATCAGATTCGGATAGATTGTCATATCTGTTGATTTTTTTAAGTCATTCTTTTATTTACCAGAAGCCAAAGCGCTTCGCTTACTGCGATTAAAGCTACGATAAGGATCTAACTCTATTTCTACGTCAGGTTCCACCAATCGCTCCCTTTCCTCACAAACAAATTTGATGTATTTGATGTTTAAGCCACGATCTAGCCATTGTTGCTCGTAATAGGTCTTGATGGATAAGATCTCATCCGCCAGATTGGAATGATATAGGTCGTCTGTACTGAACAATACGGGATAATGGTTCGTTTTTACCATCTCGCACGTATAGGTATACATGAAGTTACTGTCCGTTTTTAAATGGATAATACCATCTCCGGAAAGGATTTCCCGATACATTTTCATAAAACGGGTTCCAGTCAGACGCTTATTGACCTTTTTCATTTGAGGGTCAGGAAATGTGATCCAGATCTCGGCTACTTCGCCCGGAGCGAAGAAATAGGAAATCAATTCGATACTCGTACGTAGGAAAGCCACGTTACTCATCCCGGCTTCCAGCGATTCTTTCGCTCCGGTCCACATACGTGCTCCCTTGATATCGACACCAATAAAATTCTTATTTGGGAAAAGCTTTCCCAAACCTACGGTATATTCCCCTTTTCCACATCCCAATTCCAAGACAATAGGATGGTCGTTCTTGAAAAAACGTTCATGCCACTGTCCTTTCATATCAAACCCTTTTTCTTGTAGGGCGGCGAAAGGGTATTGGAATACGTGCGGATAGCCCGCCATATCGTCAAACTTAGCTAATTTATTCTTTCCCATGTCGCGAAGATAATACTTAAAAAAATGCTTTTTACGTTTTTTCTACTGTTTTAGATAGGGGTTTTTATGCGTTGGCGAGTCTTTTGAACATATAGGCTGTCAGAAGTTTTATTTGAAAGTGGAGTTGTAACGAATAAAAAAGGATATGTTGAGAGTATTTTTTAGACGCCCGATATTTAAGAATCCGAGGTTTGTCGGATTTGTTTGGTTTGCGACGGCCCTTGTCGCTTGCTTATTGAAATTACCTGTGGGAAGGACTTATAATAACTTTATGATTTATAGGGCTTCCTTTTTCCATGCGTTAGAGTTGAAAGACCTTTATATATATTATCCGAATGAATACCACGACCGGTTTTTATACGGGATCCCTTTTACGGCTATAATAGCGCCTTTCTCCCTCTTCTCTCCTTATATCGGGATGTTGCTATGGTGTCTCGCGAATAGCTTGCTGCTTTATATGGCTATCCGTAAACTCGGATTGGCGGATTGGAAACAGGCGTTTGTCATTTGGGTATGCTTGAATGAGTTGTTTACGTGTGTTCTTATGCAGCAATTTAACATAGCCATAGCCGGCATGATTTTATTCTCGTTTATTTTTATTGAGCGGAAACAGGAGTTTTGGGCGGCGCTAATGATTGTCTTGGGTACGATGACTAAGATTTATGGCATTGTCGGTCTTGCTTTCCTGCTATTCTCAAAACGCCGGATCGCCTTTTTGAAAGGACTTATTTTCTGGGGCATAGTCTTGTATGTTCTTCCGATGTTATATACGTCTCCTCAATATGTGGCAAGTCAATACGTGAAATGGTATGAGGTACTTCTCGATAAGAATGTAGAGAATTTATTTACTCCTTATACAAATATCTCTTTGTTGGGGATGGTTCGTAAGATTTCGGGAGTCAATACGTATAGTGATCTCTGGTTGGTTATCCCCGGGCTACTTTTATTTATTGCTCCTTATTTTAGGATAAATCAATATGATAACCGGCGGTTCCGCATGCATTTTCTTTGCTCTACTCTTTTGTTCATGGTTCTTTTTAGCTCCGGAACAGAGAATAGCGGATATTTGGGAGCCATGATAGCCGTCTGCCTTTGGTATATAGGTACGCCTACCCGTAAGACGACTCCTGTCTTGAATACGGTACTATTCGTTTTCTGTTTTATTCTTACATCCCTTTCCCCTACAGATATATTTCCCTGTTATATCCGGAAAACGTATGTTATTCCTTATGCGTTGAAAGCACTACCTTGTGTGTTGATCTGGTTTAAGATCGTATGGGAGCAATTGACATTGGATTTTTCAGAGCCGCTTCATCGGCCGAAGACTCTCCCGGGTAAAGAGGAGGCGATCGACCTTATCTTGCCTTGTTATAACCCACAAGAAGGCTGGGAACGTTTGATGATCGAGAAACATGCGGAATTGGTAAAGATGCTTAAAGGTCGCTCACTTCGTTTTATCGTCGTGAATGACGCTTCGAAGAGAGGATTTACGAAGGATGCGGTGGGACGTCTTCTGGAGGCTCTCCCTGATACGATGATCGTAAGTTATGATACGAATAAGGGAAAAGGAGCCGCTGTTAGGGCTGGCTTGTCTCATTCCACTTCATCCATTACTTTATATACGGATTATGATTTTCCGTATGAGACGGATTCTATCTGCCGGATGGTAGAATGGTTGGAATCGGGATATGATGTCGTTATCGCCGTGCGGAATCATACTTATTATACCCATTTAAGTACTCGAAGAAAGATTATGAGTTATGCTTCCCGTATATTGAATTTTACGCTTCTAGGATTAACGCATACGGATGCTCAAGGAGGTTTGAAAGGTTTTAACCAGCGGGGAAAATCGTTCTTGGCCTCAACTCAGGTGAATCGCTTTTTATTTGATACGGAGTTTATTTATAAGGCTTCGCAGGAGTCGGATGTACTTATTAAAGACATGCCCGCTGATTTGCGGGATAACGTTCATCTTCCCAATATGCGTCGTGGAGTCCTTGCGGAAGAATTAAAGAACTTATTTTTAATCGCTTGGAGAGGGTAGGAGGATTACAGGGCTCACCCGATAAATCAGGGGGAAAATTCTTTAATTCTA
>NZ_QTMJ01000008.1:0-186550 GCF_003635485.1 Parabacteroides sp. AF19-14 | reverse complement strand
GAATTGCTGTTTTTTTCTCTCGAATTTGGAAGCGAGACGCACTTGGGTACGGAATAATCGATTCTCCGGGACTTCAGATTACAAGTTGTCAAAAAGACAAATGGGCCACTTGTATCTATAGTTCCTCTGCCATTTCCCGATAACCATCGGGGAAGAGACGGTTAATGTATAATTTATGCCTTGTCAGGTGAATAACTTACGGCTTGTCAAGTGAATAACTTACGGCTGGGGGTAGCCGTAAGCTTACGAGTCTGGAAGTGGTTAGTTATTCACTTGGGAAGCCTTTCTCAAGTGAGTTGGTCTGTTGATTAACAGGATATAAGACAGCGATTTATATGGCAATGGTTATCCCATGATCTCATCTGTTGGCCGACTTCTATATTTCTGTAGGTCGACTTGTCTTAGGTTGCCGGCTGAAATGAAATATATATGAGCCTGAAGATACCCCCACTGATTATCGGGTGAGCCGAATTTTCTTCTGATAAGGCATTGGAGACAAGACTTATAAGCAATAAAAAAAACCTACAAATCAGCGATTTGTAGGTTTTTGTCCACTTACTCTCTTGTTTTGTTCAGTAGGTTCTGCGGAAAGACAGGGATTCGAACCCCGGGAACCTCTCAGTTCAACGGTTTTCAAGACCGCCGCAATCGACCACTCTGCCATCTTTCCAATAAGTAAATCGTGTGACCTGGGAGGGGCTCGAACCCTCGACCCAATGATTAAGAGTCATTTGCTCTACCAGCTGAGCTACCAAGTCAACATGTTATTTGTTTGAGTGACCTGGGAGGGGCTCGAACCCTCGACCCAATGATTAAGAGTCATTTGCTCTACCAACTGAGCTACCAAGTCATTCCATTTTGCTATCGTTACTTTTTCAAACCACCGTTTGTTTCTCGATTGCGGGTGCAAAGATAGAGGTTTTATTTTTCCCCGCAAACTTTTCGACTACTTTTTTTCTTAAAATTTTAATCAAACTCGTAAATATCCGAGGGTGTAGTCCGCTTCAACGCAACCAATGAGACATCTTTCCCTACCCTTATGCCCTCTTGGAAAAGACGTATATCCACTGTCTTATAGGCCAGTTCGGGATGGTTATTGTCCCGGCTGAGATGGCAAAGCCAGATATTCTTCAAACCGGTATTATAATGGGTCGCCAAGAACTCTGCGGCCTCCCTGTTACTCAAATGCCCGGTGGGGCTCGCCACCCGCTCTTTCAAGAAAGCGGGATATGTACCGAAACGAAGCATCTCCTCGTCATAGTTCGCTTCCAATATTAAATGGTTCGCCATGCAGATATATTTCCCCACCGTGTCCGTGATATGGCCTACGTCGGTAGCGAAAGTGAATTTATGATTACCATACTCGATATGGTACCCCACATTATCAGTACTATCGTGAGGCACCTCGAAAGCCGTGATACGGAAATCACGGATAAGGAATGGAACTTCTTTTTCTATAACCTTGCGGGAGACACATAAGGTCTCCTCCACATACCGGCTCTTATCAATCCCCCGGTGCACGTCGGCTGTCGCATAGACAGGAATGCAAAGCTTCTCGCCCAAATACCCGACCGTCTTGATATGATCCGCATGATCGTGGGTAATCAACACGGCCACGATCTTGGTAAAATCGATCGACCGGTCCTTCAATACTTTCTTTATGGTCCGGATTCCGATACCTGCGTCAATCAGCATACCGAATTCCGAAGTCCCCAAATAATAGCAGTTCCCACTGCTCCCACTCGCTAAACTCAGAAATGATAGTTTCATACTCTCCTATTCCGCAACACTGCTTTTTTTCTGTTTTACATAGTATACACTAGGGGCGGAACGTCTCAGGGATCGATACCTCCCCGATCAACGAGCAGTTCATATGCTCCTTTACCTCGTCGGGTGTCAGCCCATGGCCGAAGAGGAACATTAGCTTCGTCACGGCGCTCTCCGTCGTACTATCGAAGCCGCTCGTCACGCCTGCCTCCAACAATTTGTGCCCCGTCTCATAACGGTGCATCTCCACACTTCCGGCCCTACACTGAGTAACATTCACGATGACGATACCACGGTCTACAGCCTCCTTCAACATATTCAAGAACCATTCCTCGCACGGAGCGTTTCCGCTTCCGAATGTTTCCATCACCACGCCTTTCAGACCCGGGATATTCAGGATACTTTCCACTACTTGCGGAGAAATTCCGGGGAATAGTTTTAGTATAGCGATATTTCGGTCCAACAAATAATGCGGCTTCAGCGGCTTACGCGATACCGGATGATATACCTGCGGCAGATCATACTTAATATAGATACCCGCATGAGCCAAAGCCGGGTAATTGTACGAACGGAACGCGTTAAAATTATCTGCGTTTATCTTACTCGTACGATTCCCCCTCAATAAATCATTCTCAAAAAAGATACAGACCTCCGGGACCAACGGTAAGCCGTTCTCCTTGGCAGCCGCTATCTCGATCGCCGTAATCAAGTTCTCCTTCCCATCGGTACGCAACATCCCGATCGGTAATTGCGATCCCGTAAGGATCACCGGCTTACTCAGGTTCTCAAGCATAAAACTCAATGCCGATGCCGTATACGACATTGTATCCGTGCCATGCAGTACCACGAAGCCGTCGTATTTCTGATAATTATCGGCGATGATTTTCACGATCTTCATCCACGAGTCCGGCCCCATCTCCGAGGAGTCCATCGGAGGATCGAACTGTATCGTGGCCACCGAATACCCCAGTTTCTTCAACTCCGGCATATTGTCCTTCAAATGCTGGAAATTAAACGACTCTAACACTCCAGTCTCCGGATTCTCGATCATACCTATCGTCCCACCCGTATATATCAACAGGATGGAAGCCTTTTCTTGTTGAGTATGCATGTCCATATAATTATGCAAAGTTAATAAATTATTCTTCTCCTTTCAACACCGGAACACTTATATGATATTTTACGGCGATTATACGTGCGAGGAACACGCTCAACGCCGATACGAACTGTATCATCGCCGCCGACATAGAAGTTTGCATACATATATAATATATCAAACCGCCAAAGACACAAGCCAACGCATAAATATCTTTCCGGAATATCAAAGGCTCCTCATTAATCAATATATCCCTCATCATACCGCCAAACGAGCCGGTTATGGTTCCCATCACGATCGCCACCCACATGGGAAACCCGAAATCCAAGGTCTTGGCGATACCTACCACCACAAACAACCCCAATCCGATAGCATCGAATATAAAAAATGTATTGTTCAAACGGATCACGTATTTTCGGAAAGCGATAACGAACAACAAAGCCAAGGCCGAGACAATCAAATAAGAGGCTTGTTCCATCCAAAAAGGCACCGCATTCAATAAAATATCACGAATCGTACCTCCTCCTACAGCGGTCACGACACCCACCACATAGGCGCCAAACCAATCAAATTGTTTCGCAGAAGCCAATCTTATGCCACTTATGGCAAACGCAAAGGTCCCTGTATAGTCACAAAAGGTGATAAAATCTATCATTTTGTTTTTTTCGCAAAAATACGGAATAGTTCGCAAATAACAGCATTTATAGAAAGAATACCTAACAATAATTTAAACCAAACGAATCCCTTAATGTTTATTATATATAAGTTTGCGGAGTGGTTATAACCGTAACCTATTGATTTTTATTCACAAAAGAGAATTGAGTTAGATGAGGATGAAAAAATGCATGTTGATCGGGTTGATCTGTCTGCTATCCAGCCAATGGATGTGGGGGCAACACTTCCCTCAGATGGATGCCCGCAATTACGTGAGCGACACGGCCCTTTTCATTCCACGCCGCCCTTGGTTGGCAGCAAGCGAGGTATTCGGAATGAACATGGCCGTCTGGACTTTCGACCGTTTCTTAATGAACGAGGATTTCGCGAAGATAAACGGACATACGATTAAGCAAAACTTCAAGACGGGGCCTGTTTGGGACACGGATAAGTTCTCTACCAATCTGGTGGCCCATCCCTATCACGGATCGTTATATTTCAACGCGGCCCGTAGCAACGGACTGAATTTCTGGCAATCCATTCCATTCGCGGCGGGAGGCAGCCTAATGTGGGAATTCTTTATGGAAACGGAACCGCCCTCCATCAATGACATGCTTGCCACCTCTTTCGGCGGTATAGAATTAGGTGAGATTACCTACCGGCTCTCCGACTTATTCATCGACAACCGCTCCCACGGGGCGGAACGTGTGGGACGGGAGATCTTATCCGGTTTGATATCTCCGATGCGGGCGATCAATCGTATCATCACGGGAGAAGCTTGGAGACACAGCAGCTCCAAGGGGCGTGTCTACACCTCGGTTCCCGTGAACTTCATCGTGGGTGTTGGTCCTCGCTTCCTTGCCGAGCAGGAAGGCTCCAAGCATGGCACTACGAGCATGCACGTATCCTTCAGGTTGGATTATGGAGATCCTTTCAATGATGATTTCTATTCGCCCTATGAATGGTTTCAGTTGAAGGCCGGGTTCGATTTCTTTTCGAGCCAGCCGCTCATCAGCCAAGTCAATGCCGTTGGGGCTATCTGGGGGAAACAGGTCTGGAGTAAAGGCCCTCGTAGTCTGGCCGCTGGAATCTTTCAGCATTTCGACTACTATGATTCCGAGTTAAAATCCAATAGTTCCCAAACGGTAGCTCCCTACCGCATATCGGAAGCGGCGGCGGTCGGTGGTGGATTGATCTATTACAAAAGAGGCACGCCGGACAATAAGGTAGATGTTTACGCCGAATTATACGGAACAGGAGTCGCCTTGGGCGCAAGCATCTCCGATTACCTCCGGCTGGAAGAGAGAGATTATAATCTGGGAAGCGGTTATAGCGTGAAAGCGTTTACCGGATTGGCCTACGATAAACGCTGGGCGTTCTTGATCGATTTGGAGAACTACCATATCTTCACATGGAAAGGATACGAGCCGGATATAGACTGGAATGCGGTGGACCCTACAAAGTTAAACGTACAAGGCGATGCCGGCAACGCACGTTTAACGGTATTTTCCACCACCTTAGCCTATATGTCCAAGCATAAATGGAATATTGCGTTGCGAAATCGTTATTTCTCCCGCCGTACCCATTATAAGTATCATAAAGATATAGATAGCTCCACGTATGATATTATGCTGACGCTTGGGTGGAGGATTTAATTCTTCCGCTCAAGCTCACGCAGATTCTCCATCTTCTTGCGCTGCATAAACTCATAGATGCCTTCCAAATGCTCCGTCACTTTTTGGTTTCCGAACTCATAGACCTTAGAGACCAGCCCATCCAAGAAATCACGGTCGTGGGATACGACGATCAACGTCCCGTCAAAGTCAAGCAACGCCTGCTTCAAGATATCCTTCGTCTTCATATCCAGATGGTTTGTCGGCTCATCCAGAATCAGCAAGTTCACAGGCTCCAACAATAGCTTAATCATAGCCAGACGTGTGCGCTCGCCACCGGAAAGCACCTTCACCTTCTTCGCCGAGTTCTCGCCGCCAAACATGAACGCACCCAGCAGATCCTTGATCTTATTACGGATATCACCTTGCGCCACATCGTCTATCGTCTGGAAAACCGTAAGATTCTCATCCAGCAGGGAGGCTTGGTTCTGGGCGAAATAACCGATCATCACGTTATGCCCCAGCGTCAACGTCCCCTCATGCTCGATCTCTTTCATGATACACTTCACCAAGGTAGACTTACCCTCGCCATTCTTCCCGACGAAAGCGATCTTATCCCCTCGCTCGATCATCAGATTAGCGTTTCGGAAAACCGTATGATCGCCATACGCTTTCGAGACATTCTCGATCGTCACCGGATAAGAGCCCGAACGTGGCGAAGGCGGGAACTTCAAGCGCAAAGCCGAGGTATCTTCCTCATCCACCTCCAAGATCTCCAGTTTCTCCAGCATCTTCACACGGCTCTGCACCTGCAAGGTCTTGGAGTACGTGCCCTTGAAACGCTCGATGAACTCTCTCGTCTCGGCGATCATCTTCTGTTGCTCGTCATAAGCCTTCTGTTGTTGCTCACGACGTTCCTTCCGTAATTGCAAGTATTGGCTATAGTTTACCTTATAATCATAAATCCGGCCCATCGTCACCTCGATCGTACGAGTCGTGATATGATCCACGAACGCACGGTCGTGGCTGATCACCACTACGGCCTGACCATTATCGATCAAGAAATCCTCCAACCACTGGATAGACTCGATATCCAAGTGATTCGTCGGCTCGTCCAGCAAAAGGACATCCGGTTTCTTCAACAGTAGTTTCGCCAGCTCGATACGCATACGCCAGCCACCGCTGAATTCACTGGTTTGCCGGTCGAAATCCTCCCGTTTGAAACCCAGTCCCAACAAGGTTTTCTCTATATCGGCGTCGTAATTGATCTCCTCTATGGAATAGAATTTCTCGCTCAAGGTAGAGACCCGCTCGATCAACTCCATATAACCATCCGACTCATAGTCCGTACGAGTCTCCAGTTGCTTATTCAATTCGGCGATCTCCGCCTCCATCTCGTGCAGATGGGCGAAAGCCTGCGCCGTCTCCTCGAAAACGGTACGGCCATCCTCCGTCATCAAATGCTGCGGCAAATAAGCGATCACGGTATCTTTAGGGGCGGACACTTTTCCACGGCTTGGCTCCCGCACGCCGGCCAATATCTTCAACAAGGTAGATTTACCGGCACCGTTCTTACCCATCAAGGCGATACGATCTTTCTCGTTAATCACAAAAGAAACATCCGAGAAAAGGGCGCTTCCACCAAACTCTACTGTTAGTCCGTCAACTGAAATCATATGTTTATTTTAATACATTAATATAATGAAGCCGCAAAGATAAGAAAAATCCCTTTCATTAGGGATGTACAGGAGATTTCATACGATCTTTCCGGGGCAAGACTAGGAAGAAATTGGTTGCCGACGGCGTCGGCAGTATTTCCGACACCGTCAGCAATCTTTCCGACAGCGTCAGCATTATTGCCGACGCCGTCGGCAACCAATTTCATAAGGAACTAATCCCTTAAACTACCTTTAAAAAAAACAGAGACATCCATATATTTTCCCATGAAACGCTTGTTTTATAAACAGAAAGCCCTATCTTTGCACCCGCTAATACAAACAGCTTAAATTAATTATTCAAACATGGCAACAAAAATTAGATTGCAAAGACACGGTCGTAAAGGTTACGCCTTCTACCAAATCGTGATCGCAGACAGCAGGGCTCCACGTGATGGAAGATTTATTGAAAGGATAGGTTCTTATAATCCGAACACTAATCCTGCTACAGTAGATTTGAACTTCGAAAGAGCTTTGTATTGGTTACAAGTAGGTGCTCAACCTACAGACACAACTCGTAACATCCTTTCTCGCGAAGGCGTTTGCTTGAAAAAGCATTTATTGGAAGGTGTTAAGAAGGGTGCGTTCGACGAAGCCGCAGCTGAGGAAAAATTCCAAGCTTGGTTGAAGAACAAACAAGCTTCCGTACAAGCTATCAAAGAAAAAGACAGCGAAGCAGCTAGAGCAGAAGCTAAAGCACGTCTTGAGGCTGAGAAGGAAGCGAATAAGGCAAAAGCAGAAATCGTAGCTAAAAAGAAAGCAGAATTGGCAGCAGCTGAAGCTGCTAAGCAAGCTGAGGAAGCAGCCGCAGCGGCTCCCGCTGAAGAAGCTCCGGCAACTGAAAGCGCTGAATAATTCGTGCGATGCCAAAATAAAAAAGAGGACATTTTTCAATGCCCTCTTTTTTTATGCCTTTTCCACCAGCTACCGGATCTTCCTAATGCGTATAATCGATCAGCCGGATGCCATCGCCTAAATCGTTCTGGATAACATCCTTCATCCTTTTGGCGAAAGGACAGGCATAACCTATCGGCGTCCCTTTTTGGATACAGGAAGCAAAAGCGATACTATCCGCCCCTCTATTCACCAACTCCCTCGCCCTTAATACGGCCTTTTTTCCGGGACAACCTCCGCAATTGATAAACCCAATGATCTCAATATCTTCCTCTACACCCTCAAAGGCTCCCTTTTTCTCACGGATCATCCTAAAATCAGTAGTACCGGGGCAAAAATCCTCTGTTTGCATACATCTGATAATTCCTACTTTCATAAAGCATCCCTCCCAATTAAAAAAGCCGTAAAATCTAAAATTCTACGGCTTTCCGATCTATAAATGATGATTAACTAAGTCGTGTTACTTCTTCTTCAACAAGAAAGTATCGATCTGTTTCACAAACTCCTCACGGGGAAGAGCTCCCATCGATATCTGAGGCTGTCCTTCCTTAGGGATAAACAAGAACGTAGGAATACTTTGTATACCGAAAGCGGCAGCCAACTCCTTTTCCTTATCCACATTTACCTTATAAACTACGATATCATTCTTATACAGGATAGCCAAATCCCTTAAAATAGGAGCCACTTGCTTGCAGGGACCACACCAGTCCGCATAAAAATCGATGATACAAGGCTTATCACCTTCATATACCCATTTCGTAGCGTTCTTCTCGTAATTGAATACCTTTTGCAGGAACTCTGCCTTGTTCAAAGTAACGACCTCTCCCTTGGAGGCGGTACCAGCCTCACTTGATTTATCTGATTTAGCGGACATCGAGCAGCTTACTAATAGCAGCACAACCGAAACCAGCCATAAACTTTTCAACTTTCTCATATAGAAACCTTTTACTTGATTGATAAATTATTTGCTACAAAAATAGCAATAAAAAGGGGATTCCCACACATTCTATTCTTAAAAGAAAAGAATAAACAAAAAGAAAAAAAGCGCATAAGACTCTTGTATATTCCAAAAGAATGACTACCTTTGCAAAGCAATTAAACGAAACGTTTGATCGCAAAACATATTGGAAAGATGGCAGAGTGGTCGATTGCGGCGGTCTTGAAAACCGTTGAACCGAGAGGTTCCCGGGGTTCGAATCCCTGTCTTTCCGCAGAGAGTCCTGTAAAGCGAAAGCTTTACGGGATTTTTTGTTTTTGAGGCGTTTGTCCGGGCACGAACGGAAAGAGGTAGTGGGCATCGCTAGAATGAGAAAGTGTATAATAATATGGAAACAGGATCATTGCGGATAAGTGATATACGGCCGGATTTTATCTATATGATGGAACAAGCCGTGAAAGCCCCATCGGGGCATAATACCCAACCTTGGTTGTTTCGTGTGCAAAAGGATAGGATACAGATTCTTCCGGATATGAGTAAGTCCCTTCCGGCCGTAGATCCGGATAACCGTGAGTTATTTATTAGCTTAGGATGTGCCACCGAGAATCTTTGCATTGCGGCTGAGGCAAAAGGATATGCTCCGCTACCGGTTTTTTCAGGATCGGGGGAGATCACCGTACTCTTGTCGGAGGCATCGATGATTAAGGAGACGAGTGGGCTTATCGAGGAAATTTCGGTCAGACAGACGAATCGAGGCATATATTCCGGGGAAATGATTCCATCGGATCAATTGAGCTATTTGAGGAATACGCCTTTGGAGGAAAATATCAGTCTGCATTTGTGGTCGAAAGGAGAGTGGGAGTTCGATACGCTTTCTTCTTATATATTTGCGGGGAATAACCGGCAAATGAACGATCATCTGTTTAAACGAGAGCTGAAATCATGGATGCGTTTTAATAAGAATCATGTACGAGCTACATCGGACGGCCTGAGTTATGCGGTGTTCGGGGCGCCGAATCTTCCCCGTCTTATCTCAGAGACAATCATGGGAAGTGTCTTGAAAGCCGGCATACAAAATAGGGGAGACAAGAAGAAGCTGGACTCTTCTTCTCATTTAGCCTTGTTCGCCTTACGGACAAATACGCTACCGGAATGGTTTGCGCTAGGCCGGAGTTTGCAACGTTTTCTTTTGAGAGCTACGGAAAAGAATATCGCTTTCGCCTTTTTGAACCAGCCTTGTGAGGTGCGTGATCTTTCCGGTTTGCTGGCGAAAGACTTGTCTTTCACCAACGAGATTCCTGCCTTGATCCTCCGTCTAGGATACGCTAAGCGGAAAATGCCGTACTCACCTCGAAAGTCTTGGCGTGAGAGGCTGGTTCCGTAATGGCTAAGTCAGATAGCGAGTACCCTCGTTCATGCCAGCTTGCACGGGATATGCCAAGACGAAACTGTTTGCCTGAAAGTATTTGTTGAGGTACTTGGGGATACGGGCCATGGCGGGAGCGTAGGAAAGTCCTTCCTTGCGGCTAAGGATAATCCACATCGTGTCGTCCGGTTTTATATCCCGGAAAACGATCAGGAAGTCATCCCAGTCGTTGAATTCGATATAACTGGCTTCTCCGCTTTTCTTGGCTAATAATTTCTTTAAGGCATTCAAGGTCGCTTCCGAACCGTAAAAGACTGTCGCTGCACCTGTGTTCTGGGTCACGTTTCGTAGCCGGAAGATGATTTGGTTGAAACCGATTTCTTTTTCGGCCAATTCCGGGATGATGATCAGATGCCGTCTAACAGTAGAGATGGGTTGTGCGGGCTTGTATATGAATGTGCTTACACTACTTTCCGCCAATACGCTTTCCACGATATGGCCAAGGAAGGCCGCCGGTATATCTTTTTCCTTGTGCAATCCCACTACCAGATCTGTGATCTCCCGCTCTTTTACCACGCTGGCGATAGCATTCGATATGCTTAAGTCATATCTTAATAAATCCTTCATCCGGGTATCCGTGGCGGCAGCCGTATTGACTGCGGTCTGTAGAACCCTGCGGGATTGTTTTAACGCTTTCTCGTCTGAATGATGGTTATCTATCACTTTTAGGGCAAACAAGCCGTTCTTGTTTTGGGGAGATTTGATCGCCAAGCTGAGGTTGACCAGCTCTTCCACGGTCTTTTCATTGCTGACCGGTATCAAGATATGCTCTGATTCTTTTTTGTTTTCCTCCTTATCGGATATATCTTGGGCCGCTATGTTATGAGCGCCTTTTTGGGCGGCGAAAGAGGCGATGGTGCAAGTGACAAGTATCATCAGGATCGTACCGTTCAACACGCTCTCATTTAATAACCGGATTGGTTCCCCATTAGCGTCTGTTCCGGTGATTACGTTATATCCGACCATCACGGCGGCCAATGTAGCGGCGGCTTGTGCGTTACTTAGGCCGAAAATAACGCTTCGCTGATCCGTGGACAGATGGAAAGTCTTTTGGGTCATCCAAGCGGCTATGTATTTGGCGGCCGTAGCTACGATAATCATGATAAGTCCTACTTTAATGGTCTCGAAACTGGTAAAGAACGTACGATAATCTATTAACATACCTACGCCCAACAAGAAGAATGGGATGAATATGGCATTTCCTACGAACTCGACACGATTCATCAAAGGTGAGCTTTGCGGGATAAGGCGATTTAGGGCTAGTCCGGATAAGAACGCCCCGATGATCGCCTCCATGCCCGCTACCTGAGCTAGGAAAGATCCCAGAAATACCATCACCAGCACGAATATATACTGTGATATATTATCGTGTACATGCTTAAAGAACCAACGCCCAATGAAAGGGAAACCGAATAATACGATTAACGCGAATATCAAGATGGAAACCCCCAGACGAATCCAAAACATATCGTTGACCTGTCCGGTGGCCATGCCGACAATGATCGTTAGGACGAGCAATGCCAAGGTATCAGTGATCATCGTTCCTCCTACGGTGATACTGACAGCTTTGTTTTTGCTGATACCCAGTTTACTGATAATCGGATAGGCGATCAATGTATGGGAGGCGAACATACTGGCGAGTAAAACGGAGGTCAATACGTTGAATTGCAGGACCCATATCCCGACAACCGTTCCTAGGATCATCGGAATGAGGAATGTGTACATGCCGAAAGCTAGGCTTTTCGTACTATTTCTCTTAAAATCCGCCATATCGATTTCCAATCCGGCGAGAAACATGATATAAAGCAATCCCGCCGTCCCGGACAAGATAATGCTGCTATCCCGTAATACGAGATTAAAGCCATGCGGTCCGATAATTGCGCCGGCAATGATCAGTCCAAGCAGGTGAGGGATTCTCAGCTTGTTTAATAAAAGGGGAGCGGCCAGGATAATTAAAAGAATCAAGAGAAATTTTAATACCGGGTCCGCTAAGGGCAATGTGAAATCTATTGTCGAGGCTAATACCATATGCGTAATTTTTTCGTTATAATTTGAAACAAAAATAATAAGAATTTGCGGAGATTGCAGCGTTTACGCCAACTTTGCATCTTCTTTTATAGATAACAATAAATGTGTGAGTTTTATAAGTTAAAGTATATGTAAATCTTGGGACATTAGCGTGAACCGATTATATTTGTACATACATTGCATTGAGTTTATTGTTATAAAACTAAAAAGCGTTTAAACCCTTTGCATAAAAGGGTGTCAAACATGAAAAGAGAAAAATATTTATTTAATGTAGAGGAGAAACAAATATGAAACCCATGAAATTAACATCTTTAGTGATGATGCTTCTGATCGCGTTTAGTGCCGCGGCTCAGGAGGAGTTCTTTGATGATGTGTATTTCTCTTCCAAAAACAAGAAAAAGAAAGAACAGGTTGAAGAGAAAAAGGTTGTTCAGCCGAAACAGGAGTCTAGGACCCTGGTCGCTACAGCCAAGAGCCAAGCTTCTTCAGACAGCCGGGATGTGGATGAATATAACCGTCGTTATACATCAGTCGAGGTGGAGGAGCCTTATCGTGAGGATGATTCCGTTATCTATGAGGATAGCGATGAGAATGAGTCTTCTTCCGAGCGTCGTTCGGATACTGAATATACGGAACGTATCATTCGTTATCATTCGCCGAGTAAGATTACGATCGCCGGAGCGGATCAAGTCGATTTGTATCTGAGTGACGGATATTATGGTTACGGCTATGATACGGATTATTCGAACGGTAGCGCGAACGTGAATTTTAATATCAATGTCGGCAACGGTTGGGGCTCGCCTTGGTATACAGGTTGGTACGATCCTTGGTTCTATAGTTATAGCCCTTGGTGGACTTATTCATCTCGCTTCTACGGCCCGTCTTGGGGATTCGGCTGGGGCTGGGGAGGCTTTTATGCCGGCTATTATAGTCCGTGGTACGATCCATGGTATGGCCCGTCTTGGGGCTGGGGTGGAGGCTATTGGGGTGGCCATTGGGGACATCACCATCATTACTATCCCGGTTACTACTCGACTCCAAGTAGACATTATTCAAACGGACGTTCCTCTTATCGAGATAATCGCTCTTATGCGAGTGGCAGAGGTTCCGGTTATACAGGTGGGCGGAGCAGTGGCTCTTCTTCCTTGAGAAATTCCGGATCGACTACAAGACCTTCGTCTTCAAGTTCCTTGAGCAATGGACGTGCGGGATCTACCCGTAGGGAATCTGCTATTTCCTCTGGTGCGGGACGTCGTTCCTCTTCTTCTGTTAGAAATTCGGCAACGACAAGAAGTAGCTCGGGCATAAGTAATAGCTCGGCGAGAACAAGGATTTCCAGAAGTAGTTCTGGAGCCGCATCTTCTTCCGGACGTCAATATTCAGCTCCGGTAACACGTTCTTCTTCCAGAAGCAGTAGCGATTTCTCAAATAGTCGCTCTTCTTCCAGTCAATTTAGAAGTTCCTCTCCTTCTCGTAGTAGTTCGGTAGGTTCTTCTTCCGGTAGCTTCGGTGGAGGTCGTTCTAGTGGAGGCTCTGTTGGTGGCGGAGGTGGCCGTGCCGGTGGTGGTCGCAGGTAAAAGTGTTAGGTTGATAAAATTAGAGATACGATGAAAAGGATAGGAATTATAATGTCGGTGCTTGCCCTGTGTGGCGGCACCGCTTTTTCGCAGTCACAGTTGGATGCCTTTAAGTATTCCCAGACGGAGTTGAATGGTACGGCTCGTTATTTAGGAATGGGTGGTGCTTTTGGTGCGTTAGGTGGTGATATTTCCGCTATGAATACGAACCCGGCAGGCTTGGCGATTTATAAAAGCTCGGAGGTGGTTACGACATTGAGTTTGTCTTCGGCCTCCGCGAAGACCGATTGGCTTGGTTCGAAGGTGGACAACAGCCGTACGAAGGTGAGTTTCGATAATATCGCTTACGTAGGATATTTCCCGACAGCGAATGATGAGGGTATCGTGAGCTGGAACGTTGGTTTCTCTTATAATCGCTTGAAGAATTATAACCGGAACTATACGATGGCTACAGGAGGTGATTTGAATACTTCTCTTTCTGATTATGTGGCCATGCGTGCGGCAGGAATGCCTAGCGGACTGTTGGGGGAGGGTAAAGACTATAACCCTTATAATAACCAAGACTTAGGTGATTGGCTATCTATTCTAGGATACAATGCCGGTTATATGGATTCATATAACGATAATGATAAAGAGTATTATAGTGCGTTCGGGGATAAAGATGCGGATGGGCAATGGAGTCCGTATTTATTGCAAGGAGGTCAATTAAAAGTTTCAGAGCGAGGTTCCGTGGATCAATATGACTTGGCTTTCGGTATAAATATATCGGAACTTGTGATGCTTGGCGCTACGGTTGCGATTACGGATCTGAACTATAGATATCAGTCATCGTATGATGAGGAATTTACGAACGGCAATAATTTATACTTAGATAATTACTTGGATACGGATGGTACCGGGTATTCATTTAATGTGGGTGCCATTGTTCGTCCTACTGATTTTCTTCGTTTAGGTGTAGCTTATAATTCACCTACGTGGTATAAGATGACAGATCGTTATTATGGTGAGGCCGGTTCTTATCTGACCTTTATGGATAAAGGGGAGATGAAGGAGCGTAAACTGGATGCGGCTACTCCTAATAATGCTTATTATGACTATGAATTCCGTTCTCCGGATAAATGGATCTTTAGTGCCGCCGCAATCTTGGGTACGACCGCTTTGATAAGCGTTGATTACGAGTTGATGAATTATAAGAATATGCGTATGTATCAAACGGATGGTAGCAGTAACGTGTATACTAACCAAGATATAACGGATAATTTCAAGTCAATGAATACGATCCGTGTAGGTGCGGAGGTAAAGGTTACTCCTCAATTTGCCGTAAGAGCAGGTGTCGCCTACAGCGATAGTCCGATCAAGGATAAACTGAAGAATGGAGAGAAAGAGGTCTTTACGGTTGGTACGATTCCTAATTATACGATCGATAAAGGGGTCATGAATTATACGGTAGGTATCGGTTATCGCTTCACCCCGAACTTCTATACGGACTTGGCTTGTGTATTCCGTACGCATAAGGAAGATGTTTATGCGTTCTCTAATATGTTTGCGGGAGATGATCCGAAGCCATTCCTCGAAGCCCAACCCGCCACGATGAAAACAAACACGACTCGTGTAGCTTTGACATTGGGATACAAGTTCTAATATACATATATTTTAGATCAGTAAAGTCCCCTGTTCGTACGTTAAAGGTGCGGGCAGGGGACATTCTTTTTATAATTTGAAATAAAATGTTTGTTGGTTTAAAATATTTTTCGTTCTTTTGCTTTCATAAATAACATTGTATAACAGTTAAACCCCATCGCCTATAGCATAAACATTACTCGAATAAACTAAAAATGTGAAAGTAATGAAGACTTTAAAAATGATGACCGACGAGGAATTGGTTGTCCTTTATGCAGAAGGTAATAATGCCGCTTTCGATATTTTATTAAATCGATACAAAAGTAGCATTCATTCTTACATTTATTTCATAGTACGTAACAAAGAGCTTACGGAGGATATCTTTCAAGAGACCTTCGTGAAGGTTATCATGACTATAAAACAAGGTCGCTATACCGAGAACGGCAAGTTTAAGGCATGGATTACTCGTATTGCCCATAACTTGATTATAGATAATTTCCGTCAGGAACGTAGCGAGAACACGATCTCGAATGATGAGGTAGAAATCGACTTATTTAATAACATCAAGCTTTGCGATGGTACGATAGAGGATAATATCGTGCGCCATCAAGTATTGTCTGACGTGAAGAAATTGGTAAAGCATTTGCCGGATAACCAGCGTGAGGTGTTGGAGATGCGTTACTATCAAGATCTTAGTTTTAAGGAAATCGCCGATATCACGGGGGTTAGCATCAATACGGCCTTAGGGCGTATGCGTTACGCTATATTGAATATGCGCCGTATGGCCGATGAGAACCGTATCGAGCTATCTATGGTGTAAAATAATTTTCTTTCCATGCAATAAGTCTTAGGTCCCTACGTTTTATTAGCAAACAAGATAAAAATAAAGGTGCCTATGAGGAAGCTTTCTACGCAATGCATGGATGATTTGGAGAAAAAAGTGAAAAGTGCCCCGGAGGCGAAAAGTTCGCCTCGGAAGCAAACGATGGATTTCTTGAAACAGTTTGCGAGGGCTTATCAAGCGGAACCGGCTGTACGTCCGGAGCTCTGCGGGTATGTGTTGAACTAAGAATTACGGAAAGAGAATCTATATTATTAGGTTCTCTTTCTTTTTTTGTGTACTTTTGTAAAAACAAAAGACAAGATTATGAAGCATTTGATAGCGCCTTCCCTGCTTTCCGCTAATTTTCTGGATTTGCGGAAGGAGGTGGAGATGATAAATAAAAGTGACGCCGATTGGTTGCATCTGGATATTATGGATGGGGTATTCGTGCCGAATATCTCGTTTGGTTTCCCGGTACTTAACGCATTAAAGCCTATATGCCAGAAGCCGATGGATGTGCACTTGATGATCGTGGAGCCCCAGAAGTTTATCCCTGAGGTCGCGGCTACGGGAGCCTATATGATGAACGTGCATTATGAGGCATGTACCCATTTGCATCGGACGGTAGCGGCTATTAAGGAAACGGGCATGAAAGCGGGTGTTACCTTGAATCCGCATACGCCCATCTGCTTATTGGAAGATATAATCCAAGATGTGGACATGGTTTTATTGATGTCCGTGAATCCGGGATTTGGTGGTCAACGCTTCATTGAGCATTCCGTAGATAAGGTGGCCCGTCTACGGGAAATGATAGACCGGAAGGGATTGAGTACTATGATCGAGGTAGATGGCGGGGTGAATTTAGAGACGGGAAAGCGTTTGGTTGACGCAGGTGCCGATGTATTAGTCGCCGGTAACTTCGTATTCAAATCTCCAGATCCGATACAAACAATTAAAGACTTGAAAGCTTTGTAGAACACATTAATATATCACAAAACCTAACTATCATGATTGAGGAAATACAAAAGCGGCCTTTTGTACGGCCGCTTTTTTTATGGATAACCGGAATTTTATGCTATGCGTTTTTACCTACCTCTTTGCTTTTATATGTTTTAGGGGTTTTATCTGCTCTGGTTTTTCTTTTTCTGGGGTTCTCGTGGGGGCGAGGGCATGCGGAGTTGCGATACGATTCCCGTTGGATATGGGGAGCTATAGTCTCTGTTTTGATTGTATGTTTGGCGGTTGAGGTCTGTTGGTATAGTGACCGGCGTATAGCGCTTGTAAATGAGCCTGCTTCTTCTTTAGATTTATTGGCTACCAAGGCTCAATATTCTTTGGTAAATACATTTGATCGTTTGCGTTTGTCTGATGAGGAGAAATCTATTTTGGCTACATTGACATTGGGATATAAGAAAGCGATGAGTCGGGAAACGAAAAGGCGCTTCTCTTTGGCGGGCGTGTCTCATATATTAGCGGTGAGCGGTTTTCATGTTGCCGTGATTTGTGGATTCTTATCTTTCTTTTGCTCGTTTATGCCAAAATGGGGGATAGGACGTTGGGTTCGTTATATCATTCTGGTGGGAAGTCTTTGGGGGTTTGTCTTTATCACAGGATTAGCGCCCTCGGCGGTACGGGCCGCCTTGATGCTGTCTTTATATTTAACAGGAAGGGCGCTTAGGCGTGTTACGGATGGATATAATACATTGGTCGCCGCCGCTTTCTGTATGCTGGCCTATAATCCGTATTATCTGTTTGATGTCGGTTTTCAGTTAAGCTATTTGGCCGTGTTTTTTATTTTATTCCTAGTGCCTCGTTTCAAGGAATGGATAGTGGTGAGAAATCCTTTGTTGGCCATGCCTTGGGAATGGATTACGGTGTCTATAGCTGCGCAGATAGGGACTGCTTTGCTCTGTTTTTATTATTTTGGACAATTTTCGACAGTTTTCTTGTTTACGAATCTACCGGTCACTCTCTTGGCTATGTTTTTGATTCCTTTTGCCTTTTTGTGGTTAGGCTATCCGGTAGATTTCTGTGGATATGACTGGATACAGAAGATCGTAGAAGGGCTGGTTCATGGCATGGTAAGGGTGGTGGACGTGTTTAGCGTTATGCCTTATGCGACGATTACGGGTCGTTTTAGCTTCTTTGAGATGCTAGGAGGTTATGGTTTTCTTGTTTTATGCTTGATATATATGAAGATACGGGAACCAAAAGTTTTGTTGGCCGCCTTAACCCTTTTGTTAATAATATCAGTAAAGATCCTTATTGAACTTTTTTTGATAGCCGGAAACTAAAAAAGTCGTACCTTTGGGGTGAAAACAAAAAGATTATATGATCACTAAAATCATTCAAGAAGAGAAGATTCAGAAAGCCAAAAAATACGTAGAGAAAGGCGAGAGTTTTGTTATCGTGACGCATGTCTCACCAGACGGCGACGCATTAGGTTCATCCCTTGGTTTATATCATTTCCTATCCGCTTACGGTAAGGATAATGTAGCGGTAGTGGTACCGAACGCATTTCCCTCTTTTTATAGATGGATGCCGGGCGCTAAGGATGTCGTGATACATGAGAAATATCCGGATTTCGCCGAGAAATTGATCAAGGAAGCGGATGTTATTTTCTGCCTCGATTTCAATGAACCCAAACGTATCGAGAAACTGGCTCCGGCGGTGATCGCCTCAGAAGGCCGCAAGGTGATGATTGATCATCATTTGAACCCCGCGGATTTTTGTCGTGTGACGATGTCGTATCCGGAGATGTCTTCTACCAGTGAGATGATCTTCCGTTTTATTTGTCGTATGGGGATGTTCGACTTATTGAATCGGGATGCCGCCGCTTGTATCTATACGGGTATGATGACGGATACGGGATCGTTCACCTATAATTCGAATAAACCGGAGATTTATACGATTGTCAGCGAATTGATCAAGAAGGGGATTGATAAGGATTTGATCTATCGTAAGGTGAATCAGGTCTATTCCGAGTGCCGTTTACGTATGATGGGATATGTGTTGTATGAGAAGATGAGGGTCTATCCGGAACAACAGGCGGCTCTTATCACATTATCGAAAGAGGAACTGGATCGTTTTCAGTACCAGACTGGAGATACGGAAGGTTTCGTGAACTTACCGTTAAGCATAGAGAACGTAAGCTTTAGTGTCTTTATTCGTGAGGACAGCGATTACATAAAGGTATCGCTTCGCTCCGTGGGCGATTTCCCTTGCAACCAGTTTGCCTCTACTTATTTCAACGGGGGTGGACATAAAAATGCGTCCGGAGGTGAGTTCTATGGCTCTTTATCTGAGGCCGTAGCCGTGTTTGAGAAAGGTTTACAGGAATTTAATCCTAATAAATCAGAAGATTTAGGCAAACATGCGTAAGGTTTGACGAAGATTATTTACATTTGCGATTCATTCAATTAAAGACTAACAAATGAAGAAAGGTTTTAATATCCTGTTGATTCTGTGTGCCGCATTAGTTGCTATCTCTTGTAGCAAGACAAAGTCGTACACGGATATGTTGAAAGATGAGAAAAAGGCAATCAATCGATTGATTGATGAGAATGATTTTGAGATTCTGAAAGATTTTCCGGAGGATAGTGTGTTTAAGGAAAATCAGTTTGTCGAATTGGAGAATGGTACATATCTGAATATAATTGAAAAGGGTACAAGCCAAAGAGCTGTTCAGTACAAGACAAAGATTCTATACAGATGTAATGTTTCCTATCCGATGGATTCTGCTTATATAAATAGTACTCCTTATTACATCCAGAACTATGGTCCCCATAGTAACGGAACTAGTCCTTGGGAGTTTACATATGGAGATTATGCCAGTCAAGCCAATCCGTATTTAGTGAGTGAAGGATTGCAAGAGCCTTTAAAGTACGTCGGAGATCGGGCTAAGGTAAAACTTATAGTCCCGTTTAAGCGAGGTACTTATAACGACCAATCAAACGGTGAGCCTGCTTATTACGAAATTCTAGAATATATATTTGAAGAAAACTTATGACACTAATTAAATCTATTTCCGGTATTCGCGGTACAATAGGCGGTAGCCCGGAAGACGGATTGAATCCGTTAGCTATTGTTAAGTTTGTAGCCGCTTATGCTACATTCATCCGAAAAAACACAAAAGTGGAGACCAATAAGATCGTTGTAGGGCGTGACGCACGTATCTCCGGTCCGATGGTTAAACAAGTCGTCCTAGGAACGCTTACCGGTATGGGATTTGATGTGGTGGATATCGATCTGGCCACGACCCCGACTACCGAATTGGCCGTAGCTATGGAAGGGGCTTGCGGAGGTATTATCCTTACCGCCAGTCATAATCCGAAGCAATGGAATGCCTTGAAGCTTTTGAATGAGAAAGGTGAGTTCTTGAATGCCGCTGAGGGGGCTGAGGTATTACGCATAGCTGCCGCCGAGGACTTCGAGTTCGCCGACGTGGATCATTTGGGCAAGGTAATCCCGAATGCGACTTATAAGCAAAAACATATCGAGAGCGTCTTGAATCTGGATCTCGTGGACGTGGAGGCTATTAAGGCCGCTAACTTCCGTGTCGCTATCGATTGCGTGAACTCCGTAGGCGGTATCGTGATCCCGGATTTGTTATATGCGTTGGGTGTGAAGGAAATCTTTAAGCTGCATTGCGCCCCTCATGGAAACTTCTCTCATAATCCGGAACCCATTCCGGAAAACTTGACAGAGATCTCCGATTTGATGGGACATGCGAAAGCGGATGTCGGTTTCGTAGTAGATCCGGACGTAGACCGTTTGGCGATTATCTGCGAGAATGGCGAGATGTTCAACGAGGAATACACCTTGGTCGCTGTCAGTGATTACGTATTAAGCCATACTCCGGGTAATACGGTAAGTAACCTGAGCTCCAGCCGTGCGCTTCGCGACGTTACCCGTGCTCATGGCTGCGAATATAATGCTGCCGCTGTAGGCGAGGTGAATGTGGTTGCCAAGATGAAGGCTACGAATGCCGTGATCGGTGGTGAGGGCAACGGTGGAGTGATCTATCCGGCCAGCCATTACGGACGCGACGCTTTGGTAGGTATCGCCTTGTTCCTGACTCATCTGGCAAAGAAGAAGATGAAGACGAGCGAGTTGAAGGCTTCCTATCCTCCGTATTTTATCTCCAAGCAAAAAGTCCAGTTAACGCCGGAGATCGACGTGGACGCTATCTTAGCGAAAGTAAAAGAGAAGTTCTCTCAATACGATATTACGGATATCGACGGAGTGAAGATTGATTTCCCGGATAAATGGGTTCATTTGCGTAAGAGCAATACGGAACCGATCATCCGTATCTACTCTGAGGCCCATACGATGGAGGAAGCCGAGGAATTAGGCGGTCAATTAATACAGATCATCAACGAGATGTGTAAATAACACCCTTTCGGGGCGTTTTAAAATATTGGGTTCAGTCTTCAGCCGAGGTAAGCTATTTATGCTCTGTTGATTTGACTGAACCCTTTTCTTTTGGATAATTCTCGGTTTGTGTAATGAATAAACTAATAAAGGTAATCTTATTTCTAATTGTCGGGATGGTTCAAGCCTTCGCATGGGGAGGGCTGAGAGGGGACACGCTGGCCAAGGAGCTGGATGAAGCTGTCTTGAATAGATCTTTTTATCTTCAGCAACGGGAGCAACGGATCACGCAGCTAAAGGACATGTTTCTCTTGAGCAAGATATCGTTGTGGCAGGAATATGAGATCAACCACCAATTATACGAGGAGTTCAAGAAAATACAACAAGACTCGGCCATCTATTACATAAAGCGGAATATGGAGATAGCGTCATTTATGAAGGATACGGCACGCATCTATACTTCCCGCTTACGACTGGCTACGCTTTATGCTTTCTCCGGGATGTACCGTGAGTCGGAAGGTCTGTTGCGAAGCATAGACCGTGAGTTGCTGTCTAAAGAGCAGAAACAGGATTTCTATGAGGCTTATTATTCGTTTTTCTCTTATTACAGCACGAATCTGGATTCTTTTGAATATAGGAAACAACTTGATTTATACAAGGATTCGTTATTGTCTGTCTTAGATACGGCCTCTTATCGGTATAAGATAAATCTGGCGCAGAAATATCTGGCTCATGGACAGGCGAGGTCTGCGGAGAAGGTGCCGTTACTTGCAATATACAGTTCCGCATGAATGAGATCTCTAAATTCTATCCTATCATTAATGCTTCCTATCAGACACGGGAAGCTCAGGGCAAAAGGCAATTGATGACTTATTTCTTGTTGATCAGCCTATTGACGCTCTTTCTGATCCTTTCTCTTGCCTATGTGTATAGGCAGATGCGGAAGATCTCAGCGATACGAGAAGAGTTGATTAATACCAATGCCTGTTTGGTAAAGTTGAATGGAGAGATAAGCGAGACGAATAATTTATTGCAAGAGCGAAATATACAGCTATCGGAGTCAAACCATATCAAGGAGGAATACATCGCTCATTTCCTCGATCTCTGCTCCACCTATATTAATAAACTGGAGGATTACCAGAAATCGCTACAGAAAAAGGCGATGAATAAACAGTTGGACGAGTTATTCAAGATGCTCCGTTCGACCCGTATGGTGGAGAATGAGGTGGAAGCGCTTTATGTTAACTTCGATCGAATCTTTCTTGGATTATATCCTACGTTTGTCAGGGACTTCAACGCTTTGTTGCAGCCCGAGGAACGTATCGTCTTGAAATCGGAGGATCTGTTGAATAAGGAACTTCGTATATTCGCCTTGATGCGGTTGGGAGTTACGGACAGCGTAAGGATAGCCGCTTTTCTTCGTTGTTCGTTGAGTACGATCTATAACTACCGGACCAAGGTACGTAATAAGGCGTTAGTGCATCGTGATGAGTTTGAAGGTTGGGTGATGAGGATCGGGGTTAACCGGAATCCGTTATAATCAATCTACATTTTTTAGGATAGTGATCTTTATTAACTGATTTGTATTTAATAGGATAGTGGATCGTACTGTCTACATTTTTATATCAATCTTCTTTTTGCTTCTTATTCCCGGATACATTCGCGGCATAACTTTTAAAAAGAGATGCCATGAAGATTAAATTAATGATTGCCGCCGTGATCGCCTGTTTGGTGTTCACGGGATTTACGAAAGAGAACGTATCCGATACGGTCGATCACAACGCATGGAAGACATCCGGCGTCGTGGTCATACAAAATGATGTCCTTACGTTGGCCGGTTCCAACGCCCGTGCTTTGTTGAACGATGGCAAAGGCTATACGAACTTCGAGTTAGATATGGATGTACGTACCACGACCGGTGGCAAAGGTTATATTGGTATCCATACGGACGCTACGGATCGTAAAGGATATCGTATCGCCTTGAACAACGATCGGGAAGATCCGGTTTGGTGGCGGATGACGGGTAGCTTGGTGTCGGTCCGGAACCTGACGAAGAGTTTCGTGAAAGAGAACGAATGGTTCAAGATGAATATCCGGGTAGAAGGACGGCTTGTCCGGGTGCGGATTAATGGTGAGACTGTCGTAGAATATATAGAGCCTTCCAAACCTTTCCGTTTGAAGGAGAACGCTAAAGCATTGTTATCCCAAGGTACTATCTCGCTGGTGGGTACGGGACGTGGAAATCTTCAGTTTAAGAATATCTCTTTAGAGGCGTTCAGCGCGAAAGGAATAGACATTCCCGCTCAATGGGCGAATGCCGTGGATGAGCAGACGGACGTGAGTGGGTAACAACCTTTTCGGAGGCGGCCCGCAACAGCTTTGACTATGTGTTTACCGATGCCATGACGTTTCTGGATCATAAGGGGCGGCGTACGCACCTATGGGTAAACAAGGAAGTGATTATCGACGATGAGCAGGCATATATGGATATGATGTTGGACCGTATCTGTTCTGTCTTGGAAGAGCCGGTCGATATGTACGTGAATTCCTGTTTCCTTCCCGATGCGATGAGTGACCGATATGATATGTTTTGGACAGAAGAGCGTATCGACCGTTTCGTGAATGCCTTGGCAAAAAGTGGAAAGGCTTTGGAGATAAACGAGCTTTATCATATTCCGAATAAAGCGATCATTCAGAAAGCGAAAGCCGCGGGTGTAAAGTTCACGTTCGGTTCCAACAATATCACGCCGGAGGTAGGAACGCTCGATTATTGTATCCGTATGAAAAAGGAATGCGGTTTGACGGCGCAAGATATGTATAAACCACACATTAATATATAAGATTAGTTTTAAGGTCTGAACAAACATTAGATTTAAGGTAGAGGTATTAGTGCTTTAGGCAAAGATTGTTAGGTTTCGAGGTAAGATACATATGGAGTTACAGTTATAATATAATAGGTCGATTACTATAGGACAAAACATCTTATTTACTATATATAAAGATAATCATATATAGTTACATTCCACAAACCACGGCGTGAATCGTACAGACCATAGCATGGTTTGTATAATTCACGTCGTGGTCTGTACAGTTCACGCCGTGGTTTGTGGAATGTAACTGTATCTTACGAAGAATAAACAGGCTCTTGAATAACTATTCTAGCTGAAGTGTAGCGTTTTTATCCTATAGGAAAATAGCGGTGAATTCCTTTTCGAAATTCGGGGTGAATGCGCCTTTCCCCAGATTCTCTTTGATCTCCTCGATCGGCCAGAAACGTCCTCCGTCCAGTTCCTCGGGATCGGGGGTGATGGGGCCATCGTAAGTGGTCCGGAAGCTGTTTACCAATTCCTTCTCTATGGAAGACTCGAATATATAACGTTTGATGAAGACAGGCGTAAAATCAGTAATGCCCAATTCCTCACGAACCTCACGGCGCAGGGCCTCTTCCACGCTTTCTCCATAATCAATATGCCCACCTACGGCCGTGTCCCATTTTCCCGGTTGTATATCCTTGTTCATGGAACGTTTTTGGAGATATAGATCTCCATCCTTATTAAAGATATGTAAATGGATTACGGGATGTAGCAACTTCCTTCCGCTATGACATTCCTTGCGAGTAGCCTTTCCGATCGTCTCACCTTCCTCGTTTACCAGAGGAAACCATTCTGTTCTCATATTTTAAATAGACTTTAATTTACTGATAACCGTACCTAACTCCTCATCCGTTAAATTATTTCCATACGTAGCGTAATCCAAGCGGAACGTACATCCGTTCTTGTATTCGGAGCAACCATAAGCGGTTTTGCCCCGGAGGATAGAGCCTTTGTGACAGATGGGGCAAACGGGCTTATCCGTTGATGGAAGCTCCAATTCAGGAGTAGCCTCTGCTTTCTCTTTCTCTTTTTTGGCACGAGGCTTACGAGGTTTCTTTTCCTTTTTCTCCTTGGGTTCGTCTTTGGGAGTTTCTTTAGCTGCTTTAGACGTATCCTCAATCGTAATCGTTCGCCGGGTTTGGTCGGAAAGGACGTTTATGACGACCTCGTTTACCATCTGCTTCAACTCATCAAGGAAAGTACGGGCCTCATAAGTTCCCCGCTCGATCTGGCGAAGCTTCTTCTCCCAAAGACCCGTCAACTCCGCGCTTTTCAGCAGTTCCTCATGGATCGTGCCGATCAATTCCGCGCCGGTAGCGGTGGGATAAAGATTCTTACGTTCCTTTCGTATATAATTACGCTTAAATAAAGTCTCGATGATCGCCGCACGGGTAGAAGGACGGCCGATGCCGTTTTCCTTTAAGGCATCCCGCAGCTCGTCATTATCCACTAATTTACCGGCGGTTTCCATCGCCCGCAATAAAGTAGCTTCCGTATAAGGTTTCGGAGGCTGGGTCCAAGTCTCTTTCAAGATCGGTTTATGTGGGCCACTTTCTCCTTTCACGAAATCGGGCAATACGCCTTCTTCCTCGGTAGGTTCAGCCTCTGGATCTTTCTGCTCGGCTCCGAATACGACACGCCAACCCGGTTTGAGGATTTGCTTTCCGGTCACCTTGAATTCTACCTTATCCACTTGACCCAAGACCGTAGTGGTCGATATCTCGCAATCCGGATAAAAGGCGGCGATAAAACGACGGGCTACCAAATCGTACACCTTCCGTTCCGTATCCGTAAGATTGCGGGCGGGGACTCCGGTAGGGATGATCGCATGGTGATCGGTAACCTTCGAGTTATCAAACACTTTCTTGCTTTTCGGCAATTTCTGATTCATCAAAGGAGCGGTAAGCTCCGTATAATCCACCAACCCTTTCAAGGTATTGGGAACTTTCGGATAGATATCATCACTAAGGAAAGTCGTGTCTACACGTGGGTAGGTTGTCACCTTCTTCTCGTAGAGCGATTGGATCAACTTTAGCGTATCGTCCGCCGTAAACGCGAATTTCTTATTACATTCCACCTGCAACGAGGTCAAGTCGAATAGGCGGGGGGCGAATTCCTTCCCTTTCTTCTCGGTGATACTGGTAACAGTAAAATCCTGTTCCTTTACCTTCTCCAGAAAAGCCTCGCCTTCCTCTTTCTTCGTGAACTTACCTTTCGTGGCGGAGAAAGTCGTATTCCTGTAAATGGTCTTTAATTCCCAATACGGTTCCGGCTTGAAATTGTCGATCTCGGCTTGCCGGTTTACGATCAAGGCGAGCGTTGGGGTTTGCACACGGCCGATCGATAATACCTGCCGGTTCTGCCCGTAGCGCAAGGTATAAAGGCGGGTGGCGTTCATCCCCAGCAACCAGTCGCCGATGGCACGGGATAGCCCGGCCTCATATAACTTATTGAATTCCGTCTGTTCTTTGAGTTTTTGGAAACCTTCCCGGATCGCCTCCTCCGTAAGCGAGGAGATCCAAAGGCGGTAGACCGGGCATTTACAACCTGCCTTTTGCATGACCCAGCGTTGGATCAGCTCTCCCTCTTGGCCGGCATCACCGCAGTTAATGACCATCTCGGCATTTTGCATCAGGCTCTCGATTACCTTGAATTGTTGCTCATACGTAGGATTCTCGATTAGTTTGATACCGAACCGGGGAGGGATCATAGGTAGCGACCCCAGACTCCAGCGTTTCCAGTTCTCCGCATATTCATGCGGTTCTTTCAGGGTACACAAATGCCCGAATGTCCAAGTTACCTGATATCCGTTTCCTTCGATATACCCATTCATTCGTTGGGTTGCCCCTAACACTTCCGCGATTTCCCGGGCCACACTCGGCTTTTCGGCGATACAAACTTTCATCAATACATCATCCTTTCTTAAATGAACAGACAAAAATACATGATTATTTCCGAATGAGCAAAGATGTTTGTTATCGTGAGTTTATAAAGCTGTATGATGGAGTTGCTGATTTTGGTTCAATTTGTTTTTACCTTTGGGAATTTTGCATACATTTGAACCTATGTAATCGAAGTGGGAGAATAAGTCGAATGGCAGACATTGATTCAGAGAAAGAAAGAAGGCTTGTGGCGGGCTTGCTAGAAGGGGACGAGTCGGCCTTTTGTGAATTATATGCCCTGTATAAGGATCGTTTGATGTGGTTTTCCTTGAAATTCCTTAAATCCCGGGATATGGCGGAAGATGTTTTTCAGGATGCTTTCGCCTCTATTTGGCAGAATCGCCGTTTCTTGAACCCGAATGTACCTTTTGGCCCGTATGTGTATACGATCGTGAAAAATCGGATCTTAAACCTGTTGGCGGGACTGGATCGTGAGTTGGAGCTGAGGGATAAGATACGGTCCGCCTCATTGGATAGCACGAACGAGACGGAGGACTCGGTATTGGATACGGATTTAAACGCATTGTTGGATAAGGCGCTTGAAACGTTGAGCCCACAACAAAAAAGGGTTTTTGATATGAGCCGTAAAGATATGAAATCCCATAAGGAGATAGCCGACAGTTTGGGTATCTCGGTATATACGGTACAACAACATATCTCTACGGCCTTGAAAGTGATCCGGGCGTTTCTGGCTAAATATGCGGAGACTTATATGAAGCTACTGCTCTAAACACACACCTCCCTTTATTCATATTCCCGATAGGCACCGAACCGGGCTAAGCGATCCTCGCCGAGTTGTTCCGGTACAGGTTGCGGGGAGAGGCCCAAGCCTTCGTTGATCTGTTCCCAAAGTCCCGTACGGGTGTAAGTTTGATGCACTTTCTGGAAACGGGTGGATAGTAATAAATCCTTGGCTTCTTGATATTGCTTCTTATCAATCAGTAGCTGTACCTTTCGCTCGACCACCCATTCATCAGAGGACGCGTTTATCTTATCCAACCATTTTTCCCGTTCCGGTAAAGCCTCTGTTCCAAACTTCTTTAATACTTTATCCCGCTCGATAACCAACTGGGGATGTAGGTTCAACCACGAGGTCTCGGGGATAGCGGCGTAAGTATCTCTCGCCTTTTCCCACGCCTGCCGACGAACATATAGCCTTGCCAATAAAGCTTTCGCCAGATCGATATCCGGAATGGATAGTTGTTCGATCGCCTCCTCTACACGTTCTCTTCCAGCCAACCAAGTCCCATAGTGGAATTGCCAATAATCCCGTTCCGGCCGGGGAGATATTTGGATCGCCCAACGAAAAGCATCGTCCAGATCTTCCATGCCGGATGGAGCCCACTGCCCGTCTTCCGGATAGGGGGCGGCGAGAAGCGTGGACTTGTTCTTGTAGGCATCGGCTAAGGCGATCCAGATGGAAGATTCATTCTTCCGGGCCCAGTCGAATAGCGGGATGCGATCGATCGGGCGAAGCCTTAATGCCGGAACCTTTAAGGAATAGATATCCAAAGGATGATCTGTCGGTATCCAATATTCTACGTGATTCTTTTTCTCGCCGGGACGCAATTCGAGCTTGATGGACTGGTCGCTGATCGGGCCACCTTGGATTTCTACGTAAGGCTGCCGGTCGGGGGTACTGAGCATGGACCATTCCTTGTCGCCGGCTACGCCATAACTCCATAGCTTGATACCGGGCGTACTGGATTCGTCGGCGATATGATAGAGCCCGCTGCCCAAGGAGGGAGTGTAGGCCCCGAAAGCATTCACGTCTTTCGTTTTCCAGAAGTAGCCGGTCATCTCTTTGATATCCCGTTCATGATGGGTTCCTTCGGTTTTCCAGTCGATCGTGTCCAACGTGGAGGCATGGGATAATACGGTCCCGTTCGGGAAATCGTATTGGGTATCCGGTGCGCAAGGAAGGGCGGCGTTGGACCATGACATCCATGGATAGGCTTGCTTTCCCGGGTTGTAGTAAACAACCCTTTGGGTAAGGCATTCGTCCTTATCTCCTAAGGAATATTCTACAGACCATTGCATACCGTAATGAGATTCCCGTTCTCCGCATGTTACATATGTGCGGTCTCCCGTATGATCGATCTGATAAAGCACCGGCTCATTTTGCGTGGGAGAGTGGGAGATCGGGAAACTGACCTCGATCCCCCCGGCCACGAAATAGAAACGGGGTAATATCCGTGTGTATTTGATTACGTCCGGCCTGTACAAGACCTCCTTGCCGCTCTCCTTGTGAGTGAGGGATATTACTTTCCCGCAAAGATCGGGGCAGATGATAGCCTTGACTTTCTCGTTCTCTAGCGAGATCATCCGGTACCTTTTAGGCACCGGACGATTTGAGGTCTCGCTATAACTCATATAGGGGTATACGCCATTCGGGTCCAAGGCGGTCGGTAGCGGGCCGGTGGGCGTCAATACGTGCGTCAGCTGTATCTGGTCGAACTCCTCGCAAACAACACCTGTTGTCTGCGAGAATGCTGTCCCGACGGCTACGCTTGCCATGAGTGATAGGATTAAACGATATGCTTTCATGTCTTTCCTGCTATATAAGCCCATTATTTCGCCAATAGATCGGACAGTTGACGGATGATGAGGTTACCCTTACGTACATCCGCCGAGATCTTGTTCTCATCGAACTCTTTCTCTTTCGGGAAGATAGACAAATGTTGGTCTAGCTGCTTCAATAAGCCTTGAGCTTGAGCGTTACCCGATTGGGCGGTCAGTTCCCGTAAGATACGGACCTTCTCGAAATCCACGATACCTTCTCTCATTTTCTCGAAGCGGATGCAACTTTTGCCTCCCGGATATACCATGTAGCAATCGCCTGCTGCCCAAGAGCCATGACGTGCGTCGCGATCGGCATCTTCCGGCCAAGCGTCGTAAGCCCATCGCAAGAAGCCGTCGTACCCATACGCCATTACATACCAACTGATCCAACGTCCCTCGATAGGAGGTGAGAACACGAAGTTGTTCGGGATCGGCGGGTTACAGCATACGTATACGGTGGACGTGCGTCCGGTGGCGGCCCGTGCCTTTTGCTCGGCGATGGTAGGTTCCTCTCCGTAAAGGAAAGAATAATCGTCCAGCAGTCCGTCCAATTCCTTATGCCAATTGCCGGCGTAAGTGATCTTCCAGCATTTATCATGGTTGCGCACGACATTGATAGCCGCTAAGGTCTCTTCCATCGGATTCTCGTTGATTCCGATATAGGTGATGTCCAACCAGCTTTTAGCTTCTAGATGGAACTTGAAATCCGTGAGGAAGATATTCCACATCTTCTTGAATTCCTCTGAGCTTGGCGCCCAGTTGATATAAGAATAATCGCCCGTAGCCTCGTCCTTATAGCGGTGACGGAATCCCCAAGGAATCGGGGTGTAGAGGGTGATTGCCTCGTCGATGCCACATTCCATCGCTAATTCTACGTACTCGTCGAAGATCTTGTAGTCGAAGGCCCATGTACCGTCCGCTTTCTTGATCCACTCGATCATACCCCCCTCGATCATATAGGAGTTATCAGACCAAGGAGAATGTACTCCATAAGTCGTGATGTAGGTACCACCCGCATCGGCATAATGCTTCAAATGCTGCTTGAGAAGCATTTTATGTTCTGGTGACCACGGTTCCACGTGATTGTACCATGCCACGGCCCACGGGTTCTGCCATAGGTCCAGACGGTATTTCCAGTCTTTCGGATAGGGGAGCAACTGGTTTTGCACCACGATCTCCAGATTCAAGAATTGAGGAGCCTTGCCTTTCGCCCGCACCTCCACCTGTCCTTTATACGTACCGGGAGCGGTTCCTCTCGGCACATCCACCATCATCCATACCGGACGGGTGGTTTGGGAAGGGAGATCGAAGCGGTCCAGCGTCTCGAAACGGTCTGGCATCAAGAAGCCGGATTTGTAGGGAGATTCCCCGCAGATGGCTTTTTTCTCGGCATACGGATAATTGGACAATACGTAACGCACCAACTCGAAGGTAATCCGATCTTTCGGGATGATGTTTCCCTCGGCGCTCCTCAAGTCTTGCGTAGAGACACGTACTTGTTCCAATGCTTCTGACGACCATACCAATATCTGGGCATTCGCTCTTTCCCCCCTCCAAACGGCCGTAGAGTAGGAAGATGATAAATCGTTGTCATGGTTTACGGGTACTTCCTTCCGGAAATAAAGCCGGTCGGTCGATCCGAAGGCGGAATGGATACCCGCCTGATTGCTCCAAGCGGGTTCATTCACGCAAAAATCAAATGTTAACTCCGGGTCATAGTGGTGACTCCGTACAGGGACAAACGTGGAATCCATCTGCCCCGGATACACTTGGCCTAGACTGATATGAGAATAAATAAAAAAACTAGCTACCACTAAAAAGTATTTCTTCATGCTATAAAAATTTAAGATAATTCATATTTAAATGGGATTCCCCTCCCAGATAGGTAGGCCCTACCTTCTCGTATAGGTAGGGCCTACCCTCATATATATAGTCGCTTATTCTTGGAAAAACCCTTACCAGCCCGGATTTTGTTCCAAGGTTCCTTTCGACAATTGTACCTGTTGCAAAGGGATCGGGGATAGCCAATGCTTCGGTGTCTGGAACTTGCGGGCGGATGCGGGTTGGGCGATGATAAAGCCATCGCTATCCACCTGTATATCCTGCCCGATCACCAACTCCGGGAATTTCTGTTGATACTCCGTACCCACGAATTTCACGCCACGGATCGCAAGGGGAAGAACCGTTTCCGCCGTGCCCCAACGACGTAGGTCGTCCCGGCGGTATCCTTCGAATGCCAGTTCCACGGTTCTCTCACGCCGGATCTCTTCCAGCATATTCAGGCCGTTGACGGAGACGAAAGCGTTGGTTAGGTGAGGCATATTCGCCCGGTTTCTCAGATCATTGATGGTGATGTCTAACTGATCGTCCGTGATTTGTCCGTTCTTCTCGTATAAAGCCTCGGCGAGGATCAGCAGGACTTCGGCGTAACGAAACTCCTTGAAGTCGTATTCGCCGATGAATTGAGCGGCATCCAATGTCTCATCCAAGAACTTACGGATCATATAGCCTGTGCGTGTAGCGCTATTCCCTACAAATCCCGGATAGGTAGGTGTCCAGAGACCTCCCTCGAAAAAGACCTCGCTACCGGGAACGATAAACGTCTGCTCCATACGGGAGTCCCGGTTCTCGAATTCACTCGTCTGGTATTGGAATCCCTTAAATAAAGGAGATTTATCGATGGGCAGACCATCGTTACATAAATACATATCCGCAAGGTTTTTTGTAGGAACCATGGCACCGAACCAAAGTTCCCGTGTCCAGTTATGGGTCACTCTCAATTTATAATAACGCCTTGCCAATAAGACCTCCTTGCTATCATCCCCCTCTAAGATATGTAGATATTTATAGCTTTCCTTCCCTTTATCCCGGAACAAGGCGTATTCCTTGGAATCCACTAAGGCTTGGGCGGCATCGATGGCCGATTGGATATACATATCGGCGTTGGAGCCTTGATGGTATTTCTCCCAAGTTCCCTCGTACAAGGATACGCGGGCTTTTAACGCTAAGGCGGCCCCTTGCGTGGTACGGCCCAATTCCTCGGTAGTCAACTGGCTTTGCTTGGGAAGCAAAGGAATCGCCTTATCGAGATCGTCGATGATAAAATCAATGATCTCCTGCTGGGAGGAGCGAGGCGTGTAAAGCTGTTCCGAGGAGGTATTCAAGGGAATCTCTATCTTGGGAACCCCTCCGTAGAACTTGACCAGTTTCCAGTAGTTGTAGGCCCGGAAGAAATGGGCCTCGGCTTTCCAGCGTCCGATCTCGTCATCGGTCAATCCAGACTCCTCCGCTTTCTTGAGCAGATAGGAAGTGGATTGGATGAATTTCCAAGGCTCATCCCAATCATCCGAATTGACCGGCGCTAAATAAGAACCATCGCTTACGTCGTCCGCCCCCGAACCGAAAGCGATATCCGAGTTCTTATCTATATATTGGGAGGCCTCCATCAGGCTGAAGTAGAAATCATTGGCGGCCAACTCGAAATCGGAAGGCTTTTGCCAAAATACGGCGTCGGACACTTGATCCATAGGTGTCATATCCAAGTCGCAACTAGATAGCCCGAGTGTGGCCGATAGCGCTATAATTATATTAAATCGTCTCATACTGCTAATTTGTTTTTTCGTGGAACCTTAGAAAGTTAAGTCAATACCGAAAGAATAATAACGTTGGAACGGATAATTGAATCCGGCTTTGTCCGACTCGGGGTCCCATCCTCCTTTTACGTTATGTATCTCGAATAGATCCTGTCCGCTTACGTAAAAGCGTGTCCGTTCGATGCCTAGTTTCTGTAACGCACCTTTGGGGAGCGTGTAGCCTATCTGGATATTCTTTAGGCGAATGTAGGCGGCGTTGATCTTTTGCAGGGTGGATGCCTGATAATTCCAATGCCGAATCTCTCCATGCGTCAAGCGGGGATAATAGGCGTCCGGGCGATCCTCGTTCCATGTCTGGCCGTAGTAGAACTGGGGCGGGTATCTCCACCAGTCGCTCCAAGGCATGGCGAAGTCTCCTTCACGGAACAAGGTGCGCTTGGCAACTCCTTGGAAGAATACGCTGATATCGAAGTTGTTCCATTTAGCGCCCAGATTCAATCCGAAGGAATAGCGGGGAGTGGTGGAGCCAACGTATTCGGCGTCGCCGTCATCCCCATCTTTATCACCGTAGGTGGAGATCTTACCGTCGCCGTTCAAATCCTTGAACTTCGCGTCTCCGATGCCGATATTGGAAGGTACGCCCTCTAGTTTCTTATAAGCGTCGAGATCCGCTTGGTCCTTGATCACGCCATCGTATACGTAAGCGAAATAGGAATTCATGGGATAACCTTCCCGGGTCTCGTTCAATCCTAGTTTATAGGTATCGGCACCTCCGTATTCAACTAATTTGTTCACGGCGTCGGTCAACTGGAATTGGGCAGAGTATTCAACGTTGCCGATCTTGTCGGTCCAGTTCAATGTCAACTCGAAGCCGTTCGTGCGTAATTTACCCGAGTTCGAGTAGGGTGCCTCCGCGCCTAACATGCTGGGATAAGTTACCGGAATTAACATATTATTATTCATCTTCACGAAATAATCAAACGAGAAGCCGAGGCGGGAATCAAGGAAAGCGGCATCGACACCCACGTTGACATTCTCCAGAATTTCCCATGTCCGGTCTACCCCGGCCAATACGTCTAAGCCCATGGCTTGGCTTTGGGAACCGTTTCCGAACGGATAGATTAATTTAGTTCCCCAGCCATCGTCCCTAAACTTTAGCAACTGGATATAGTCATACAGGCGGATACCTTCTTGGTTTCCGGTCTGTCCGTATGATGCTCTTAACTTCAGCTCATTGAATACCTTGGAGTTTTTCAAGAAGTTTTCTTGCGAGATACGCCAGCTGGCGGAGACTCCGGGAAACATTCTCCACCGGTTGCCGGGGGCGAAACGGGAACTACCGTCATAACGGAAGTTTGTCTCCAGAATGTACTTGTTCTTAAAGCTGTAGCCTAGGCGGGCGAAGGTAGAGCCGGTAGCCCAATGCTCGGCTTTGGCGTCGTTCTTCATATTTCCCGTGCCTCCGAGGTTAAGCTCCCACAGCTCATCCGAGATGAAGTTATCACGGCGTGCCATGAACATGCGGACTTCCTCCGTCTCGTAGGCCATACCTAACATGGCGTCCAGATGGTGGTCCGGGCCGAAGTTCTTATCGTAATTCAAGTAGGCCGTGTAATTTTGGTAAACGGTCTCTTCTGTCGTGCGATCCACGGCAGACTGCTCCGGACTTCCCGCTCCGGTGTAGTAGGTGATATTATTGTCCCATGTATAAAGAGGGATCGCTTTCGCTATGTCCTCATTGTTCTTGTTCTTATAATTAACACCGGCTTGGGCGGTTAAGGTCAGCCCGTCGATAATGTTGGCGATTAACCTGAAATTACCATTCATCTCCCGGGTCTTGAACGTGGCGGTCTCGCTCTCTTTGGCCAACGCTACGGCATTGCTCCAGCCTCCTTGGGTGAAGAAGTTACCATCGGCATTATAGACCGGGTGGTTAGGCATATCCAGAATCGCCTCACCGATTACCCACGCTCCGTTGCTGCCTACATCGGTACGTTTATTATTGTCCAAGGCTACTTTGGTTTCCAGCTTTAACCAATCCGTGATCCTATAATCGTAGTTCATACGTAGATTATACTTGGTGTTATTGTCGTCGGCATATTTTACGACTCCGAATTGCTTGCTATAACCGGCGGATAAATAATAATTGGATTTCTCGCCGCCACCGGAGATAGTGAGATTGTGCTTATGCTGAACGCCGTTGTTCAACAGCTCGTCCATCCAGTCCGTGTTCGTAAAGAACAATTTCCATCCTCCATACAACGGGTGATCGATCGGATTCGGGTCGTTGGACAAGATCCTATCCAGAAGCTCTTGCGTATACATAGGGGCGGAGCCGTTATGGATATTGGCCTCGTTGTCCATGATCGCCATCTCATAATTGGTTGGCGCTTTCATCATACCGGTCATCTTGGAGATCGACAAGTTTCCATTGTAAGTGATCTTAGGTGCGCCGGTCGCTCCCTTCTTGGTCGTAATCAAGACAACGCCGCCTGCGGCCCGTGCTCCGTAAATAGAGGCGGAGGCATCTTTTAAGACGGAGATGGCATCGATATCCTGCGGATTGATCATATTGATATCACCGGGAATACCATCTACTAAAACCAGCGGGGCACTGTCTCCGTTAGCGGATGAGACTCCACGTATGTTCATCTTAAAGTCCTCGTTACCCGGCTGGCCGGAGCTTCGTTGGATAACCATCCCCGGTATTTCTCCCTGCAAGGCGGATAGCACGTTGGTCACGGGCTTAGATTCGATAACCTCAGAGGTGACTTTCGAGATCGCTCCGGAAAGATTGCTTCGTTTCTGTGTTCCGTAACCAATCACGACTACCTCGTCAAGCTTCTGGGCGTCTTCCTTTAGCTGGATATTAAGGGTCTTGTTGTTGCCTACGGCCACTTCTTCCGATAAATAGCCGATGTAAGATATGAGCAGGATCGATTTACCGTTCGCCTCGATGCTATACTCACCGTTCAGGTCGGTAACTGTCCCTTTGGACGTACCTTTTACCACGACGTTCGCCCCGATGATCGGTTCGCCCCGTTCATCTGTAATGATACCGGTCACTTTCCGGTCTTGTGTCACTGGAACGGAGGCGTTGCCCGCATTTCCGAGACTGACGGCTATCGTGTTATTCTCTCGCTTAAAATAAAGATTGGCTTGCCGGGTGATCTCGTTCAATACGCTGTTGATGGGAGCGTTCTTGAACTTTAGGTTAACTTGTACGTTCCGGTTCGCGATGGCTTCTCCATAGAAAAACTTTAATCCTGTCTGCTTCGACAAATCATCGAAGACTTTTTGTATGGGTTGGTTTTTTACTTGAATCGTTATTCTTTCTTTTTGATTTTCTTGGGCTTGCAGAGGCTTAGGGGAGCTTAACGCTAAAAAAACTAAAATAATAGAACAACACATCCAATTATACCTAGTAATAGTTGGAAAGTTCATAATTTTGTATGTTTAAAGGTTGTTTTTATACACTTTTAAAAACAGTCCGATTTCTGTAATCTCCAAGGGGGTCCAATCCAAGGGTGTACATATCGGGAAAGATAAAGGGAGATCGAAGGTCAGAGGTCGGTTTCCCTTTTTTATGTGGCTATGCTTAGGTCGTATCTTTCATGGCAAATCGATTTTAAGGTTAATAACTCGTTTTGTATAACACGATCCGGTTTCCTTCCGTCCGGTATCGGATGCCGGTTGAATATTGAATCGCGTTCAGTACGGCTTCCAGACTTTTATTGTCGTGCTCGCCATAGATGTAATCGTCGAATACGCTATTCGGATCGAGTACGATCGCTTGATTATACATCCGTTCCAGATCATGTACAACGCTACTAATAGGTGTCCGGTTAAAATAAAGGCCACCTTGCAACCATGCCGTTACTTTTTGGACGTCCTCGTTCTTTTTAAGGATCTCTCCATTCGCGTTATTCACGATTACTTGCTCGTTCGGTAATAGGCGCATTACGCTTTCGGGCATATCCACCTCAACTTTTCCGGTCCGAACGCTGACGGCCATCAACTCATCCTCTTGATAGGCTTTTACGTTGAAAGAGGTTCCGAGTACTTTTACGTCGGCTTGTCGGGTACGGACGATGAAGGGCTTGCCCTCGTCTCTCATGACATTGAAAAAAGCTTCTCCTTCCATTTCTACCAAACGGATGTCAGAGGTAAATTCCGTTGGGTATCGCATGACGGTACCGGCGTTTAGATGAACGACCGTGCCATCGGGAAGGGTGACTTGCTTATGTTCGCCATGATTGACGCTTATTTCCGTTAGGAGATGGTCGCTGGCAGATGTATGCTGCTTCGCTGAATGATTTAGGTATAGTTTCGCTCCGAATCCGATGGAAACGATAATCGCTATGCTCGCCGCATACTTGATGAAAGTGGATAGGGAGATTCTTCTTTCTCTTTTACGTGTCTTATCCAACAGGTCTTGCGCCTCCTTCTTATAAAGCAGATGATTATGGGAATCGGATTGAGGTAAGTCCTGCGCTTCGCTCCAGACCCGGTCCATTTCGCTTTCTAATTCTGCTCGCTCCGTTATGGATGAGGCTAACTTCCGCAAGGTCTCTATATCGTACCGTGTATAGAGTCCATTTACGTATCGGATTAATAAATCGCTTATATGTTTGTTTTCTTCTTCCATTATTTCTCGTGCTATATTAATAGTACAAAGAAGTCCGGGAGAACTGGGATATCATTAACTTTTATTAGTATATGATTTTATTATCTTCGCGAAACGATATGTGATGCTAAATGAAAGAGAGACAAATTATAAAGTCGTTGAAAGAAGGAGATAGGGAGGCTTTTTCGATGTTGTATAAACAATATTGGGAAAAGGTTTATCATTTCTGCGGGCTTTATTTGAATAATCGGGATGTGGCCGAGGATGTGGTACAAGAGGTGTTTATCAAGGTCTGGGAGTCGAGGGAATTCATCCGGGAGGATGATAACTTCAAGGGGCTTCTGTTTGTCATCACCCGTAACTTGATCTTTAATCAGCACCGGAAGAACGTGAACGAGGACTTTTATAAAATGACGGTCTTGTCCGCTATGGAGACCTCTTACGACTTAGAGGAAGAGATCACCGCCTATAACTTGGGGGAGTATATCAATCATTTGATAGAGGAATTGCCGGAAAGACGCCGGGTTATCTTTAATCTAAGCCGGAAGGAGCATAAAAGCTATAAAGAGATAGCCTTCCAACTCAATATTTCCGAGAAGACCGTTGAGAACCAAATCAGCGAAGCCTTGAAGTTCTTGAAGAAAAATATCATGTTACTTATCTGGTTTATCTAGCGCTTTCCTAGGTCACGTATTTATAGAGTCCGGAAGTGCCACTTTCGTCCTAAGTTTTAGTTTTGCTCGTCTTCTTTTTCAGGCAGCACATAAATCCGGTGTGTTCGATATCCTACGCTGGCTATTACGTTATCCTTGATAAATTGCTTGATATCCTCGCTCGCACGGTAGCGGGTACAATTGTTCAAGCCGGCGTAATCGGTGAGATTTATATATGAGTTTCTTTCTAGATAAGATAACATCTTAGCCTTCCTTCCCTCGATTCCCGTTTTGGGCAGATTTTCCCGTTTAACCAAGATGGGGGCGTTCTTTTTTACCATCTCCTTCAGTCGGGGAGAGCAGCGGAAGTTAACGCCGTGTATGCTAGCGCTTGATTTAGTATTTCCTTTCTGGTCCGTTACTTCTTTGCTTTTTACCGATGGCGAGAAATGTCCCAATCCTTCCAGTTCCACGCTGTACCCATAGGATAATTCCCTGCCGATATAGGAAGTAAGCGCCTCCAATACACCTTTTATGTCGGCGGAGGTGACGGATGAGCATTCGGAAATATACTCACATATATCGTTCATGCGTTTGGTATCTCTGGTGATGACTCGTGCGCAGGATGTTGGCCCGCGTTGTTCATTGCCCGGTGTATTATAAATACTGACTTGGATGCCACTTCTTGGTTTACCCATGATTTTCTCGTTATTTAAATGGATAATGTATAGGATGCCTCGGAGATTTAACGTTTATCTCTTTGGCGTTTCTATTTGATGAAATCGGTTGCCGACGCCCTCGGCAATGCTGCTGACGCTGTCGGAAATATTGCTGACGGCGTCGGAAATACTGCCGACACCGTCGGCAACCAATTTCATTGAATACAAAGGACGGAAATATAAGGATGGAAAGCAAGGAAGATCCGTTATATTTCTTGTATACCTAAGTGAAATTTTTTTATCACCCAATAGGGGGAAGGAAAACATGGCGTGTATTTATAAATAGAACAAGAATAATAAACATGAGCGAAGATACGAGAACGATATTGAAGAAGTTGATGCGAGATGCTCTGGATGAGAAAGATCGGCAACGTTTGCTGTGTGACCCAAAAGTGGAAGAGCGTATGCGTTCCCAATGGGACGAGGCTGCGGATCGCGTGAATCCCGTGGTGGGGAATCGCATGTGGGAACGAATCATAGCCCGGACAATGGCGACAAACGGTGTCCGTAAACTCTGGGTCTATAAGATTACGGCGATAGCCGCCTCCATATTGCTACTTTTAGGTGTAGGAAGCGTAGTTTATTGGTCTCATACGAAAGAAGATCAATATATATATGTAATGGCCTCCGGTGTCCGTTGCATAGAGCCGGTTTCCTTATCGGACGGCACGACCGTGAGAATGGGGCCGAATAGCCAGTTGATTTACCCAAAGAGTTTCGATGGCAAGACCCGTGATGTGGAATTAAAAGGGCAAGCCTTCTTCGACGTAGCGAAAGATCGGGAAAGACCATTTACCGTGCATACCAAGAACATGGATGTAACGGCCTTGGGCACGGCCTTCGAGGTTTTCAATTATGATTCCGAGAGCAAGTTGGAGACGATCCTGTTAAACGGTAAGGTGAAGATTGGCTTGGGAGGTCCCAATGTGAAGAACAGGCGTGAGGTGATATTGAACCCGAACGAGATGTTGGTTTTCGACAAACAAGCGAATACCGTTAGAGTTAAGACGGTTAATGCCGAGGAGTATTCGGGTTGGCGTAACGGTGTCCTCAGTTTTGAGAACGAACGCTTGAGCATGATCCTTACCCGTCTGGAGCCTTGGTTCGGGCGGAAGATAAAGTGCCCGAAGGAGATAGCGGAGAAATATCGGTTTACGTTTAAGGTACGGGATGAGTCCTTGGAGCGAATCCTGTTTATGCTGAGCAATACGTCGCCCATTAAATACAGAGAGAAAGACAATGAATATGAACTATATATAAAGGGAGATAAATGAGTGTCTAACGTTAAATTCTAGGAGATATGCTTGTTAACAGTTCTTAAATCTAATAAAAAAAACAGGAGGACAAACTAAGTTTCTCCTCCTGTGCAAATGTTCTTGACGGCAGGCGTTAGGAGTTGAGAGGCCGACACACCTGCTAATTTATTCATCAGAAACATTACAAAGTTATGAAAAAAATCAGAAAAGTAAACCGAGTCATGAAGATAAGTGCGTTGTTATCCTTGGCTTTCGCATGCACTGTATCCGCTTCTACCTATGGACAGAATTATAAGCTTTCCATGAATAAACAGGATTGCAGTATATCGGAAGTGCTAAAAGAAATAGAGAAAAATAGTGAGTACACGTTCTTCTTGAATGATAATCAAGTAAATGTAAATAGGAAAACGAGTGTAAAAGCAAATAATGCTTCGTTAGAGGAGGTCTTAGAGCAAGCCTTGAAAAATACGGGATACCAATATGAGATTGTAGACCGGCAGATTATAATTAAGTCAAAGAGTGTTTCAAGTGTCTCACATCCGAATGCCTTATTCCAGTCTTCGCCACGAAAGATTACCGGGCAAGTAAAAGATGCCTTGGGAGAACCCATTATCGGGGCGAATGTTGTCGTTAAAGGAACTACGAACGGAACGATTACGGATATTGATGGAAACTTCAGTCTGGAAGTATCGGACAATGCGATCTTGGTAGTTTCTTTTATTGGTTATACGGATCGTACGGTCGAGGTTGGTAATTCTTCGAAAGTAATGGTCAGCCTGTCCGAGGATACCCAGAAGTTGGATGAGGTTGTGGTCGTAGGTTACGGAACGCAGAAGAAAGTGAATTTAACGGGAGCGATCTCCTCTTTGGATGCGGAGACGTTGGAGAATCGTCCGATCACCAACTCGACCCAAGCGTTGCAAGGTACGCAAGGTGTTTACGTAAATCAAGCGGGTGCTCAGCCGGGAGCGGACGGGGCGACGATTCGTATTCGTGGTCAGGGAACCTTGAACGATAATAACCCATTGATTTTGGTGGATGGTATCGAGTTTCCGTTAGAGGCGGTAAACCCGAATGATATTGAGAGTATTTCCGTATTGAAAGATGCGGCTTCTTCCGCTATCTACGGTTCTCGTGCGGCGAATGGCGTTGTCTTGGTAAAGACAAAGGGGGGAAAGAAAGGTAAGTTTACCGTCGATTATAATAACTATTTCGGAGTGCAGCAGGCTACCTATCTGCCTAACTTCGTATATGATCCGGTCGTGTTTATGGAAATGAGAAACCAAGCGCAACGGAACGAAGGTAAACTAACGGTGGATTATTCTGACGCGTTAATCGAGGAGTACAAACAAGGCATGTTAACAGACCCGATTATGTATCCGCAGAATAATTGGTTGGATATCATGTATAATAATGCCTTTATTATGGAGCATAACATGCGTTTCTCCGGAGGTGATGATAAATATACGTATTCCGTATCTTTAGGCTATGGTGATCAAAATGGAGTATTGCGTGGAACGGATTCCAATAAATATACCTTAGCTGTGAATACGACTGCTCAGGTAAATAGCCGTTTGAAGATCGGCGCTAATATCAATGCGCATTATCAGATCTATAATGAGCCGGTAGCGGGTGTGGCAAACTTAGTGGAGATGACTTATAAAGCGCAGGCTTTCCACCCGACTTATACGGCCGATGGTCGCTATGCGGATACCTTTATCCGTACTCCTGGGCATAATATCTATCGCCATCCGTTGGCGTTGGCCGATGAGGGCGAGAACAAGCATAAGTCCTTGCGTATGTTGGCGAATTTGTCTGCGGAATATAAGCTTCCGTTTGATATCGTTTATAACTTGAATGTCGGTTTAAACAAATATGATTATCTGCAATCTCGTTTTGCGCCTGATGTATACGAATATCAGTTGAAGACCAATGAGGAGAAACGAGTGGTTTATGACGGTCAGAATACACGCCATGCCTATAAAGGTGATAAGAATGACTTGGCAGTTACAGTATTCAATACTTTATCTTGGGGCAAGAAGTTCAATGATGCCCATGACGTAAAAGTATTGGCTGGCTATAGTTTTGAGAGCGATGATAAGACTGAGTTTTCCGCTAAGGTAGAAGGTTTCTTAGGGAACGAGTTGCACGAATTAAACGCAGGTTCTAGTAATCCGAGTGTAGCGGGTACTTCCTCGAGATCAGTCTTGATGTCTTACTTTGGTAGGGTGAATTATGGTTATAAGGATCGTTATTTATTTGAGGGTAACTTTCGTTATGATGGTTCGTCTCGTTTTGCCAAAGGAAATCGTTGGGGTATTTTCCCATCATTCTCTGCCGGATGGCGTTTGAGCGAGGAAGAGTTTATGAAAGATATTCCTTGGATATATAATCTGAAATTGAGAGCTTCTTGGGGACAATTGGGTAACGAGCGTATCGATTTGTTCCGTTACGTGGACCTAATGAACTTGAAGGTGATAAAAAATGATGGTTCAATTACGGATTATAACTACCCGTTGAATGGAGCGATGCAATCCGGAGCGGCTATTACCGCCTATAACGATCCGAACATCACATGGGAGACAACGACCATGACGAATGTCGGTATTGACGCTAGCTTGTTAAACGGAAACTTAGATTTCTCTTTCGAGTTCTTTGATAAACGTACTTCCGACATCTTGCGTAAGGTTACTTTGCCGGATCAAGTAGGTGGTCTGGATGGGCCGATCCGTAATATCGGCGAGGTGAGCAATAAAGGTTTCGAGTTGAATATGGGGTATCGGAACAATATCGGGGACTTCCGTTACGAGGTAAATGGAAATATGACCTTTATCAAGAATAAGATCGTTAGCTTGAAGGGGCAAACAATCATTGATGGAATGTTTATCTTGGAAGAAGGAAAGCCTATCGATTCTTATTATATGCTTCATGCTATCGGTATTTTCCAATCTGAGGAGGAAATCAAGAATAGTCCGTATCAAACCGCGGCTACTAAACCGGGATATCTGAAGTTTGAGGATACGAATGGAGATGGGAAAATTACTGAAGATGACCGCCAGATACGTGGTGGTGTGATTCCTAAGATAACTTATGGATTCAATATCAACTTAGGATATAAGGATTGGGATCTGGGCGCTTTCTTCCAAGGTGTAACTGATGTCTATACATATGGAGACCGCATTGGTGCTACTCCTTTATGGTTTGGTTGTGGTTTGCCGGAACAATGGTTGACGGATGCTTGGACTCCCGAGCGGGGAACCAGCGCTACATTGCCTATCTTGACTACGTATGAAGGATGCTTGAACGAGAATTTCCGTACAAATGATTTCTGGTTGAGAAATGCCTCTTATTTACGTTTGAAGAACTTGCAACTTTCTTATAACGTACCGGCCTCTTTCTTGAAAAGCGGTGTGGTTAAGAGATTAAAGGTCTTTGTCAATGCGCAAAACTTATTCACGTTCTCTCCGATGAAGGATTTTGATCCGGAGAAGAACTTGAAGGGAAGCAACTGGTATGCCTATCCGTCTGTACGGACTTATACGGCAGGTGTTAATGTCACATTTTAAATAATAAGGAATAATAATATGAGACGTAAAATATATAAGATGATATGTGTCGCTGTCGCTTGTATGAGTTTAACCGCTTGCGATAGCTGGTTGGATGTAGATCCTTCCGATCAATATTCCACGGAAACATTCTGGAAGACAAAAGAGCATGCGAGCGCCGGTATAATGGGATGTTACAACGCATTGAAACCTTGGCGTTCATTGCATACGATGGAATTCGATATGCTGACAGCGAATGCGATGCCTTATAACGAGGCGAATGGTACGCAAGCGATTGGAAAGGGTGAACATTTGTCTACTACGGCTCTAATCGGAAGTTTATGGAAGAACTGTTACGTTGGTATTGGCCGTACGAATACTTTCATCGCTAATGTCGGAGGTGTTGATATGGATGAGTCGGAGAAGGCGAAGATGGTGGGTGAAGCCAAGTTCTTACGAGCTTTCTATTATTTAAGTCTGGTCGATAAATTCGGAGGTGTACCGCTGATTATAGATGCTCCCAATGCGGATGAGCAAGCTGAATTACCTCGCAATTCCAAGGAAGAGGTAGTGAATCAGATTGTCAAGGATTTGGAGGAGGCCGCTGCCGTGCTACCGGACACCTATGCTAGCTCAGACTTGGGACGTGCGACAAAAGGTGCCGCATTAGCGTTAAAAGCCCGTACTTTATTATATAATTCTCGTTGGGCGGAGGCGGCCCAAGCCGCTAAGCAGGTAATGGAGTCTGGCGTTTATCAATTATTCAATGATTATCGTCATTTCTTTAGCGAAGATAATAAATATAATTGTGAGGTAATCTTTGATATAGAAGCGAAATTGCCAGAGTATCCAACGGATTATGATCAGAATATCTGGCGCTTGAATCGTCCGGCTCCCTTGAAGGAACTGGTTGATACATATCTCTGTATTGACGGGAAGACGATAGAAGAGTCACCGCTTTATGATCCGACTCGTCCGTATGAGAACAGAGATCCTCGTTTATTGAAATCGATCGTTTGCATCGGTTATCCGTATTTAGGAAAGACGATCACAAAAGAAGATGTGGCGACTACGGGTTTCGGTGTGAAGAAATACACTTCTTATGAGGATGATGTAACGATTCCTTTAGTAGAACGTTCGGCTTTCAATTTCATTTTAATTCGTTATGCGGAAGTTCTGTTGACGTATGCCGAGGCGCAGAATGAGGCGAGTGGTCCTGATCAGTCAGTTTATGATGCCATCAACCAATTGCGTAGGCGTCCGGATATCAATATGCCGGAAGTACCAAAAGGTTTGACGAAAGATCAGATGCGTGAGGTAATCCGCCGTGAACGCCGTATCGAGTTGACCTTTGAAGGACTCTACTATTCGGATATCTTGCGTTGGAAAACCGCCGAGAAAGAGAATAATGGTATGATGCATAATTATGATGGAATAGAAGTCGTGAAACGTTCTTTTAATCCGAAACGAGATTATTTATGGCCGATCCCTTATAACCAAACAGTCTTGAATCCAAATTTGGAGCAAAATCCAAACTGGGATTAGTTGAAGTTAGAGGGTGGGCTGATGTGTTCACCCTCTAATTGAATCTTTAATATTTTAGAGTTATGAATAAGATTGCTTTATGTGGTTTGTGTTTGATTACATCAAATGTTTTTGGCGTGCTAGCAAGTGAGCGTCCAAATATTATTGTAATCATGGCAGATGATATGGGCTGGGGAGATGTTGGATTCAATGGGAATACCATAATTAAAACTCCTCATTTGGATGCTTTGGCTTCAGATGGAGTGATTATGGAGCGATTTTATTCTGCCGCTCCTCTCTCATCCCCGACACGGGCAAGTGTATTGACTGGAAGGCATCCTTTCCGAACCGGTGTGTTCTCAGCGAATGTTGGAATACTCAGAAAAAGGGAGGTCACGCTTCCTGAGTTATTGAGAGAGAACGGATATACGACAGGGCTTTTTGGAAAGTGGCATTTAGGAACGTTGACATATAAGGAAAAGGATGCGAATCGTGGGAGTGTGGATAATAAACATTTGTATAACCCACCCTCTTGGCATGGATTTGAGGAGTCTTTTATTACGGAATCAAAAGTTCCGACGTTTGATCCGATGATACAGCCGATTCAGAATGATGGTTGTTTTTGGGACTATATTCGTGAGGGAGAACCTAGTCTGGCTTATGGAACCGCCTATTGGGATAAGGAGGGCACAAAGGTCACTGAAGATCTCAAAGGGGATGATTCCAAAATTATAATGGATAGGGCATTGCCTTTTATGGAGCGTTCTATTCAAGAAGGTATACCTTTTTTTAGTGTGATTTGGTTTCATGCTCCTCATTTACCGTGTGTAGCTGGTCCTCAACAGGTTGCTTTATATAAGGACTTAGATTTGCAACAACGAAATTATTATGGTTGTATTACGGCTTTAGACGAACAGATAGGACGTTTAGTGGATTATTTAAAGGCAAAAAATATATATGAGAATAGCATAATTCTCTTTTGTAGTGATAATGGCCCAGAATTGGAGACTCCGGGTTCTCCCGGGAATTTCCGGGGTAAAAAACGTTCTCTTTACGAAGGAGGGATACGGGTTCCATCGCTTATGTGTTGGCCGGCGAAATTAGCGAAAGGTAGTAAACTGGGAGTCCCTTGCTCTACCGTGGATTATATGCCGACATTATTGGATATAGCGAATGTGTCTAATAGTAAAAAACTTGTATTGGATGGTGAGTCTTTGTGGCCTAAACTTATGAAGCACGAAACTAAAAGGATGAAGCCTTTAGTCTTTTGCTCTGGTTATCAAGGGGCCGTGATTGATATGGATTATAAACTTTATTATACAAAAGGAAAATATGAATTATATAATATAGCGAAAGATCCGAGTGAGAAAAATGATATTTCGGCGGCTTATCCCGAGAAAATGGAACGATTAGAAAAGTGCTTGAAAGAGAATGTGGAGGATTACAGACAATCTTTCGAGAAAGGAAAGATTGAAGATCATGTGGATTGGCAAGATTGGTGGAATATTTGGAAGTAATGCATCTAAAAATGATATTCAATAAATAAATCATGGATATAAAACAACTCATTTTAACTACCAGCGGGCTTCTGCTCGCTGGTATCGTTGAGGCTCAGTCGGCTCATCCGAACGTGATCTTGATCTATACGGACGATCATGGATCACTGGACGTGAACTGCTTTGGGGCGAAAGATTTATGTACTCCCCATATGGATGCCTTGGCAAATCAAGGCGTTCGCTTTACCCAGTTTTATGGGGCGGCGGTTAGCTCGGTGTCGAGGGCTTCCTTATTGACGGGACAATTCGCCAAACGTGCGGGACTGACCGTAAACGCAGGAGGTAATAGCCATCTTCCTCCGGAGAAGGAGACGATCGCCGAGCGTATGAAAGCGAACGGATATCGTACGGCCTTGATCGGGAAGTGGCATCTGGGAGAACGCATGGAATGGGGACCGAATGCACAGGGTTTCGATTACTTTTGGGGAATACGAGGAGGATGTGTGGATAATTATTCCCATTTCTATTATTGGGGTGGCCCGAATCGGCATGATTTGTGGCAGAATGAGAGGGAGATCTATTCTCCGGGCAACTTTTTCGCCGCAGAGAACCTGAAAGAGATCAAGAAGTTCGCTACGGAAGATAAAGAGAAACCGTTCTTTATCTATTGGGCGGTAAATATCCCTCATTACCCATTGCAGCCCAGCGAGAAATGGCTGGATTATTATGCGGACCTACCTAATCCCAGAAGAATGTATGCGGCGTTTGTCTCTACTTTCGATGATTATTTAGGGGAGTTACGTACCTTCTTGGCTGCCGAGGGGTTGGCCGATAATACCATCTTGATCTTCCAATCGGATAACGGGCATAGCATGGAGGAACGTACTTTTAGAGGAGGAGGCTATAGCGGTCCTTACCGGGCCGGAAAGTTCTCTTTGTTTGAGGGAGGTATCCGGGTTCCGGCTATCATCTGCTGGCCCAAGGAGCTGCCGCAAGGCGAGGTGCGTGATCAGGTAGCGATGAATATCGATTGGTTTCCTACCTTGGTCGAATTATGCGGTCTTTCAGCGGAAGGGATGGATGTGGATGGAAAGAGCTTGGTTCCTGTTATAAAGGATGGTTCTAAGTCCTCTCCTCACAAAGTACTTCATTTTGATTTTGGAGATCAGTGGGCGGTTCATTGTGGAAACTGGAAATTGATAGCGAATCCGGAGGATGTTACACCGAAACAAAGAGTAGCGAGGAAAGGGCTATTCCTGTCTAACTTGGAAAAAGACAATACGGAGAGCACGAATCTTGCGGATCAGTATCCAGAGAAAGTGAAGGAGTTGCAAGCGATGAGAAATGCGTTTGAGAATTCTTTAAAACGATAATTTAGTCTGCGGCAGGCCCTCTAAATAGGTGTTATCGGAGAGAACAGGAATGCCAGCAACGGCAGATATTCCTTCAATTCGTGACGAAGTATTTTTAGGGCTTGCTGTATCTTATAATCCACGGTTTTTGGGGATACCCCTAGTTTTTGGGCGATCTCATTATAGGTCATGTTCTGGAATCGGTTTAACTTAAACGCTTCCTTGTAACTTTCCGGTAGGCGTGATATGGCAGTCTCGATTTTTCCGGCTAATTCCTCAACGATGTAAAAGTCGGGATCTTCATGTAGTTGCTCCATATATACTTGTATCTTTTCATGGATTCGTTTCTTTATCTCGTTCCGGTTGATGAGGGTAAGACATCGATTCCTCACCGATTTAAATAAATAATTTTTTAGGGAGGTATCGAACGTCTGCATCTCCTTATTTTCCCAAAACCAGACCATGACATCTTGTACGATCTCCTTGCCGTCTTCTAAATCCACAAATTGCTTGGCGTAAGCGCATAAAATCGGGTAATATCGTAGGAAAAGAATATCAAAAGCCTTCCTGTCTCCCCCTTTAACAGCTTGAAATAGTTGATTGTCCTCTATGTTTATCTCCTTTTGCATGATACAAACATAATCAAATATTCGATATGGATGAAATAAAATCAGAAATCATTTAGGAGATTCTCTTTGATGTTAGTCTTAATTATAAAGAGAGGTTTTATTATGGAAAATAGTTGTATTGATGAGTCTAAGTTACTACGTTATTTTTCGGGGGATCTGGACCCTCTGGAGAAAAAGCAGGTGAGTTCTTGGATCAATGAGTCGGAGGAGCATGAGAAATTAGCCAAGGATGTTGGCTATATTTATTCGGCGATCGATACGGTATGTACGATCCGGGAAATTGATGCAGAAAAGGATTTGTCGATCGTCCATCGAAGAATGGCTAAACAAAGGTGGGTATCTGTTTTGGGATGGTTTCAACGCGCTGCTGCGATTCTTTTTATCCCGTTATTGCTTTCCGTTATTTATAATGAAATAAAAGAAGATACGCCGCAATACATGGAAGTGCGCTCTCATCATGGGATGATTAGCTCTGTCGATTTACCGGATGGAAGCAAGGTTTGGATGAATTCGGGCTCCTATTTAAAATATCCGGTAAGGTTTACGGGAGGAAAGCGGGAAGTCTTTTTAGATGGAGAAGCCTTTTTCTCGGTACGAAGTGACGAGAAAGAGAGGTTTATCGTGAATACATCGAATAAGATAAAAGTAGAGGTCTTGGGTACGGAGTTTAATATGGATGCCTATAGTGAGAACGACTTTATCTCGACTACCTTGGTGAAAGGTGCGGTCAAACTGCTTTACGATCAAGAAGGCAAGGAGAAGTCTTTACTGATGAAGCCCGCCCAAAAAGTGATTTATGATAAACGTAGCCACTCTGTCGAGACCAATGATAATGTATATGTATTGAAAGATGTCTCTTGGAAAGATGGTCGTATCATATTGAGAAATACCTCCTTGTCGGATGTGTTGTGGATGTTGGGTAAGCGATTTAATGTTGAGTTCGTGATTGAGAAAGAATCCTTGAAGGATAATTCTTTCACGGGAACATTTGATGATCAGAGCTTGGTTCGCATATTGGATCATTTGAAAATATCATCTAAAATAAATTATAGGTTTGAGGAAAAGGCAGAAAGAGATAGTGGTAAGATAGGAAAGGATCGAGTCGTGTTGTTTTAGCGATGTCCTTTAGTTTGTTAACTTTTAATACGAATGCTTATGAAAATACGTTCACCATAAATGATATAAAAAACACACGAGAAAATATTGGCGTATTCTCTCGTGTGAAAATCTTCGGCAAGCTTGTTTGGCGACAAGCCTAGATACTATTTTTTTATAAACAATAAATCATGACAAATCTATGATAAATAATTTAAGCATCCAACAAATAAGGGTGGTGAAATTTTTATTTGCTATTCTGAAAAAAATTCCGTTGCGTATGAAACTTATGGTATTCATGTTATTTCTCTCGGTAGGCCTATTGCGAGCCACGGGTACGTATGGGCAGATAACCTCGTTGACGTTAGAAGCTAGGAACGAGACTGTCCAGCAAGTATTGGATAAGATAGAGGCTCAGTCTGAGTTTAGCTTTTTCTACAATAACAAGCAAGTGAACGTAGACCGTTTGGTGTCTATCAACACGAAGAACCAAAATGTATTTTCCATCTTAAATAAGCTCTTTGATGGTACGGACGTAACCTATAAGGTATTGGACAAGAGTATTATCTTATCCATCAAGGAAAATGAAGGAAACTCTTTTCCCAAAACCGATAAAAAGGTATCGGGAATTGTCCTCGATGAGAAAGGAGAACCGGTTATTGGAGCTAATGTCATGGTAAAAGGCACAACGAACGGGACGGTGACGGATATGGATGGTAAGTTCAGCTTGCAAATTCCAGAAGGTACAGAATTGGAAGTGAGTTATATTGGGTTTTTAACTCAGATGGTAAAAGTTACGGGTGATAAGGTTTCGGTTGTCATAAAGGAGGATACGCAGAAACTTGACGAGGTTGTAGTCGTAGGCTATGGAACGATGAAGAAAAGTGATTTAACAGGTTCTATATCTGTTACTAAATCTGATGATTTGTTAAAAAATCAACCATTCAGTGCTTTAGATGGCTTAAAAGGAAAAGCTTCAGGTGTAAATGTCTTTTCTAATTCAGGACAACCGGGTGGAGGTATGCGTGTTGTGATTCGAGGAGTTGGATCTATAAATTCTTCTTCTGATCCATTGTATGTAGTTGATGGGGTTGTGATGGAAAATTTTAAGTATTTAAATCCGAATGATATAGAAAGTATGGAGGTGCTAAAAGATGCTTCTTCTGCTGCTATTTATGGTTCAAGAGGTGCAAATGGTGTAATCTTAGTTACAACAAAAAGGGGACGTAAAGACAAAGGAGCTGTAATTTCTTATGATGGATCATTGAGTGTTGGTACTATGTCCCGTTATATGGATCTTCTCAATTCAGAAGAATGGATGCAAGCTTTTGAAACGAGTATGGAAAATGCGAATAAATGGTACGGAGCAAATGTTTCTACAAATAGAGCTGATTATTTTAAGGATCCTAGATTGTTTGATTCAAACGGAAATCCTTTGTATGATACGGACTGGCAGAGAGAGGCGACAAGAACAACATGGTCTCACAATCATCAATTAAGTATTCAATACGGTGGAAATAAGACATCAACAGGCGCTTTTTTGAATTATACAGATCAACAAGGGTTGCTGTTAAATAATTATATGAAGCGCTTGAACGCTAAAATAACATTTGATGCGGAACCTACGACTTGGTTGTCTACTTCTGTGAATTTACTTGTAAATCATTCATGGGGGAATACGACAAAAGAAGATGGGGGAAATAAGCAGCCAAGAAGAACGATGATAGAGATGATGCCTTGGATGCCAATGCAATTTGAAGATGGAACATGGTCTAGTTCGACTACCATCTCAGATAATATTCGTATAGAAAATATTTCGAATCCTGTATATGCTCTTAATTCAACAAAGCAAATGAGGTATAGAACTCAGGTTTTTGGGAATGCTTCGTTAACATTCCATTTATTACCTGGTTTGGATTTGAAAACGCAAATTGGTATAGATTCTCATAATAATAGAAATAGAGATTTTCTTCCTCCTGATTTAAGAGGTTCGGATGGATTTCCTTTAGGGCAAGTTAATTTGGTGAATTCTGAATCTCTATATTGGCAAGAAGAGACTTTTGTGACATATCAAAATACAATAAACAAGCATAGATTGAATTTAATGGGAGGTCTTTCTTGGCAAGAAAGAATATATAGGACTAGTACATCAACATCTAAAGGTTTTTCAAATAATTTTTATGGATTTGAAAATATAGGTGTTGGGACAATACCTGGTATACCTACCTCTAATTATGACGCTTGGTCTATGAATTCTTATTTCTTACGTGCTGGGTATACATACGATGATCGTTATACCGTAACTGCTACAACTCGTGTTGATGGATCTTCTAGATTTGGAGGCAATAACAAATATGGTTTTTTCCCTTCTGCTGGTATTGGTTGGATTGTGTCAAATGAATCTTTTATGAAGAATGTGAAATTTATTGATTTGTTAAAACTACATTCTAGTTTTGGTGTGACGGGTAATACTGACATTGGTAGTTATTCTTCTTTGGCTTTGGTTGATTCTTATAATACATTGATAAATGGATCATTGGTTTCTGCAAGTCAAATTAATCGTTTGGCAAATCCAGATTTACAATGGGAAAAAACAAATCAGTTTGATGTTGGTATTAATTTGAATTTATTTAATAGTCGGCTTAATTTTGATGTGTCTTATTATAATAAATATACATATGACTTATTGTTAGATAGACCTTTGCCGTATACTACAGGTTTTAAATCTGTTATAGATAATATTGGTTCTGTTAGGAATACGGGCTTGGATGTCATGATCAATACTGTCAATGTTCAGACATCTGATTTTAGATGGACGACAAGCATTAATATGAATTATAATAAGAATAAGATATGTTCATTAGGTGAGACTGATGCGGATATATTCCCTGGTCCAATGTTTGTTAATACGAGTTCAACGATATTAAGAGTTGGTGAATCTTTGGGTTCTTTTTGGGGGTATAAACGCTTGGGGGTTTGGACTGAAAATGAAGCATTGGAGGCTCAAAAAGTAGGTCAACATGTTGGTGAAGTCAAGCGTTCTAATGAGATGGAGATAATAGGTAAAGGATTGCCGGACCTGACAGGTAGTATTATAAATACATTTACATATAAAAATTTTGATTTAACAGTTGATTTACAGTTTGTAACGGGTGTAGATGTTTTTCAACACTTTAAACATTCAACAGAAGATCGTTTTGGACTAGCAAATGGCTTGTCAAGTATCTTATATGACGCATGGAGTCCTTTAAACACTAATACGTTTGTTCCTGCTATTAGATATGCTCCTTCTTTTGGACAAAATTCACATGCTGATTCAGGATGGGTTTGTGATGGTTCTTATTTAAGAGGAAATTTGATACAGCTAGGTTATGTGTTTGATTCTAGTTTAACGAAAAAAATGGGTGTTGGAAGTTTTAGAGTCTTTGCTGGTGTAAGTAATTTCTTTTTGTTGACGAGTAAAGATTTTGCAGGATATGATCCAGAGTCTACATCTTACGACGGAAATAAATGGGGACAGAATATTTCTTTCTTTGAATATCCTAAACCTAGAACTTATACAGTAGGTTTGAATGTTTCATTTTAATAAAAAAAGTCATGAATAAGTATATTATATTTTTGATGTCATTTCTTTTGGTTAGTTGTAGTGACTATTTGACACAATTACCCAAGTCTGATTTAAGTAAAGATCAATTTTTTGATGATCCTAATCAAATTAAATATGCAGTTAATGCTTTGTATAGAGAAGGGGCATCAACTTTGTATCAGGGAGGTGTGTATGAAGGTGCTCCTATAATGTATGGAGGGTATTTGTCTGGATTGTATGACAATACATATAAGGGACAATACGCTTTTATACAATATTTGCAAACATTGATATATACTTCTGAGAATATATCTGCAAAATTGGAAAATGTATGGTTTAAATGTTATAAAGAAATATCAAATGTTAATTTTGCGGTGTCAAATATAGAGAACGTATCAGGTTTATCAGAAGAAGAGAAAGATAAACTGAAAGCAGAAGCCCTGTTTTTTAGAGCATTTAATTATTTTTATCTAGTTCGAAACTTTGGAGGTGTACCTTTGATTACTGAAGCATATGATGGATTAGATAATATATATGTACCTCGTGCTACAGTAAAAGAAATTTACACTTTGATAGAAGAGGATCTTTTATTTGCTACAAAGGTTGGATTGCCAAATAAAGCATTTACCAAAAGTGGTTTTCGTATTACTCAAGGTGCAGTGGATATGTTATTGGCTGATGTTTATTTAAATATGAGTGGATATCCATTGTTGGAGGATCATTATGAAGATGCGGCAAAATATTCTCGTAAAATTATAAAAGATGCGCAACACTCTTTGTTATCTCATGATAACTTTGAAGAAGCAAGTGCTTATAATAAAATAAGGAAGTTGGATAATACAGATGAGTATATTTATACTTTTGAGTATAATAATGAGACTTTTAGCAATGGAGATAGAGGAAAATATGCCATACCTTCTGTTAGCGCAAGTTGGGGGATCTTTAAGTATGGAAATACGAATATTCCTTATGAGCCAACTCCTGAATTGTTGCGATTCTTTGATAAAGAGAATGATTTAAGAGTGCAGGAATATCAATATATATATTCATCTTATTCGTATGAAAAGAATGGAGAACATATTACACGGGAATTTAATCCAGCTCCATATTGGTATTTTGATGAGGAAGGGGCGTTAGTAACTGGCATTGGACAAAAGGATGAGCCAATATATCGTTATTCGGAGACATTGCTTATTGCAGCGGAAGCTATTGCTAGAAGTGAAGGTGTTACATCTGAAGCCGTAGATTATTTATCACAAGTTCGCTCTAGGGCCTATGTGAAAAAAACAGTTGATGAACTAAAAAGAGAGTTGAGTTCTTTGTCTTGTGAGCAATTTGTTGAAGAAATATGGGCTGAAAGAATAAGAGAATTTCTTTTTGAATATAAAATCTGGAATGATATACAAAGAACTCGCAAGTATCCAACACTAGGAAATAGTAAGGGAGAAGTGAATTTCGTGGATTTTGTAGGAGCAGAAAGTCCTATGGGTGCTACTTATAAAGAGCACAATTTATTATTTCCGATTCCTTTTTATGAGATTCAGAGAAATCCATCATTGGAGCAAAATCCAGGATATTAATTGTATTAATTAAAAAACTTATATTTTATGGAAAGACGTGATTTTATAAAGTCATCGGTATTAGCTTCTTCATCTTTTTTGATCGCACCCAATACCATATTGGGAAAAAGTCATGGTCATACAGCTCCAACTGATAAGTTGAATATAGCAGCAGTTGGTATTGGTGGTAAAGGAAAGGCCGATTTAAGAGGTTGTGAGACAGAGAATATTGTTGCTCTTTGCGATGTCGACTGGAAATATGCAAAGAAAACATTTGAAAAGTATCCTAATGCCAAACGTTATTGGGATTATAGAAAAATGTATGATGAGTTAGGGAAAAGTATAGATGCGGTTACAATAGCTACGGCAGACCATACTCATGCAATGATTACAGCTGATGCTATTACTATGGGTAAGCATGTGTATACTCAAAAACCTTTGACTCACACGGTTTATGAGTCTCGTTTGTTGACAAAATTGGCAGCTAAGTATCAAGTGGCAACTCAAATGGGAAATCAAGGTGCGTCGGATGAAGGGGTTAATTTAATAACTGAATGGATTCAAAATGGAGAAATCGGGGAAGTCACAAAAGTGGAATGTGCAACCAATCGCCCTATTTGGCCTCAAGGTTTAATGACACCGGAAAAAGCGGATCGTATACCAGAAACCTTGAACTGGGATTTATTTACAGGACCGGCCAAGTTGAAACCGTTTAATCAGATATATCATCCTTGGAACTGGCGAGGTTGGTGGGATTATGGAACAGGTGCATTGGGAGATATGGCTTGTCATATAATGCATCCGGTATTTAAGGCTTTAAAATTGGGTTATCCTATAAAAGCAGAAGGAGCTTCTACATTATTACTGAGAGACTCTGCTCCACAAGCTCAACATGTATGTTTGACATTCCCCGCTAGGGAAAATTTATCTAAATTAGCTTTGCCTCAGGTTGAAGTACACTGGTATGATGGAGGTATGATACCTAAACGTCCGGAAGGTTTTCCGCAGGGAAAGGAGCTGATGGGAGCCAAGGGAGGTTTGGTTATATTCCATGGAACTAAAGATATTTTAATTTGTGGATGTTATGGTTTGGAGCCTTGGTTGTTGTCTGGTCGCATCCCAAATGTTCCTAAAACTGAACGTAGGGTAACTTATGATATGGAAGATTTTAATACGAATCATGTTCAGGATTGGATTCGCGCTTGTAAGGAGACTCCTGCCTCAAGAATTAAATCAAAATCTGATTTTTCGGAAGCTGGTCCGTTTAATGAAATGGTTGTAATGGGGGTTTTGGCTGTTCGTTTACAAGGATTACATAAAGAACTTTATTGGGATGGTCCGAGTATGCGATTTACAAATATTGGGGATAATGAAACTTTGAAAATAGTTATCCGTGATGGCTTTACAATAAATGAAGGCCATCCTACATTTAAGAAAACGATGACAGATCCGTTAAACGCAAAGGCTTTTGCGGAAGAATTGATAAAGCATAATTATCGTTCCGGCTGGAGTTTGCCATCAATGCCATAATTTTTGTTTTCAGACACAGATAGATAATAAAATTTTGATTGTTATTTATCTGTGTCTTATATAATTAATTTTTAAACTTAAGTATTTTATAGTATGAAATATTTCTTTTTGTGGCTATGTTTTAGCTTGTTTTTTATATCATGTAGCTCAGATAATAAATTGACATCTAAAGAAAAATCTGAAGGTTGGGTATTGCTATTTAATGGAAAGGATTTTGCAGGTTGGAGACAATGCAATGGAGAATCTATGCCTTCTAATTGGATTATAGAAGATGGGGCAATGAAAGTTCTTACAGGTGAAGGGAAGAAAGTAGGTCAAGGTTCTAAAGGGGATATTATCTTCAAAGATAAAAAATTTAAAGACTTTGAATTATCGATAGATTGGAAAGTGAGTTGTATGGCGAATTCTGGTATATTTTATTATGTGCGAGAAGTTCCAGGAAAGCCTATCTATTATGCGGCACCTGAGGTGCAGATTTTGGATAATGTAGATGCTAAAGACAATAAAATTGACAGCCATTTGGCTGGGTCATTATATGATATGCTACCTGCAGATCCTAATACTGTTAAAGCAGTAGGGGAATGGAATACAATCGTGATACGAGTAAAAGATGGTAAGGTTACGCATACGCAAAATGGAGTGAAGGTATGTGAATATACGCTATGGACAAAAGAGTGGGATGAAATGGTGAATAACAGTAAGTTTAAGAAATTTCCCGGATTTATTGAAGGAATTTCAAGAGAAGGTTTTATTGGCTTACAGGATCATGGCCATATCGTTTGGTTTAAGAATATAAAAATTAGGGAATTGTGATATTAATAGCAACTGTACCAAGATACGATCTGGCTTCCTGGACTAAGTTGTGATTAACTCTGTCATGTGGAATCTTTGGATGACAAAATCTAGGTTGGTAGAATAGTTGTTTTCATTATATTTGTTTTGTTATGGAAAAAAGAGATTTAATGTTGATCGGTTTATTCCCGGCTTTGTCCTTGTTTGCTCAAGAAAAGCCTAATGTGTTATTGATAATGGCTGACGATATGGGATATGAATGTTTGGGCGTTAATGGTAGTACTTATCATACACCTATTTTGGATAACATGGCAGATTCTGCCATGTTGTTTAAAAATTGTCATTCCCAGCCATTAAGTACACCGTCAAGAGTTCAATTAATGACAGGAAAATATAATTTTAGGAATTATTCTCATTTTGCATATTTGAATCCCAAGGAAAGAACATTTGCTCATATGGCAAAAGAAGCTGGTTATGCAACCTGTATCGCTGGAAAATGGCAGTTGGGCTATGACGAACGATTACCAAAATTATTTGGTTTTGATTCATACTGTTTGTGGCAATTATCTAAACAACGAAGTGATGGTGAACGTTATGCTAATGTGCTTTATGAGCAAGATGGTGATCTCATGCCAAGAAGTATAGATATATATGGCCCTGATATTTTCTCGGATTATATTGCAAGCTTTATTCGAAAGAACAAAGGCAAGCCTTTTTTTGCTTATTATCCAATGGTATTGACACATGATCCATTTTATCCGACCCCCGATAGTGAAGAATGGAGCGATGTTTCTTTAAGAGAGAAACACGACAATAAGTTGATGTCAGATATGGTCAGTTATACTGATAAATTGGTTGGGAAATTGTTAGACGTGTTGAAAAAAGAAGGGGTTTATGAGAATACCGTGGTGATTTTCATTGGGGATAATGGAACCAATGTGAATATATATACTCCGATGAAAGATGGTTCTGTGATTCAAGGTGGTAAAAAGGGAACGAAAAGATATGGAACTCATGTCCCCATGATCGTAGGTTGGCCTAAGATGATGAAGAAGGGAGCTGTGAATGAGAACTTGGTTGATTTCTCCGATTTCTATGTGACATTGCGGGATATCATGGAAGGTGATCGCAATAAGGACAAGGACTTGGACGGCATTAGTTTTTATCCGCAACTTGTAGGTAAGAAGGGCAAGATTCGAGAGTGGAGCCTTTGCCATTATCAAGATCAGCATAAACCGGATTATGTGCGTTTCGTTCAGACTGCGGATTATAAATTGTATCTTGACGGCCGTTTCTATAATACAAGGAAAGATCCCTTGGAGAAAAAGGATTTGCTAAAAGGCGTAGCTTCTGCCAAGGAAGAGGACTTGCGTCTTAAGTTGAGACAGGTTTTGGATCGTTATCCGGTTTGGGGGGAAGGAATATTGACAACCGTTGTCCCATAGACTCGTTTTGAGATCAAACAGTATTAGGAGGTAATGTCGCTTTTCCCTCTTTTTTTCGAAGATATATACTGGCTGAGCTGAGTCAGTATATATCCTTTGGGCAAGTCAGTATATATTCTCCGGCTTGGTCGGTAGTCTTGATTTTTTGAGTTTTTTTTTCTCTTGATAGGGGAGAATGGGGGCTCGGGTGTATTTATTAGTGAGAGAACAAAGAAGGAGGATGATTGCCGATTCGAATAATCAGCTTATCTTTGTTTTACGAATAATGTGCTTATTTTATATTAAATAATTATATCATGAATAACAAATTTCTTCTTTTGACGGTCGCCTCTGCCTTTTCCGTTGCGGGGATGGCGGCTGATTACACGAATATCGTCCTGATCAATTTGGATGATGTAGGTTACGGGGATTTTTCTTTTAATGGGGCTTACGGATATACCACTCCGAATATCGACAAAATGGCGGCGGAAGGCGTTCGTTTTACACACTTCTTGGCGGGACAGCCGATTAGTGGAGCGTCTCGTGCCGGTTTGTTGACCGGCTGCTATCCGAATCGTATCGGTTTCGCTGGCGCTCCGGGACCGGATTCGAACTACGGAATCCATCCGGATGAGATGACGATCGCAGAGGTATTGAAACAGAAAGGATATAGTACCGCTATCTTCGGTAAATGGCATTTAGGTAGCCAAAAGGAATTTCTTCCCTTGCAAAATGGCTTCGATGAGTATTATGGTTTGCCGTATTCTAACGATATGTGGCCATTCCACCCGCAACAAGGTGAGGTCTTTAATTTCCCGGATTTGCCGACTTATGACGGAAACGAGATTATCGGTTATAATACGGACCAAACACGGTTGACTACGGATTATACCACCCGTTCTGTTAATTTCATCAAGAAGAATAAGAATAAGCCTTTCTTCTTGTATCTGGCCCATAATATGCCCCATGTACCGTTGGCCGTTTCCGATAAATTCAAGGGAAAGAGCGAGCAGGGTTTATATGGCGACGTGATGATGGAGATCGACTGGAGTGTAGGTGAGATATTCAAGACATTGCGTGAGCTGGGCTTGGAAGATAATACGTTGGTGATCTTGACTTCCGATAATGGCCCTTGGACCAATTACGGGAATCATGCCGGTTCAGCCGGTGGGTTACGTGAGGCAAAGGCTACGACCTTTGATGGAGGTAACCGGGTTCCTTGTATCATGTACTGGAAAGGTAAGACGTTACCGGGCACGACTTGTAATAAGTTAGCTTCTAATATCGACCTTCTTCCTACGTTCGCCGAGATCACGCAGGCTCCGCTTCCTCCTCGCAAGATTGACGGAGTAAGTATCTTGCCGTTGATCGAGGGTAAAAAAGACGCCAACCCACGTGAGTCTTTCGTCTATTACTATCGAAAGAATGACTTGGAGGCTGTTACGGATGGAATGTTTAAATTGGTATTCCCTCATAAATACGTCACTTACGGGGCTTATGAGCCGGGAAACGACGGCCAGCCGGGTAAGTTGACGAATCTGGAGATCATGAAGCCGGAGATGTACGACTTGCGTCGTGATCCGGGAGAGCGTTATAACGTGATTACCCAATATCCGGAGGAGGCGGCTAAATTGATGAAGATCGCGGACCAGAAACGCCATGAGTTAGGGGATGACTTGACTCGTATGAAGGGTACGGAACGTAGGGAACCGGGTTTAGTGCAAGGGAAAAAACGTCATGACCTATGAAACAATCGATCATTAGTATTGGAATGACTGCCTGTTGTCTTTCGGGGAACGGGCAGTTTCTCTTTGCCGCTGATAAATCGGCGGCAGAGAATCGCCCCAACATCTTGTTTATCCTCTCGGATGACCATACTTCCCAATCGTGGGGTATTTACGGGGGTGTGTTGGGTGAGTATGCCCGCAACGAGAATATCCGCCGCTTGGCTGCGGAGGGTTGCGTATTGGATAATTGTTTTTGTACGAACTCGATCTCTTCCCCGAGTCGTGCGGCGATCTTGACCGGGGCTTATAGCCATGTGAACGGTGTTTACACGTTAAGTGATTCTTTTGATCCAGAACAAGATAATATCGCCAAGCAAATGCAAGCGGGAGGCTATCAGACCGCTTTGGTCGGTAAATGGCATCTGAAAACGCAACCGCAAGGTTTCGACTTCTATTCCGTGTTTCATGACCAAGGCGAGTACCGGGACCCTACTTTTATAAATTGTACGGAACCTTGGCCGGGGGAACGCAATTTCGGGGAGCGGGTACGCGGTTTCTCTACGGATATCGTGACGGAGAAGGCGATCCGCTGGATGAAAGAGGCCGATAAGGACCGGCCTTTCATGATGTGTTGCCATTTCAAGGCTACACACGAGCCTTGGGATTTCCCGGAACGGATGAGGCATTTGTATGACGGGGTTGTTTTCCCGGAACCGGAGAACTTATTCGATTGGGGGCCGGAGACGAATGGACGTACCTTCTCCGGACAGCCTTTGGAGGAGTTGGCCCGTCGTTGGGACGTGGCGTCGCAAGACCCTGATAAATGGTGGTGCCGGTATCCGGAGTTGCCTTTTACGACGAAGGGCATGCATCGATCTGCCGCCCGTAGCGCCGCTTACCAGAAATTGGTGCGCGACTATCTGCGTTGCGGGGCTACGATCGACGATAATATCGGGAAGTTATTGAAAGCGCTGGACGATATGGGAATCGCCGATAATACGATCGTGGTGTACGTATCCGACCAAGGTTATTTCTTAGGAGAGCATGGTTTCTTCGATAAGCGTATGATGTATGAGGAGTCTCTACGTATGCCTTTCGTGATCCGTTACCCGAAAGAGATCCCGGCGGGGACCCGCAATAAGGATATGATCTTGAACGTGGATTTTGCCTCTTTGCTGGCGGATTACGCAGGCGTGAAGACCCCGAAAGAATCGCAGGGCCATAGTTTTCGCGATAATCTGAAAGGAAATACCCCAAAGGATTGGCGTAAGGAGATGTATTATCGTTATTGGACCCAACATTCGAACCGTCCGGCCCATATGGGTATCCGTAATGAGCGGTATAAACTGATGTTTTTCTATGACGACCGTCTGAATATGACTGGTTCGGAGGATAAGACCACGACACCAGCATGGGAGTTTTACGACCTTCAATCCGATCCTCGTGAGAATCACAACGCTTATAACGATCCCCAATACGCCAAGATCATCCGGCAAATGAAGGAGGAGATGCTGAAGCTGCGGAAAGATGTTAAGGATGAGGACACGAATACCCCTAAAATGAAGGAGATTATGGATACCTATTATTGGTAAAAAGAAAACGGAGGGAGACGTAGCGTGCTGCGTCGCCTATCCTTTGTAATAGAAGTCCACGCTAGCAACCGAGAGGGAGTGCGGTATGTTATAAAGCATGTATTTCTAGAAAGAAGAAGGAATTTGTTCTTTTGTGAAAAAGAAGTCTTATGTTTGTGCACGATATGAAAAACAGGGTTTATATGGCCCCGTTATCAGTAAAAAACCAGCCTTGACATGAATACAAACAGAGATAAGGCTGTCTCTTTTGGGCGGGACGGCGGAGATGTCCGCCGTCCCGTTTTTTTGTCAATGAGCCAGAGCCGTATGTTACATCCGTTCCAGCTCCGGGGGAGCCAGAGCGGAATATCGCCCGCTGGCTGTGTGAATAACGACAAGCTGCGTCTTTCCGGATACCTATTTCGTTAAATCATAAGCCTCTATCACGCATTCCAAAGCGCAAGCGTTTGCTGCCGAGTTTTCCTTGTGGAAAGGGCCGTACCAATAACAACCGAAGCTTTTGGATGTGGGATCATAATCTTTTGTGATGATGGATTCCGCATTTTTCAAGATGAAATCTTTATAAGCCGGATTCTTTGTCACTTCATACAGGAAGGCTAAATGACGGATGAAGATACCCTTAAATTGGACACCGTCGTTGCTATCATCGATCTCGGGCTTCATTTCACGGAGAATACCCTCGTCAGTTATCAATTGTGTGGTGATGGTAGCGTCGGCGATCTTTTCCGCTAGTTCCAAATAAGATTTATCGTTGGTTTGGAGATACATCTCGGCTAAGACAGCGATGGCTACGCCTTGGTTATAGGTGTAGTGGGCATTTCGGTTGGGGGTACAATCGTCTTTGGTACCGTCTTCGATTTGGTAGATGTTCGTATTGATCATGCCGGTTCGCATATACCAATCTACGTTCTTCTTGAACCAGTCGAGGTATGCCGGATTCTGGGTCGCTTTATATAAACGGATCGCCGTAAGGGAGAATAAGTTGTTGGCAATCGAGTTCTTGTAATGCAGTGGATTCTTCTTCCAGAAAATGCCGCCTCCGCAAGCGTCGCTCCAGCCGGTTGTCATATCATCGAATATGATCTCGGCCATATCTAGGTACTTTTTCTCTCCGGTCAGTTTGGAGGCCTCGATCCATGCCAATGCCCACCAACCCTCGTCATCGTAATAATCGTTGATGAAGTTGTCGCAATAACGGGGAGTACCGGTTGAGTCTACGCCTACTTGGTAATGACGGGCTTTCTCGAATACATCCTCTATGACAGAAGGGATGGCCGGATCTTTGGTTACGGCACCGTAGCGAATGGTGGCGGTTAATACGTTCGCCGAGTTCCACCAGCCTGCTGTTTCCCAGATACCGGTCGTGTCGTTTCTCCAGCTTAGGGAGGTTTGTACGCATTCTCGCATCTTTCCTTCAAAAGGGGAAAGTTTGCTACAGGATAGCATGAAAAATACAAGCAATACGCTTGTCAGGAAATGTTTGTACATACGTATTTATTAAAATAAGATTAGATTAAGCTACAAAGATAAATGATCTTTTTGAACTTTATTTAAACTTTGTACCTTTGTCTGACGGAATCTAAGATACTTCAATATTAATCATAAAAGAAAAACACGGTAAGATGAAAAAGCAAATCTTATTTATTTGTTGTGCGGTAATCGCATACTGCCTGAGCGCCTGTAATACGGCACCTCAGCAAGTGCCTTTGAAAGAGAAGAATCTGCCAAAGCATGTAATCTTGATTGGTTTCGACGGCTTGAGCGCCCATTGCTTGAATAATGGGGCGGATATGCCTACTTTCCGTAAGATGATGGCGGAAGGTGCTTCCACGTTAGAGAATCGTTCGATCCTGCCTTCGTCGAGTGCTTGTAATTGGGCTTCCATGTTTATGGGAGCAGGACCGGAGTTGCACGGATATACGGAGTGGGGATCTCGTACGCCGGAGCTTCCTTCCCGTGTCGTGAATAGCGACAACCGTTTCCCGAATATCTTCGGCATGTACCGGGATAAGGCTCCCGAGGCTGAGATTGGCTATATCTATGAGTGGGAAGGCATGAATTATCTGGTGGATACCTTGGCCATGAGCTTCCGTAAGCATGCCCCGATGTCGGCTGAGAACCCGAACGGATGTACCCCGGTAGCCGTTCAGTATATCAAGGAGAAGAAGCCGAACCTTTGCGCGATTATATACGATCAGCCGGATGGTACCGGACATGGCAAGGGATGGAGTTCCCCGGAGTATTTCGCCATGGTGAATCATTTGGACAGTTGCTTGACGCAAGTGATGGACGCCGTTCGTGAGGCGGGTATCATGGATGATACGGTGGTTATACTGACGGCCGACCACGGCGGTATCGAGACCGGTCACGGTGGCAAGACGATGAACGAGATGCAAACCCCGATCGTTTTCTATGGAAAGAACGTAAAGAAAGGCTTCAAGATCCCGGAGAGCACGATGGTATATGATATCGCCGGTACGATGGCTTACCTATTGGACGTACCGCAGCCGCAGGTGTGGATCGCCCGTCCGATATTATCAGCTTTCGAGGATAATTAAAAACATAGATCATGAAGAAAGTTATTTATTCTTTTATTTTTCTTTTTTGCGCCGTATTAACCTTACAGGCGGAGACAATGGTGGTTGCCACCTATAATTTGCGTAACGCCAACGGCGGCGATTCCACGAACGGTAACGGTTGGGGACAACGCTATCCCTACATCGCCCAGATCGTACAATTTCACGGGTTCGATATCTTTGGTACCCAAGAGGGCAAATATCCGCAATTGCAGGACTTGAGGCAAGCCATGCCCGGATATGATTATATCGGTGTGGGACGTGACGATGGTAAGCGGGCGGGAGAGCATTCGGCTATCTTTTACCGCACGGACAAGTTCGAGGTTTTGGAGCATGGCGATTTCTGGCTATCCGAGATCACCGACCGTCCGAATAAGGGCTGGGATGCCGTCCTTCCCCGTATCTGTACGTGGGGTGAGTTCCGGGATAAGCAAACCGGTTTCACTTTCTTGTTCTTCAACCTTCACATGGACCATGTAGGCGTACAGGCACGTGCCGAGAGCGCCAAGCTGATCTTGGAGAAGATCAAGGAGTTCCCCAAGAAACTTCCCGCTATCCTTACCGGCGATTTCAACGTGGACCAAACAAGTGAGTCCTATCAGTTGTTAGATGGTTCCGGTATCATGCGTGACTCTTATGAGATCGCTGATTTCCGCTATGCCCCGAATGGTACCTTCAACGGTTTCCATCCGGACCGCAAGACCGATAGCCGTATCGACCACCTTTTTCTTACGAAAGAATTTGAGGTGAAGAAGTATGGAATCTTAACGGATACTTATCGCTCCGAGGCGAAAGAAAGCGCCCGGAAGGAGCAAAACGGTAATTTCCCGAAAGAGGTGTCATTGAGTAAATATGAGGCCCGTACCCCTTCCGACCACTTTCCCGTAATGATCGTTGTGGAAGTAAAAGACTGAGGTTTTAGAAAAATTGGTTATTATTAACCCCGTAATCTTTATCAAATTTGTTTAGATCTTGTTATATAATCAGAATATTGACTAAAACGATCTAAACAAATTTGGTATGATACGTAAATTATTGATTCGTGATTTGACTCTTCGCGATGGTCAGCAATCGGCATTCGCTACAAGAATGTCTCAAGCGCAAATAGACCGTGTACTTCCTTACTACAAAGACGCAGGCTTTTACGCCATGGAAGTATGGGGTGGGGCGGTTCCCGATTCCGTGATGCGTTATTTAGGTGAGAATCCGTGGGATCGTTTAGAGATCATCAAAGCGGAAATAGGTAATTCCTCAAAGCTATCCGCTCTTTCCCGTGGGCGTAATTTATTCGGTTATAATCCTTATCCCGACGAGATTATAGAAGGCTTTTGCCGGAACTCGATTCGTTCCGGTATCGATATCATGCGTATTTTCGATGCTTTGAACGACGTGGATAACGTGAAATCCACGATCCGTTATGTGAAGAAATTCGGGGGAAAGGCCGACTGTGCCATCTGTTATACGATAGATCCTCACCATTCCCCGGTAGAACGTATAAAAGCCGCCTTGCATGGACGGCCCTTGCATAAGCCTGTTTTTACGAATGAGTATTTCTTAAACAAGGCCCTTCAGCTGGAGTCGCTGGGCGCTGATATGATCACCCTGAAGGATATGAGTGGTTTGATACCTCCGGCTCGTACGGCGGAATTGGTGCGATTGTTCAAGAAGAGCTTGAAAGTACCGGTGGATTTTCATACGCATTGTACGCCCGGTTACGGATTGGCGTCGGTCGTATCCGCCATTATCAATGGGGTGGATATCGTTGATACGAATATATGGAACTTCGCCGGAGGACCAGCCGCTCCCGCCGTGGAGCTGGTCTATATCTTCTGCAAGAAATTGGGTATCGAGCTGGATCTTGATATGGATGCGATCGCTAAGATCAACAAGGAATTATTGACGATCCGCAAGGAACTTTCCGCATTCGATACCGCTAAGAAATTCCCGAGACCCTTTAATCCCGTAGAGGATAGTTTCCCCGCCGAGATCGACCGCTTCTTCAACGATGCCATCGAGGCCGCTCGGAAAGATAAGGAGGACGATTTGCTGCTTTATTGCCGTGCGATCGAGGAGTATTTTGATTTCCCCGAGCCGAACGAGTTGGTGAAAAAAGCGCAGATCCCGGGAGGTATGTACACAAATATGGTTGCCCAGTTGAAGCAATTGGGGCAGATCGACTTGTTGGAGAAGGCGATGTCGCTCATTCCGCAAGTACGGATGGATGCCGGCTTGCCTCCGTTGGTGACGCCTACGAGCCAGATTATCGGGGCGCAAGCGGTTTCCTGTGCGCTGGATGAGCTGAAAGGCCGCCCGATGTATAGTAATCCTTCCAACCAGTTTATCGCCTTGGTAAAAGGAGAGTATGGCAAGACGCCGATTCCGGTAGATCCGGCGTTCCGGTTGAAAATCACCGGCGTACAAAATGAGGTGCCTTACGACGGTTCCCATTACGTGATGCAAGAGAATCCTGTATTGGAGGATTTGGATGTGTTATTGGCTGAGAATGAGAAAGAAATACTGTTGCTGGAGTTATTCCCGACGGTAGCCCGTACATTTTTAACTAAATGGAAAGAACAAAAAGCGAGATCGAATGTTTAATAGTAGAAAGTCTTCAAATTTGGCATCCGTCATCTATTATATGTACGTTGCCGTTTAAACGGTGATACGAAAAGGCTCTCCGAATGGTAAGCGAACCATGGGAGAGCCTTCTTTATTTTATAAAGTGACTTTTTCGCGGACTTTACAAAGGGATCTTGTCTATACGACGTTGGTGGCGACCACCCTCAAAAGGTGTATCCAAGAATATGTCAACGATTTTCTTAGCCTCTTCCTTGCTGATAAAACGACCGGGCATTGATAACACGTTCGCGTCGTTATGCTCACGTGCCAGTTTCGCGATATCCTCTAGCCAGCATAAGGCGGCACGGACACCCCGATGTTTGTTCAAGGTCATACTAATGCCATTCCCTGTACCGCAGACAGCTATTCCCGGATAAACCTCGCCAGCTTCTACGGCCTTGCCCATCAGATGGGCGAAATCCGGATAATCGCAACTGTCAGAGGAATAAGTTCCAAAATCTTTATAAGACAATCCCCTTTCATCGAGGATTGTCTTTATATATTCTTTTAACTCAAAACCAGCGTGATCGCTACACAAACCTACTATACCCATCTTTATGCTAATAATTCTTTTACTTGGTTATAAACGTTCTTAGCCGTGAAACCTAATTTCTCGTCCAATACTTTGTAAGGGGCGGAGAAACCGAAGGATTCAAGTCCCCATACCTTGCCGTTAGGACCTACCAACCCTTCCAGATTAACCGGAAGACCAGCGGTTAAGCCGAAAATCTTGCTTCCTGCGGGAAGAATGGATTCTTGGTACTCTTTGCTTTGTGAACGGAATAGACCTTCGGAAGGTACGGAAACGATACGAACCTTTATGCCATCGGCACGAAGCAGGGCGGCGCCCTCGACCAAAGTCGATACCTCGGAACCGGAAGCCAAAAGAATTACATCCGCGTTTGCGTCTTCATTGACGATATAGGCACCCTTCTCTGCTTGCAAAGCCTCTTGGTAGCGGTTTTCCTTAGCGGGAAGATCTGTGATATTCTGACGGGAAAGAATCAATGCGGTAGGAGTGTAAACGTTCTCCATCGCTAGTTTCCATGCGACTGTTGTCTCCACAACGTCTGCCGGACGAAGTACCAACATGGAGTTGTGTCCCTTATGATTCTTCAATTTCTCTAATAAACGAACTTGAGCTTCTTGCTCTACCGGCTCGTGCGTAGGTCCGTCTTCTCCAACACGGAAAGCGTCGTGTGTCCAGATGAACTTAACGGGCTGCTCCATCAATGCGGCCATACGTAACGCAGGCTTCATGTAATCGGAGAATACGAAGAAAGTACCGCAAGCGGCGATCACGCCACCATGTAAAGACATACCGATACAGATACAAGCCATAGAAAGCTCGGCTACACCCGCTTGGAAAAAAGCTCCGCTAAAGTCGCCTTTCACGAAAGCATGGGTCTTTTTCAAGAAGCCGTCTGTCTTATCGGAATTGGAAAGGTCGGCGGAAGCTACGATCATGTTTTCTACATGGGTAGCAAGCACACCTAATACGGTAGCGGAAGCGGCACGGGTCGCTTGGTTCGCTTTCTGCTCGATTGCGGCCCAGTCGATTTTAGGAGCCTTACCGGAGAACCATTGCTCCATCTTAGCCGCTAAGTCCGGGTGAGCTTTCGCCCAGACGTCTTTCACGGCGTAACGCTCGGCGACGATTATTTCCAGTTCTTTCGCACGTTTGGCATATAATTCGGCTACCTCAGGAAGGATTGCGAACGGATGTTCCGGATCGCCTCCTAGGTTCTTGATCGTATCTGCGATGGAAGCTCCTGCCGCGGATAAAGGTTGTCCGTGAGTAGATACCTTATTCTCGTAACAGCTGTTATCAGCGCCGACAGCACCTTTCCCCATAACGGTGTTACCGATGATCAAAGTCGGTTTGGAGATCTCTGCCTTAGCCTCTTTTAAAGCCTTGCGGATCTCGTTTACGTCGTTACCGTTTATTTGAATGACTTTCCAGCCCCAAGCCTCGTATTTCATGGCTACGTTCTCCGCATCGACGTCTTCTACCTTGGTAGATAGCTGCACGTTGTTAGCGTCGTAGAACATGATCAAGTTATCCAGTCCTAAAGTTCCGGCGATACGTCCGGCACCTTGGGAGATTTCCTCTTGGATACCTCCATCGGAAATATATGCGTAAATAGTCTGGTTCATTACTTCCTCACCCAGACGTGCTTTCAAGAATTTAGCCGCGATAGCCGCACCTACCGCATAAGTATGTCCTTGTCCCAGCGGGCCGGACGTGTTTTCGATACCACGCATAACGTCTACCTCAGGATGTCCCGGAGTAACGCTTCCCCATTGGCGGAACTGTTGAAGTTCATCCAATGTGAATTTGCCGCTTAAAGCCAGTACGGAATAAAGCATCGGAGACATATGCCCCGGGTCAAGGAAGAAACGATCGCGTCCTTCCCATTTGGGATTCTTGGGATCGTATATTAAGAACTCTGAGAACAGTACGTTAACAAAGTCTGCACCACCCATAGCGCCACCCGGGTGCCCGGAGTTCGCTTTCTCCACCATTGACGCAGCCAGTATACGGATGTTATCAGCTGCTTTGTTCATTACTTGAATATCGTTCATTTTATCAGATGAATTATTTATTTGACTGCAAAGATAATCAAACTCTTTGTAAGAGCCGTTATATCAATCAAACAATTCCTTTTCGGTAAAGGTTCCTATCTTCTTATATTTTTGATAAATTGAGAGATATTTAAGATAGCCCGCTGAGCGCCTTATTCTTGCGGGTATACATCATTCGGATTAGAGCGAGAAGTCAAAACCCTGTTCAACCCATTTGTTGTATTTTTTCTCGTTGAATTTGTAGAGGAAAGCTCCTCGTTTAGAACTTTTCTTGTCTTTGATATCCAGTTTTTCCAGAATATCCATGGCGTTTAGCTTTTTGCGGAAGTTTCGTTTGTCTAAAAGGGTTTGGTAGATGGCCTCATACAATGTCTGTAGTTGGGGCAAGGTAAATTGCTCGGGAAGCAAATTGAAACCGATAGGGCGGCTTGCCGCTTTCTTTTTAAGGACGGACAACGTATCGTTTATCATTTGGTTATGGTCGAAAATCAAGTCGGGAAGCTCGGATATCTTGGTCCAAGTAGCGTTATGGCTTTCCAAGATCTCGGGACTAAAATCATTCATATTCACCAAGGAATAGTAAGCTACGGAGATAACCCGCTCCCCTAGGTCACGCGATACATCTCCGTAAGCCCCTATTTGTTCCATAAAAAGATGCTCGATGCCCGTGCAATCGGTTAATACCCGTGATGCTGCTTCATCCACGCTTTCCCCGGATTTCACGAAGCCTCCCATAAGAGACCACTGTCCTTTCATCGGCTCGAACGAACGTTTGTATAATAAAACATTCAACTCCTTATTGTTAAACCCTAGAATGATACAATCTACGGCAACATAGAATTTTACTTCGTCTTGATAAAAAGCTGCTGACATCGTTTTATGGATTTTAAAGATTAACAGAGCTTGCGTGCTCCGTCGCTGATTACTACATTATATAATTTAGGTTCACGGCCAAACTTCTCTTTATAAGTGGAGAAGGCTTTCTTCACGAAATCGTCGTACAACTCATCCTTAACCAAGTTGATCGTACAACCGCCGAATCCTCCACCCATGACACGAGAACCCGTTACACCACATTCCTTGGCGATATCGTTCAAGAAATCCAGTTCCTCGCAGCTAACTTCATAAAGCTTGCTCATACCTTGATGCGTGCCGTACATCTTTTCGCCGACAGTCTCATAGTCGCCTTTCTCCAAAGCGGCACATACGTCGAGTACACGTTGGATTTCCTCGATAACATATTCGGCACGCATGTAATCCTCTGCGCTGACATCCGCTTTTACCTCGTTCAGCATCTCCATCGTAGCGTCACGTAAGAACTCTACTTCCGGATGGTTGCGGCGAATGGCGGCTACCACGTTCTCGCAGGATTTACGGCGTTTGTTGTAGGCTGAGGATGCCAACTCATGCTTAACGACCGAATCCAATAACACGAGTTTGTAACCAACCGGATTAAACGGATAATATTTATATTCCAAAGAACGGCAATCCAAGCGGATCAAACTTCCGGCCTTGCCGAATACGGAAGCGAATTGGTCCATGATACCGCAATTCACGCCACAATAATTATGTTCTGTAGCTTGACCGATCTTAGCCAACTCGAATTTATCGATATTCAATGAGAATAAGTCATTCAATGCGAAAGCATAAGTACTTTCCAATGCGGCGGAAGAAGACATTCCAGCGCCCAGAGGTACGTCTCCAGCGAATACGGTATCGAAACCTTGGATATTACCACCTCGTTTAATAATCTCCCGGCATACGCCAAAGATATATCTTGCCCAGCTTGCGGAAGGAGCGTCCTCCTCGGTCAAGCCAAATTCAGCGTAATCATTTAAGTCGATGGAGAACGCCCGGACTTTGCCCGTCCCATTCGGTTTGATCTCGGCGATCATCCCTTTATCTACAGCACCCGGAAAAACGAAACCTCCATTATAATCAGTGTGTTCACCGATCAAGTTAATACGTCCCGGGGATGTGTATAAGCTACCTTCGGTATTAAATAACTCTTTAAATTTAGTTCTGATTTTTTGTTGCATGATACTTAATTTGATTAAGGTAAATAATTGAATAAACAAGAAGAAATTACCCATTCAGATAACTCTGCCGGATAATTTCTTCTTTATCATATTATGTCCTGTCCTTATTATTCAACAGGAATGTCTTTGTTTACGTTCTTGCTACCGATCAAAGCGTAATATAGCAAATATGCCAATCCTAGGAATACCACCCAGAAGCTAGTAATGAAACCGCCAGCGTCGGCTACAGCTCCTTGGATCAACGGAAGAATACCTCCACCGCAAACCATCACCATGAAGATACCGGAAGCGGCTGCCGTATATTTACCTAAACCTTCTACTGCCAAGTTGAAGATACCACCCCACATGATGGAAGTACATAAACCACAAAGAGCCATGAACATGATTCCAACCGGAACCTCAACCATACCGAAAGAGATATCAGACAAGAATACAGGCATACTAACTTTTGTCGTAGCAGGGGCGAAGATAGCGATCAAGATAAAGATCATACCTACCGTGGCGGCTGATGACAACATCGCCTTACTAGAGATCTTAGCTCCGAAAGAGGCACCGAACAGACGTCCGATCATCATCAAGAACCAATATGTACCCACGATAGAACCAGCTACTGTAGGATCGATACCGATCTCAGGAGAAGTAGCGAACAAGTTCATGAAGTTAGGAATACCTACTTCGACACCCACATACAAGAAGATTGCGATGGCACCTAAAATGAAGTGACGGAAAGAAAGCGCGCTGTGCTTGTCCGGAGTCTTGGCTTCATTTTCCTTAACCATATGCGGTTCCGGAATTTGCATGCAGAACAATACGATAAATACGATGGCAAAGATACCCATAGCCAAGAACAATGCCGGGTTAGCGTCACTGATCTGAGCCTTAGCAGCGTCACCGATCAAATAACCAACCAATACCGGAACGATCGTAGCACCGATAGAGTTTACGGAGCCGGCAACCTGAATTAATTGGTTACCTTTGTTTCCACCACCACCTAGCGTGTTCAACATCGGGTTTACTACGGTATTCAACATACACATAGAGAAACCGGACACGAAAGCACCTGTCAAATAAACAGCGTAGCTACCAGCCACACCGGAAAGATAAGAAATACCTACACCACAGAAACCTACGATGATCGCTAACAAAGCGGTTTTCTTGTAACCGATCTTCTGCAATAGCATACCGGCCGGAATACCCATGAAGGCATAGGCGATAAAGTTAGCCGCGTTACCCAGCTGCGACATGAAGTTGCTGGCAGCGAACTGGTTCTTAACGATGATACCGAATGGGTTCTGTAGACCCGTCACGAAAGATATCATGAAGAAGAGAGCCACCATCATGATAATAGGCAATGTGTAATTCTTTTTTGCTGTTGATTCCATTTCTTTTTTGTTGTTTTAGATTATTAGATTACTTAAATTATTCTCTTATTCTACACTGAATTTATAAATAGTAGTACTTTGGAAAACCTCGCCCGGGCGGAGTTCCGTTGTCGGATATTCCGGTTTGTTGGGGCTATCGGGGAAATGCTGGGTTTCCAGACATAAAGCGGCCCGTTCCGGGTAGCGTTGTCCGTTCTTACCTTCGAAATTCCCAGTCATCCAGTTACCTGTGTATAATTGCACGCCCGGTTGAGTCGTATAAGTTTCCATTACGATACCGGTCTTGGGGGAGGAGCAGCGAGCGCAGTAAGAAAGTTCGTTGTCCTCTTTATTTAATATGTACGTGTGGTCATATCCCTTACCGAATATAAGCTGTTCGAAATTGTCATTGATTCGTTCGCCTACCTCATGAGGAGTCCGGAAGTCCATTGGTGTACCTTCTACCTTCTCTTTAGGTCCGTACGGGATTGCCGTATTGTCTGTAGGCAGATAATAGTCGGCGTTGATCGTGAGAATATGGTCTCCTATATAAGGGTCTCCCGCACCGGATAGGTTAAAATAAGAATGATTGGTTAGATTCAAGACCGTAGGTTTGTCCGTAGAGGCTTGATAGGAGATAACGACCTCATTCTCATTTGTCAGATGATAAGTTACGGTTGTCTTTAGTTCTCCGGGGAAACCTTCCTCGCCATCGGCGGAGGTATATTTCAACTCAATGGTTTGCTCGTCTATTTGTTTGGCGTCCCATACGACCGCATTGAATCCCTTGATTCCGCCATGCAAGCTATTAGGACCGTTATTTATGGCTAATTTGTCATAAGTAATACCGTCGATCGTGAATTTTCCAGCGGCGATACGATTTCCATAACGACCGCAAATGGCACCGAAATAAGGTTCTTCTGATGTTAAGTACTCTTCAATCGAATTATGGCCAGTAACGACATCGGTCATTTTTCCGTTCTTATCCGGAACCATCAGTGAGACGATTTTCGCTCCATAATTCGTGATCGCTAGCTCTGCTCCAACCTTGTTACACAGGGTATAAAGCGCCGTTTCTTTCCCGTCAATTTGCTTGCTGAAGTTAGCAACAGACAAGCCCGACAGTGTATTTATGTTCTTCATGCGTATCAATATTATTGAAATTGCGTGTAAAAGTAACTTTCTTCTTTGTATTTATAACCTTTCTGAATAATGTTTTATAGCATGATTTTAGATTTGTCTACCAAAAATATATAATTATCGCTTGTTGATACGTCAAGTCCTTGATTCTTCTCTTAGGCTAAAAAAACAAAACAACTCTTGTCTTACCCCTGTTATTAGTAAAACAGAGATAGAAAGAAATTGTCCATGCGGTCGTCCTATAAATATATCATACTCATACTCTTTGTGCTTATGCCCGGCTTGCTTTATTCCCAATCTCAAGATTGGGTACGTAAGTCCATTTATCCGCAAGCGGATAGTGGTAAAAGCAAGATCTATAATTGGATGTGGGGGAGGCATTATCGTCACCTTTATACGATCCCGATCAGGGTTCCTTCGGCTACGATAGAAACGTTGGGGGGTGGGATGGATATCGTCGGGCAAGCGGAAGGGTTTCACGGATTATTGTTGGAGAATAAGCGTAAGCAATTGTATTTGCTAAAGCCCTTGGGTGGCTCTACAAGTTTCTTGGAGTCGAAGTTTTTCCGGGAAATATATAATAAGACTGATTTTAAGAATACATATTTGGATGAGTTCTTAGGAGATGCTTATACGATTATCAATCCCTATACCTTTTTGGTCGCAGATTATTTAGCGAAGTCCGCGGGATTGAGTTTTTCTCCCTCCCGTATTTACTATATTCCTTCCCACATACGGAAAGACACAGTTGCGGACGGCAGCGATATACAAGATAGGCTGGTCAATCTAATCAATGTTCCGGATATTAATTTAAGGTCTAATTTGTATACCACGGAAGACTTTCTAGACAGCCTTCAAGTGAGTAAAAACTATATGGCGGATCAAAATCTATACATTCGGGAACGTATTTTCGATATGTGGACCGGAGATTGGAATAAGACGAACGAAAACTGGGAGTGGCAGTCACATACCGTCAATGATAGCGTAATTTATACCCCGATCGTGATCGATAGGAATCATGCTTTCACGAAGGTGGACGGAGTATTGTTCAAGCAAATGTTGAAGATGTTATCGTTGGATTTTATCTGTAATTATGATAGCCTGATTTTAAAAGATACAAAGAAAATCAATAAGCTAGCTTTTGCGCTGGATATGGCGGTAGCAGGCCGCAGTGATGAGTCGGTTTGGATACGCCAAGCCCAAGAAATTCAGAGACAGATGACCGACTCTTTGATCGATAGCGCTTTTACTTATTTGCCGGAAGGTGTAAAACATGATGAGATAGAACTGATTAAACGAAAGTTGAAACGAAGGAGGCTAGAGTTGGAAGCGGTTGCCAGTCAATATTATCGCTTATTGCAACGTACGCCAGTGGTTGCCGGAACCAATCAATCCGATTATTTCTTGATCGAGCGGCAAGCGCCGGACCGGACTGTTTTACGGATTTATGATCCCGAGACCGGAGACTGTAGGTTGGAACAACAATTCTCCGGCAAGGAAACCAAGGAACTGTGGTTATATGGGCTTGCGGGAAACGATACGTTTGAAGTGAAGGGAAATACACGGAAAGATTTTCCGATATACTTGATCTCCGGAGAGGGGGAGAACCAATACCAATTGAATCATAACCGGAAAATACATGTCTATGATAAAGATTATAAATATGATTACCAGAAGATAAAATACCATAAGATATCTTTTACCCCGTGGGGAATATATGATTCGGATAAAGGTATTAGTTTGGGTACGTTCTTTACATATACGATGTATGGCTTTAAACGAGCCCCATTCACCTATCAGCATCGGATCGGGTATAATTATTTGAAAGGGTTCATGTATGCAGGTATCTTCCCTAATTATGATGGCCGGAGACGTTTATACCTAAATGCCTCCATTTCTTCACCCCGTAACTTCGAGAACTTCTTCGGATTTGGAAATAATACGGTGGGCTATAAAGAGGAGAAAAAGAATTATAACCGGGTGAAGCTCCGGACGTATATGTTTAATCCATCCTTCGAGATGGATTTGAGGAAAGAAGAGGTGATGACATTCTTTGGCTCTTTGGATATGTACAAGGCTAAACGTACGGATGATCGATATATTTATACGGTTTATGGAGAAGATCATCCTATTTTCCGCACGAATTATTTCGTAGGTCTTGGTGCTACTTACCGGATAACGAAACAGCCTTATTCGTGGCTTCCCCTATTGGAAACCGAATGGACGGCCGGATGGAAAATGAATTTGAAAAAGCCGGAACGCAATTTCCCCTATGCGCAGGGAAGCCTTTCATGGAACGTACGGTTCTCGGATCGTTTTACTTGGGCCTCCTTGATAAAGGGAACGGTATTATTCGATAATGACTATGAGTTCTATCAAGCCGCCACGATTGATTTAAGGGGATTCCGTGATAACCGTTTTATCGGAAAGCAATCCTTTTACCAATACTCGGATTTACGCTTGGACATGGGAAAACTAAAGAATCCGTTCACTCCCTTAAAATATGGTCTATTCGCGGGCTTTGATTATGGTAGGGTCTGGTTTCCCGGTGAGCGTTCCCATAGTTGGCATACTTCCTATGGTGGCGGGATTTGGCTTACTTTCTTGAATAAGTTCACCACTAAATATTCTTGGTTCGGCTCGACGGATAGTTTCCGGTTCGCCTTTGAGTTGGGGCTTGGGTTTTGATATAGCCTCAAACCTACACGGGACTGATGAGGGAAATTCTCATCATGATGAGGAGGGTTATTGTCTATTTCTATATTTGTTCTTGTCTTCTGTCGTATGATCCGGTAAAAACGTGTACGTGTTTTCCGAAAAACATGTACGACTTTTGTGGAAAACATGTACGTGTTTTTTCAGAAATATAATCATGTTTTTAAGGCTGATGATAATCAATGATTTACATATTCGTGTTATTTGCATGCTTATTGTTTGGATTTATTGAGTGAAAATCCATACATTTGCCTTTGATCAATTTTGTTCTTGTTATGAAATGGTTAAGGGCAATGTTTTTGTGCATGGTCGTTTTTGCCGCATTGACTGTGGTCGCCAACGATTCTTTCTCCCAAAAGGAGGTACGGGCGTGTGCTTCTACATCTTTATTTTCAATAGCGAATAAAGAGCCGGCTGCTTTCATCTCTTTTCAAGAAATCATAACTCCTTTGACGTCTTTCTCCGCTTTTGGGGAGAAACTTTTGTATCTTATTGCCTCATTGAATTTTTTCCTCGTTTTGTTTACCCAGTCGGTAGCTTTGTTGTTTTACGAACGGAGGGTAAGTTATGTTCGATTAAAATCCGTCTTTTGGCAAGAGCGATACTCTTGCTATGTGCTTTGTCGTATGCTGAATTAGACATGATTATGCCCTGTCTTCAAGGGCATAGAGGAGAGTTGTGTCAATTTATTTTATACGAAAAACAAGCGTATCATGAACTCTATATATCGAAATTTTATTATCACGTTGAAGGCAAATAAAATGGCGGCAACACTAAATATATGCGGCCTCGTAATCGCCTTTACTTTATTTAATAGCGTAGCTATCCGTACGGAATCCGAACGAACTTTTGATAAAATACACTCGAAAGCCGAGGCTATTTATCGATTGGATTGTGTAACGGGTAAAAGTCAATGGCCTACGCAAATCCTGCCTTTCGCCCAAGCATTTGCCTTGTCTTCTCCACATATATTGGTAAGTACGATCATAAATCCTTACATAGGGGAAGTTTATTTTACGATCGGGAGGGACGAGATTCTCAAAGGTTATAAGGAACCGGTGATAACCTGTACTCCGGGGATCGTTTCTATATTTGACTTCCAATTGGTGGAAGGTTCACTGGATTGCTTAGATGATCCGGAGAAATGCCTTTTGCCGGAAAGTATGGCCCGGAAGATATTTGGCGAGTCATCGGCTATTGGTAAGGAGTTGCTTGCGGAAGAAGAGATTTGGAGCAAGGAACGAAAATCACTAGTCGTAGGAGGAGTTTATAAAGATTTCCCGGAAAACACACAATTGAATAATGCCATTTATACTTCTTTATCGTCGACTTATTGTATGGATGATTGGGATAACTGGATTTTCCTTTGTTATGTCCTTTTAGATGATCCGTCACAAAAAGATCTCATTTGCTCCCAGTTTAACCAAGCATTTCCCTTCAAGCAATACGAGAGGCTCCAAGAGGTACAGACCCGTTTGGTAAATTTATGCGATATTTATTATATGAATGATATGAATAGTGTTACTTACATAAAATCAGGGAATAAAAGACAAACGGATTTGTTGTTTAGCGCCTCGTTTCTAGTGGTATTGATAGCAGTGATTAATTTTATAAACTTTACAATGGCATTGGTTCCGGCAAGAATAAAAAGTATTAACATCCGCAAAATTCTAGGGGACTCGGTATGGCGGTTGCGTGGATTTCTTTGGTTAGAGTCTTTTCTTTTTGCGCTATTGTCTTATGCTATATCCTTGTTGCTGTTATTGGTTTATGAAGGTTGCATTGGAGGAGGCTTTCATATGAAGGGAATAGTTTTTTGGGGTGGATTATTTATGGCTTTGTGTGCGGGACTATTGGCCGGTGCATATCCGGCTATTTATGCGACTTCTATTCCTCAGCGAATCGTGCTGAATGGTTCTTTCGGTTTGTCTCCAAAGGGAAAAAGAATGCGGGAATGTCTGGTTGGTTTTCAGTATACGGTTTCAATTATATTGATCGTCCTGTCACTGTTTATTTATAAGCAGATAGAGACAATGCGGAGTCATTCCTTTGGTTTCGGGAATGATAATGTAGTTGTCGTAGAATTGAATAAGGAGATAACCGAGAAATATAAAGAGAATTTTACCAACCGTTTGCGTGGTTATGCGGGAATTGAGGATGTGGCTTTCGCCGCTAGTAAGATAGGAGCGACCAATGAGAATCGTGGCGGGGCCGCAGAGTTTAATGGAGAGACTATTTATTTTTATTATTTGAATGTATCACCCAATTTTTTGTCCCTTATGGATATCATCGCAAACGAGGGACGTGCCTCAAGGATGGAAGATGGGAGGAATAAAGAGTTGCTTTTGGTTTTTGACCAAAAAGCGAAAAGGCAATTAAACCTTCATGTGGGTGACCGTATGAAAACCTTTTGGGGGAATGATGCCCGGGTATTAGGATTTACGGATGAGGTGGTGATCGCTTCCACACATAAAGCATCGGAGCTGCTAGCTACTTATCCTGTCGCTTTTGTGACGAATGAGGAATTTTATATGCCTTACGCTTATATTAAGTTGATGCCGGGGGCTGATAAAGGAAATGTTTTACTTTATATTAGGGACATGCTCAGCGAACTTTCTCCTTCATGTTTATCCGATTTTGAGTTTTGCGATACATTTTCCCGGCATCTGTATGAAAAAGAAATCCAGTTTGGCGACCGGGTTATTTTATCCAGTGTTTTATCTATCTGGATGGCATTGGCAGGTATTTTAAGTCTGGTATTGTTTGATGTCCACTATCAGCGGCGAGAAATTGGTATAAGGCGGGTGTATGGATCTTCCGTGAGCGAGATACTATATCGTTTGAATAAAGTCTATTTAAAGGTCTTGCTCATTAGTTTTGTTATCGCGATTCCGGTTTCCTATTATTTTATGGAGAGATGGGCCAGTAATTTTATGGAGAAAGCCCCTGTCGGTTATTTGATTTATTTTGTCGCATTGCTAGGGATTAGTATCCTGACGGTAGGAGTGATCACGTTCCAAAGTTGGAGGGCGGCGAATGAGAATCCGGTGGATATGTTATAGACAACTTACATCGGCAACGAAGTTAACTTCATCGGCAAAGTAACTTAACATACTTTGCCGACGAACCTAAGATACTTTGCTGATGAAGCTAAGATACTTTGGAAGTACAGATAAGGTATTGGATTGTAACCGATTTTTCTAACTAACTTGAAATTTGTAAGGGAGGATTTATGCGAATAGTCCATCCCTTACATTTTGTCTTGTTCAAATAGTTGGCTTTATTTGTCCTAGAACTTATTTCTTCAAGGCCTCCAATACTTGAGGCATCATAGTACAGATATAATGTTCTTCTTTCGCTGTAAAGAAATTGCCATCGACTACGGAATCCTCATCTGTAGCTTGTCCTTTGCTAATGGCAGGTTTAGCCAACGGATGTACCGCGAGCTTCTTTCCTTCCGTGATTCCGGTGAAGTCGAAGAGCATAGCAGCAGCGCAATGTCCAATCATAATCTTACCCTTTTCCCCGAAATTCTTAATCACATCCATTAGATCGATATTGTATTGTTTGCTAGCGTTCTGCTGGAAAACAGGAACCGCATCGCCACAAGCGAATACCATTGCGTCGTATTCATCTTCATGCCCTTTTAAATTAGCGATCACATCGTCTACTGTCAAAGCTATGCCAGAGTTCGTTTTGATCTCTTTTGAATCGGCTACCGCATATACTTTATAAGTAATGCCATTCTCGAAAAATGATTCCAAATATTGGAACAAACCAAATCCATTTACTGGATTTACCGCTAAAACTGCTACTTTCTTTGCCATAATCGTAAATTATTAAGTGATACAATAGTTATTTTTCGTAAGTTTATTACTTTTGTGGTGTAAAAGTAAGTCCCTTTTTTAGAGAAAACAAGAAGGCACTTATAAATAAGGAACTTACATGGATGTAACCATTGTTGAGATTCAAGTAAATAGAAAAGGTTAAAAAATGAAAAACTTTCATCCGACAGGGAATTGCCCCGTAAGAGACGTATTGAGCCGGCTAGGAGATAAATGGTCTATGTTAGTGCTTATCACTTTAAGCGCCAATGGTACCATGCGTTTTAGTGATATCCATAAAACCATCGCGGATGTATCGCAACGTATGCTGACCGTAACTTTGCGCACGTTGGAATCGGATGGTCTGATCGAACGAAAGATCTATGCGGAAGTTCCTCCCCGAGTAGAATACTGCTTAACGGAAAGAGGATTAAGTCTTATTCCCCATATCCAAGGATTGGTGGATTGGGCGTTGCAGCAGATGAGTGGTATTATGGAAAGCCGGGTTTTACATACGTCATGACTTGCTTTGGCATTAATCTATCCGCTAATTTTTTTGCTTTATCTAATTCAACCTTGAATCTGACAAAAGCGTGTATACAGCTGTTCGGAAGACGTATTAGCATCTATTAGATTAAAAAGGGCGAGGTATATCTTATCCCCTTTTGAAGGTTTGCGTAAAGGTGGAAATATCTTTTCTCAGCTTTTGTCAAGATATTGACAAGCACTAATAATATGTATGTGTTATTCATGGAACTTTTGATATTATCAAGTGTTTGATATATAGTGAATATGAGAAATTGTATGATGCAAATATATCGATTGGGGTTTATCTGCGATGAAGATTAATTGATGATTTTTATATTTTGGATCTTTTTATATTTGCGACATCGGTGAATGAATTTAAATTAACATGAAATCTGGTGTACCAAGCGGAATATATGATATTTTTGTTAAACGAATGATTAATAAGAGAAAAGCATGAAAGACTTGCGAAATCATAATATATTGGTTGTTGGAAGTAGCAATACCGATATGGTCATAAAGACGAATCATCTCCCCCGGACGGGGGAGACCGTATTAGGAGGAACATTTTTTATGAATCCGGGTGGGAAAGGAGCGAATCAAGCGGTTGCTGTTGCCCGGTTAGGGGGACAGGTCTCGTTTATTTGTAAAACAGGCAGTGATATATTCGGACATCAATCCCAGCGGCTATTTGAGGAAGAGGGGATTGATACTTCCTATATTTTCTCAGATCCGAAGAATCCATCTGGCGTAGCGTTGATTACGGTGGATGCTCATGCTGAAAACTGTATTGTGGTGGCCTCCGGAGCTAATGCTAATCTATTACCTTCTGATTTAGCGAAATCGGAAGAGGCGATAGAAAAAGCCGATTTGATTTTAATGCAATTGGAGATTCCTATGGATACTGTTGAGTTTGTCGCTAAGATAGCATCGATGAAGAACAAACGGGTAATCTTGAATCCGGCTCCAGCTCAACCTTTGTCGGCTGCGTTACTCCGTCATCTGTATATGATTACCCCGAATGAGACAGAGGCGGAGATGATCTCCGGCGTGAAGATCACGGATGAGGTTTCCGCGAAGAAGGCTGCGCGAGTTATAATGGAGATGGGGGTACAGAACGTAATCATTACTTTAGGTTCAAAAGGAGCTTTGATTTACTGTGATTCCATGGTAGATATGGTTCCTGCGATAAAAGTGGAAGCCGTTGATACTACTGCGGCCGGGGATATTTTCAACGGCGCTTTAACGGTGGCTTTGGCTGAGGGGCGGGATTTAAGGGAAGCCGTGAGATTCGCTTGCAAAGCTTCCGCCATTTCCGTGACCCGTGTGGGAGCGCAATCTTCCGCTCCTTATCGGAATGAGGTAGATATCTTTGATTAATCTAAAAAAAACAATCTAATATTATGAAACAAACAGTATTTGCGGTGATAACGGCCGCCTCTTTATTTCTAGGGGCGACCTCATGTTCCCAACAACCCTTGGCAAAGGATCAAACGACGGTGCCCGCTGAGTTTACGATCCGTAAAGAAAAGTTGATGGATAAGATTAAGGGAGGTTGGGCCGGACAGACTATAGGCTGTACGTATGGTGGTCCGACGGAGTTCAAATATAACGGAACAATGATTCAAGAATACGTACCGATCGTATGGCCGGACGGGTATATCAAATGGTGGTACGAGAATGTGCCCGGATTGTACGATGATGTTTATATGGACCTTACATTCGTAGATGTCTTTGACCGGTTGGGATTGGATACTCCTGTAGACTCGTTCGCCATGGCGTTCGCTACGGCAGGATATACGTTGTGGCATGCTAACCAGTCGGCACGTTATAATATTTTACAAGGGATCATGCCTCCGGCATCCGGTCATTGGCTGAATAACCCGCATGCGGATGATCTGGATTATCAGATCGAGGCGGACTATGCCGGACTGATGTCGCCGGGTATGCCGAATACGGCTTCCGAGATTTCTGATAAGATCGGGCATATCATGAATTATGGAGATGGTTGGTACGGCGGTGTGTATGTCGGGGCGATGTATTCGTTATCGTTTATCTCGGATGATATCGAGTTTATCGTGACCGAGGCATTGAAGACGATACCGGAGCAAAGTACCTATTATAAATGTATGAGCGATGTGATCCGCTGGCATAAGGAATATCCGGACGATTGGAAACGCACTTGGTTTGAATGTGAGAAGAAATGGAGCTCGGATATTGGTTGTCCGGATGGTGTTTTTGTTCCGTTCAATATTGATGCCGTGATCAATAGCGCATACATTCTTATCGGCTTGCTTTATGGTGAGGGAGATTTCTATAAAACATTGGATATCTCTACCCGTTGCGGACAAGACTCGGATTGCAACCCAGCCTCCGCGGGTGGTATCTTAGGAACAATCCTTGGTTATAGCCATATACCGGATTATTGGATGAAGAACTTGAGAGAAGTGGAGAATATGGATTTTGCCTATACGACCATCTCATTGAATAAGACTTACCAAATGGGCTTCGATCAAGCGTTGCAAGTGATAGAGCGCAACGGCGGTTCCGTTTCAGGTGACGAGGTGACGATCAAATGCCAGCAACCTGTAGCCGTTCGTTACGAGAAGGCTTTCGAGGGTATGTATCCGATAGAGAAAGTGGCGGTTAATAAGAATTTGCCCGATGTAGGAGAACTGCCTTTTGAGGGAACAGGCGCCGTATTCAAAGGCTTTGTGAACGCTAAAGATGATAAATACGTAGCGAGAGTAGAGATGTACCTAGATGGGGAGCTGGTTGAGACGGCGAACCTTCCGGCATCCTATACGACTCGTAGGAACGACCTGTTCTGGAAGTATCAGCTGCCCAAGGGAAAACATACGGCTACGTTTAAATGGCTAAATCCACGTAATGATGTCTCCGTTCATTTCAGCGAGATACTGATTTACTCGGATGCTCCGAAAGAGATTGTTCACCAATAAATTATAAAGATTATGAAGAAATCATTGTTTCTGATGGGCTTATTTGCCTTGTTGATTTCCTGTAAGGGAAATGTGTCGAAAAATATTCCTCAAACCGATAAGCCTCAACCGGTAAATCTTATTCTAGATACTGATTTAGGTCCGGACTATGATGATGTGGGCGCTATGGCCTTGATGCATGCCTTGGCGGATAGCGGTCAGGTAAATATCCTTGCGACTCTTTCCTCCAACCATGATGAGCGGGTGGTGCCTTGCATTGAGGTGCTGAATACTTATTTCAACCGTCCGGCCATACCGGTAGGGGCACCAAAGAGCGAACCGGGGGCCTCCTTGACTACTTGGCATAAAACGAAGTGGACTGACGAGTTACCCGCTAACTATCCGCATCATACGGCGAAGACTTCCGACGCTCCGGATGCTCTGAAGGTGTATCGTAAGATTCTGAGCGAACAACCGGATACCAGTGTTGTTATTTGTACGATCGGTTTCTTCTCTAATTTAAGGGATTTGCTTCAATCGGGAGCTGATGAATATAGCGATCTCTCCGGAAAGGAATTAGTCGCCAAGAAAGTGAAACGTTTGGTTTCTATGGCGGGCCTGTTTCCGGAAGGAAAAGAATTTAACGTGTATTGCGATGTCCCTGCCTCTAAAGTCGTAGCGGAGGAATGGCCTACAGAGATTGTCTTTAGCGGTTTTGAGATCGGGAACGTAATCTTGACCGGAAAGAAACTGGTGCAAATGAACGTGGAGAACAGTCCTGTAAAAGAAGCGTATGCCCTTTGTTTCGCGGAGGGAGACCCGGAAGGGCGCATGAGCTGGGATCATACGGCGGTATTGGTCGCTATAAAAGGTTATGAGCCTTATTTCGATGTAGAGCGAGGAACCTTTCATGTCGTAGATGATGAGGGGACTAACAATTGGGTGGCAAATCCCAATGGCCGTGATCTTCGTTTGATCGAGAAGATGCCGCCTACGGAGGTCGCTTCCTTGATAGAGAATTATATGATGCATCAACCATCTATTAAATAGTATTTTTATGTATATCGTACAAGATTATTCTTTAGCTGTCATATTCTGTGTCGTTACGATGCTTTGTTGGGGATCGTGGGGGAATACGCAGAAATTAGCCTCCAAGACTTGGAGATATGAGTTCTTCTATTGGGACTACGTGATTGGTGTCTTGCTCTTCTCTCTGATTTCCGGGTTTACCTTGGGCAGCATCGGGACGGAAGGACGCAGTTTCCTGCCGGATTTGGCGCAAGCGAACCTCGCTAGTTTAGGGAGTGCCTTTTTGGGCGGTATTATTTTTAATGCTGCCAATATCTTGTTGTCTGCGGCGATCGCCATTTGCGGATTGTCGGTCGCTTTTCCGGTTGGGATCGGATTGGCCTTGGTGCTAGGCGTATTGGTTAACTATTTCGGGGCGGCGAAGGGGGAACCGACTTATATCTTTATCGGTGTAGCCTTAATCACGGTCGCCATCATCTTGAATGGCCTGGCTTATAAGAAAGCCTTGGTCGGTACCAAGAAAGTATCGGGGAAGGGAATCCTTATATCGGTTGTGGCCGGCGTGATCATGGCTTTTTTCTATCGTTTTGTCGCCGCTTCCATGGACATGGAGAATTTCGCTTCTCCGGCACCCGGGAAGTTGACGCCTTATACCGCCGTATTTGTTTTTGCCATAGGAGTATTTGTTAGTAATTTCTTATTTAACACATTGGCGATGAAACATCCGGTGGAAGGTAAGCCTGTCTCCATATCCGGTTATTTTAAGGGAAATATGAGTACGCATCTCGTGGGTGTACTGGGGGGTATTATCTGGTGTATCGGTCAATCTTTCAGTATGATAGCATCCGAGAAAGCGGGAGCGGCTATATCTTACGGATTGGGGCAAGGAGCCACGCTAGTCTCCGCTTTATGGGGCATCCTTATCTGGAAAGAGTTCAAGGGAGCGCCAGCCATTTCCAATCGTCTGAATGTCGGGATGTTTATTTTATTCGTGATCGGACTTGGGTTCTTAATTTATGCGGGAGCTTAAATAACGTTATTTTTATTTATTCCGGAAAAAACATTACCTTTGTTCTTGTTTCTTGTTTATGGGAGTTTAATAACGAAAAAAGACGATCTATGAAAGAAGAAGGTGATGTATTCAAAAAGTTCCGTGATTCCTTCAGCAGGATGGAGGGACATTTCCATATACTAGAACAGCGTGTGCCGGTTGAACTTCAGATGGAGTATTTCAAATACTCGGAAAACGTACGGAAGGAAAACCGGCCTCCCCGTCCCTTATCGGAGGATGAGTGCGAGACCCTGTACAACACTTTGTTGACGGAGGAAACCAAGGACAAGACCGAGAAGAGATATTTGTTATCTCAATTGGCTACCTCGAAGTCCGTCCGTGCGTACCGCTTGTTGGAGGAATACACTCAGCATCCGGACCCGGAAGTGACAGATTGGGCCTACATGGCTTTGATGGAGTCTCGTATCTCCTTAGAGTCCGATTTCTCCGACGAGAAACAAATTTATATCTCGACCGGCCTGGGAGGAAAAGGGGAGAAGCTGCGTTTCTATGTCTTGATGACGTCTAAAGGCAAGAAACCTTTCCAAGAATATCAGCGGCAGACAATCGAGCGGGAGTTCGCTTATTATCTGCCGAAAACGGACTGCGAGATCGAGCGTTTGACGATCGGTGAGCAGTATGTGGAGTTGGTGTTCTTGATCCCGGTGCGTACGGATATAAAAGCTACGTTGGACCGGGTGATCAATGAATGTAACCAATACGGCGATTTCCTCTCGAATGTTTTCACGATCACGAATGTCAAGGAATTGACACCCGAGGAGATTTCCGAGATTATAAGTAAGAATGGAGACGATTAAGCAAGCTATTAAGTATGGTGTAGTCGGGTTGAGCAATACCTTGATAACGATGATCGTTATCTGGGTGATGATGAAACTCTTCGGATGCCGGGAAGGTTTATCTAACTTAACGGGATATGTGGCAGGCATATTAAACAGTTTCATCTGGAACAAGCAATGGACTTTCAAGGGAAGTTCCACCGGATGGACGAAAGGGGCGGTTCGGTTCACGATCGCTTTCATTATTTGTTATGCCTTACAGTACGGATTGGTACTGATCTTGAATTCCCGACTTACGATCGATCATTACTACAACCACTTGATTGGAATGGCTTTCTATACGGTGATTAATTTTTTAGTAAATAAGTTTTATACCTTTAAAGCTTAAAAGGCATGAAGAAGTTAGCGGTTATAGTCCCGTGTTATAACGAGGAAGCCGTGATCGAGGAATCGTATCGGCGTACGAAAGAGGTCTTGGTAAAGTTGCCGAACCCTACGGAGATTATCTATATAAATGATGGCAGTCAGGATAAGACACGTTCTTTGTTGGATCATATAGCCGCAACCGATCCTCATGTGAAGGTGATTCACTTCTCCCGGAATTTCGGTCATCAACCGGCGGTAACGGCGGGTATCAATAACTGTGACGCTGATTTGGCGATTATCATCGACGCCGATATGCAGGATCCGCCGGAATTGATTCCGGATCTGCTGGAAGTGCAGGAGAGAGAGAATGCCAACGTGGTTTATTGCGTCCGAAAGTCACGGGAAGGGGAGAGCCTTTTCAAGCTGTTCACCTCCAAGGCTTTTTACCGGGTGATGAATTATATGAGCGAGGTTCATTTCCCGCTGGATACAGGGGATTTCCGTTTAGTGGACCGGAAGGTGATGAATGAGTTCGACCGTTTTAAGGAACGGGGAAAATATATCCGTGGCTTGATAAGTTGGGTGGGCTTTCATCAAGTGCCGTTTTATTATGAGCGTGAGGCGCGTATCGCCGGCGAGACGAAATATCCGATTAGTAAGATGTTGAAATTCGCGTCGACGGCAATGCTTTATTTCTCGAAGAAGCCGTTGCGTTTGGCGACGAGTCTCGGGTTTATATCCGTATTGGTCGGTATAATCTTGGCGGTTTGGTTCACGTTGGGCAAGATCTATGGTTTCAGTAACGCCGAGGTTGGCTGGACTTCTATCATGACTTCCATTATCTTCTTTGGAGGTGTACAGTTATTGACGGTCGGCGTGTTAGGGCAATATGTCGGTATCCTCTTTGACGAGATCAAGGCCCGTCCTGAATACATTATTGACGAGAAGAAAAACTATTAAAAAACATCGGAGGCGAAATAAGCCGTTTCTCTATGATCTGAATTCTGTTCCATAATAAATGTCTTTTCATGATATACTCGTGAATGTAACATAAACAATTCGGTATCCGGATAGTTTATACATAGAAGAGATCAATAAAACTTATGTGTCATGAAGTATAGAATAGAGAAAGATACCTTAGGTGAGGTGGAAGTGCCGGCGGACGTTTATTATGGGCCGCAAACACAACGGAGCGTGAATAATTTCAAGATCGCCACCGATATTAGCCGGATGCCCAAAGAGGTGATAGAGGCGTTCGCTTACTTGAAAAAAGGAGCGGCTTTGGCTAATAAAGACGCCGGCGTCTTGTCTCCGGAGAAATGCGAGTTGATCGGTAAGGTATGCGACGAGATCTTGGCGGGTAAATTAAATGACTCCTTCCCCTTGATCGTATGGCAAACGGGGAGCGGGACCCAGACGAATATGAATGTCAATGAGGTGATCGCCAACCGGGCACATGTGCTGAGCGGAGGAAAGCTAACGGATAAGGAGAAAGTGCTGCTTCCGAACGATGACGTGAATAAATCGCAATCCTCCAATGATACGTTTCCTTCCGCTATGCATATTGCCGCCTATAAGGTGACTGCGGAGGTGACGATACCGGGATTGGAGAGTCTGTATCGTGCGTTGGCGCTAAAAAGTGAGGAGTTCATGAAGATCGTGAAGATCGGGAGGACTCATTTTATGGATGCCACTCCATTGACATTGGGGCAAGAGTTCAGTGGCTATGCGGCTCAATTGGAATATGGTATACGGAAAGTAAAGGATTCCCTGTCGCATATCTCCGAGTTGGCTTTAGGAGGTACGGCGGTTGGGACTGGTATTAACGCCCCAGTCAATTATGACGAGTGTGTCGCTAAGAAGATATCAGAGTTGACTGGGCTTCCTTTTGTAACCGCTCCGAATAAATTCGAGGTCCTAGCTACCCATGATGCCTTGGTTGAGGCGCATGGAGCCTTGAAATCCGTAGCGGTCAGCTTAATGAAGATCGCGAACGATATACGAATGTTGGGCTCAGGTCCTCGTGCCGGTATCGGTGAGATCCATTTGCCGGAGAACGAGCCGGGTTCCTCCATCATGCCGGGAAAGGTGAATCCTACGCAATGCGAGTCATTGACGATGCTCGCCGCTCAAGTAATGGGTAACGACGTGACAATCTCGATAGCCGGCTCCAACGGGCAGTTCGAGTTGAACGTATTTAAGCCGGTTATTATCTCGAACTTCTTGCAAAGCGCCCGCTTGATCGGTGACGGTTGCCTGAATTTCAGCGAACGTTGCGTAAAAGGCATTACCCCGGTGAACGAAAACATCAAACGCCATCTGGATAGCTCCTTAATGCTGGTTACCGCCTTGAATCCGAAAATAGGATATTACAAGGCCGCCGCTATCGCCCAGAAAGCCTATCAAGAAAATAAGACTTTGCGGGAGGCGGCTATCGAGTCCGGTTATGTGACCGCCGAGGAGTTTGATCGTTGGGTAGACCCGTCCAAGATGGTAGGAGAGATTGAGTAGTGTCAAAACTGCTACATCTTCTCCCAAAAATGAAACAAAGAGTTAAGATGATAATGGATATTTTTGTACCGTTATCATTTTAATTCTTTGTATTATGAAGAGCACACGATGTATTTTGTCTATAATCTTAGGGTTGCTGGCCGGATGGCTACCTCTGGGTGCGGTTACCGTATTGAAGAACCTACAGGTTGAGTATCAAACCAATCCACTGGGAATTGATGTCAGTCAGCCACGTTTTAACTGGCAGATGGAGTCCGATCGCTATGGGGCCTGTGGGCAGGCTTATCGGTTATGGGTGGCCGATAGTCCGGAGCAATTGGCTGCCGGGTGTTATATCTATGATTCGGGAAAGGTTCTTTCCGGGGAATCGGTCGGCGTAGTTTATCAAGGAAAAGCATTGCAACCTTCCACTCGCTATTATTGGAAAGTTTCCGTATGGGATGAATCGGGAACGGAAATTACCTCCACCGAGCCTGCGTGGTTCGAGACCGGTCTTCTGGGTTCCGGATGGAGTGGCGCCCGTTGGATCGGCTCGTCGGAGACACAACTCTCCAAATATCGCTCGCATTATGTGATCGACTATGATGTGCGGGTTGCCGAGGGTAATGATAAAGCCGTATTTGTCTTTGGGTCGAGGGACGCTGATAATTATGTGTCTGCTGAACTGGACTTGAATGGTTCGGGGGACGCCCGTTTCATTTTACGTCATGCCACAGATGGAAAAACGACGCAAGATGCGGCGGAAAGTCTGGCCTCTATCATCCCAGCCTCGGATAAGCATAAGGTGCATCATATCCGGTTGAAGGTGACGACGGCCCAATATGCCTTGAAATATTTCGTGGATATAGAGATCGATGGAAAGACCTTGGTGAATTCCTCTTTGACTCCCGAGGAGAAAGACCGGAAGAGCCGTGGTGATTTCTGGGGAGGCAAGGAAGGGGCTTTCACCGTGTATCCTTATCCGGATGGAGAGTTGGTTTATCATTGCCGCTTGTACGCGATCGGTTTCCTGCAACCTAAAGGGCAGACCGCTACATTCTCCAACTTGCGTATCAGCGAGGATACGTGGAATACGCTTCTGTACAATCCTGCCGAGACTTATGTGGAGAAAGGGGAGGGAAAGCTCAATGTCTGGTATCCGGGCGAGAACGTATCCGCTCCCATGCTCCGGAAAGCGATAAAGATAGAGAAAACGGTCAAGAGCGCCCGTTTATATGCTACCGCTAGGGGTGTCTACGAGTTCTCGGTGAACGGGCGGAAGGTTGGAAAGGATTATCTGAATCCGGGTTGGACGGATTACCGTTACCGTATCATGTATAATACGTATGATATAACGGATTTGCTACGACCAGGCGATAATGGTATCGGGGCGATGTTGGGCGCCGGATGGTGGAGCGAGCATAGCGGTTTCCTTACCGGTTGGCAGGATCAATACGGAACCCGCCAGTCCTTATTGGGAAAGATCGTGATCGAGTATGCCGACGGTACTCGTGAGACGATCGTTACGAATGATAGCTGGAAATGTTATGACCGGGGACCGATCACTTTTAACGGCCTTCAGAATGGAGAGGAATACGATGCCCGGAAAGAGGTGAACGGCTGGGATGCTCCGGGTTTTGATGACTCGTCATGGAAACCGGCGACCTTATTCGCCGCTCCTCCGGTAAATGTGGAGATCCAAGGATATGTAGGCAGCCCGATACAAAATAATGTGACCCTGACCGCTCAGTCCGTGGTTGAGCCTATCCCCGGCGTCTATGTCTATGATATGGGGCAGAATATGGTCGGTGTTCCTCGTCTGACTTTCAAGGGAAAGGCCGGACAGGAAATCACGATCCGTTTCGGGGAGATGAATTATCCGGAAACGATCCCTACCGAACCTGTCGCCCCATATACGATCGCGATGTATAAGGAGAAGAAAGGGCAAGTCTATACGGATAATTACCGGAGCGCCCTTTCCACGGATCGTTATATCTTGAAAGGGGATGCGGCGGGTGAGACGTATGAGCCTCGCTTTACGTTCCATGGTTTCCGTTACGTGGAGATTCACGGGTTGGACAAGCCGTTACCCTTGGAGGCGGTGAAAGGGATCGTGCTGGAATCTATCGGTGCGCGGACGAGCGGTTATGAGACGTCGGACGAGCGTGTCAACCGTTTGTTTAATAATATCATCTGGGGCCAACGGGGTAATTTCTTGTCGGTTCCGACTGATTGCCCGCAACGGGATGAGCGTATGGGCTGGACAGGGGATGCGCAGGTATTTGCCCGTACGGCTACTTATAATATGAATGTCGATCCGTTTTACACCCGTTGGCTCTACTCGGTCCGGGATAATCAAGGAGATGACGGTAGTTACGCGAACTATATACCCGTAGTCGGTTTCCCGCCTCACGGCGCGGAGGATGGCGGAGGTGCCATGGGATGGATGGAAGCCGGTGTGATCGTACCGTGGCAAATGTATCAACAATACGGAGACGTGCGTATTCTGGAGCAGCATTACGCTTCCATGGTCGCTTATATGGATTATTTGGAGCGTCGTGCCGTACGCTATGTACAGCCCTTCGGTGGTTTCGGCGATTGGCTGGCTATCGAGCCGACGAATTCCATGTTGACGAACACCGCTTACTCCGCCTACGACGCTTTGATTATGGAGCAGGTAGCGAAACGTTTAGGGAAGGACGCGGACCAAAGGCGTTTCCGTACTTTCTACGAGAACGTGAAGAGGTCTTTTAACGACCTGTTCGTAAACGAGGAAGGACGCACGTTCGCCCCGACGGTGGAATCTATCTTTGGCAAGGATTCGCAAGTAGGTATGTGGCCCGGAACGGCGGCTACCGAGGCGAAAATCGTAGATACGCAGACCTCATACGTGGTTCCTCTCCAGTTTGATCTGTTCAATGAGAAAAACAAACCCTTGGCGATCCGGCATCTGGTAGAGAATATCAAGAAACATAATTATACGCTTACCACTGGCTTTATCGGTACGCCTTACCTGAATTTGGTATTATCCGACAATGGTTATGACGATGTCGCCTATAAATTATTTGAGCAAACCGCCTATCCTTCATGGCTATACCCTGTCCTGCAAGGCGCAACCACGATTTGGGAACGTTGGAATTCCTACACGTTGGTAAATGGCTTCGGCCCTGTGGATATGAACTCTTTCAACCATTATTCGTATGGCGCTATCGAGGAGTGGATGATAGCTTATACCTTGGGTATCCAGCGGGATGAGGAACAACCCGCCTATAAGCACATCATCCTTCAACCCCGTATCGGCGGAACCTTCTCGTTCATCCGGGGTCATTACGATTCCGCCTATGGCCGTATCGAGAGTGGATGGCAAATCCAAAAGAGGGGCTATATATACGAGGCAACCATCCCCGCTAATACGACGGCTATTTTATATCTGCCCGCTAAATCGGAGAAGTCCGTTCGTATGGAGAAAGGGCAGGAGGGTATCACGTCCGTGGGGTTGAAGGATGGGAAGGCTGTGTACCGATTGAGATCGGGGAGCTACCGGATATGTGTGGATTGAATATTTAGAAAATATTTGGCCTTGCATCGGGTGCGCAGTCGAATCTGTGAGAAATGCGGGGCTTACATCGGGCGCGGGGTCGAATCTTGGAGAAATATTTGACCTTGCGCTGGGTGCGCGGTCGAATCTCGGAGAAATGCGGGGTTTACACCGGGTGCAAGGTCGAATCTTGGAGAAATGCGGTGCTTCTCACCCGGTGTAAGGTCAGATTTTGTAAAAACGATAGTGCCCGGCCTTATTAAAATCTGTACATTCGCGCAAAAATAAATAAGAACATTGTTCATGATTGTTTAATTCTAATTAGATCAAGCGAGAATGTCAATACGAAAATCGGATCGCATTATCAGCGTGGAGCACGTATCGAAGTATTTTGGCGAGAAGGCCGTGCTGAATGATGTAAATTTACAGGTCCGCAAGGGCGAGTTTGTAACCATTTTGGGGCCTTCCGGTTGCGGAAAGACTACCCTGTTGCGTTTGATAGCCGGCTTCCAGACGGCCTCCGAGGGCGTTATCACGATGTCCGGGAAGGAGATTACGCAGACGCCGCCGCATAAACGTCCCGTAAATACGGTATTTCAGAAATATGCTTTATTTCCACATCTGAATGTGTACAATAATATCGCCTTTGGCCTGAAGCTGAAGAAACTTCCTTCCGCCACGATCGAGAAGAAAGTGAAACAGGCGTTGAAAATGGTAGGGTTGACAGACTATGAGGATCGGGATGTCGATTCCCTTTCCGGTGGCCAGCAGCAACGTGTGGCGATCGCTCGCGCTATCGTGAATGAGCCGGAGGTGTTATTGCTGGATGAGCCGTTGGCGGCCTTGGACTTGAAGATGCGCAAGGACATGCAAATGGAATTGAAAGAGATGCATAAGTCCTTAGGCATTACGTTCGTGTACGTGACCCACGACCAAGAGGAAGCGCTGACGCTTAGCGACACGATCGTTGTCATGAGCGAGGGAAAGATCCAGCAAATCGGTACCCCGATCGATATTTATAACGAGCCGGTCAATTCGTTCGTCGCTGATTTCATCGGTGAGAGTAACATCTTGAACGGAACGATGATCAAGGATAAGCAAGTCTCTTTCGCCGGTCATGAGTTCGAGTGCGTGGATGAGGGATTCGGGGAGCAAATGCCGGTAGATGTCGTGTTGCGCCCCGAGGATATTTACATCTTCGAGCCGTCGGAGGCGGCGATGTTGACGGGTACGGTAACCTCCTCCATCTTTAAGGGTGTGCATTATGAGATGATGGTGCAAACCCCGAACGGATACGAGTTCATGGTACAGGATTACCACCCGTTCGAGGCGGGTAGCGAGGTCGGGCTTCTTATCAAGCCTTTCGATATCCATGTAATGAAGAAAGAGCGTATTTGCAATACCTTCGAGGGAAAGCTCATCGACGCTACGCATGTGGAATTCCTAGGCTGTACGTTCGAATGCAAGGAAGTAACCGATATAGAGCCAAATACGCCTGTGAAAGTCGAGATCGATTTTAAAGATGTGATCTTGGAGGATAACGAGGAAGACGGTCGCCTGACCGGAGAGGTGAAATTTATCCTCTACAAAGGCAACCATTATCATCTGACCGTGTTTACGGATTGGGACGAGGACATCTTTGTCGATACCAACGATGTATGGGATGATGGAGACCATGTCGGCATAACGATCGCCCCGGATAAAATTCGAATTATTCATGCTTAAAAAGGGAAGGAAGTGATCAATACGTTTTCTGCATTTTTTATGAGACGAAGGAACTGGACCATTCCTTATGTCCTGTTCTTGGCCATCTTTGTCGTGATACCGCTCCTCTTGATCGTGTATTACGCCTTTACGAATGACGAAGGGATGTTTACCTTCGCCAATTTCCGTAAGTTTATGATCCATCCCGAGGCGATAAACACCTTCGTGTATTCAGTCGGGATCGCTTTGATAACGACCATTCTTTGTCTGCTGCTGGGATATCCGGCCGCTTGGATATTGAGCCAAGCCCGGTTTAATACTTCACGTACGATGGTCGTTTTGTTTATCCTTCCGATGTGGGTCAATATCTTGATCCGTACGTTGGCTACCGTGGCTTTGTTCGATTTCTTGAATTTCCCGCTGGGAGAGGGGGCCTTGATCTTTGGCATGGTGTACAACTTCCTGCCCTTTATGATCTACCCGATTTATAATACGCTCCAGAAAATGGATCACAGCTTGATAGAGGCGGCGCAAGACTTGGGGGCGAATCCGTCGCAGGTATTTATCAAGGCCGTATTCCCACTATCGATGCCGGGAGTGATGAGCGGTATCATGATGGTGTTTATGCCGACCATCTCTACGTTTGCCATCGCCGAGTTGTTGACGATGAACAATATCAAGCTCTTCGGTACGACCATACAGGAGAATATCAATAACGGTATGTGGAACTACGGGGCGGCGCTTTCTCTTATCATGTTGTTATTAATCGGAATCACGGGATTGTTCAGCAATGAGAGCAGTGATTCGGCGAATGAGGGAGGGCTTATCTGATGGTGAAATATTTAGCTAAGGGATATCTATGGGCTTTGTTATTATTGCTCTACTCGCCGATCTTGATTATCATGATCTTCTCATTTACGGAGGCGAAAGTACTGGGTAACTGGACCGGGTTCTCCACGAAATTATATAGCTCTCTTTTTGCCGGCAACGTACAACATTCGTTGGTCAGCGCACTTTGGAATACGTTCGCTATCGCCATGATAGCCGCTACGGTATCTACCTTGTTGGGGAGCGTAGCCGCTATCGGGATCTTTAATTTGAAGGCAAGGGCCCGCAATGCCGTGAGTTTTGTCAATAACATCCCGATGTTGAATCCGGATATCATTACCGGTATTTCCTTGTTCCTGTTGTTTGTCAGCTTAGGGATCTCTCAAGGTTTGACGACGGTCGTGCTGGCGCATATCACGTTCTGTACGCCGTATGTGGTATTAAGCGTCATGCCCCGCTTGAAACAAATGAACCAGAATATCTACGAGGCGGCGTTGGATTTGGGGGCGACTCCGTTTCAGGCCTTGCGGAAGGTGATCTTCCCGGAAATCCGTCCGGGTATGATCAGTGGCTTTATCCTTGCCTTCACGCTATCTATCGACGATTTCGCCGTGACCATATTTACGATTGGTAATGAGGGCTTGGAAACCCTTTCCACCTTTATCTACGCGGATGCCCGGAAAGGAGGTTTGACCCCGGAACTGCGTCCCCTCTCAACGATTATATTCGTAACCGTGTTAGTATTGTTGATTGTTATAAATAAACGTGCTGAGAAAGCGAAGCGAGCGTAAATGAAAATGAAGAAATTTATATCGATTCTGTCTGTTTTGGCCCTGCTTATGGGGCTGTTCACTTCTTGCGGGCGCTCGGACGAGGAGAGAAGCAAGATCTTGAAGATTTATAACTGGGGAGATTATATCGACGAGGACGTCCTGACGGATTTCCCGAAATGGTATAAGGAACAGACGGGTGAGGAAGTCCGGATTATCTATCAGGTCTTTGATATCAACGAGATCATGTTGACCAAGATCGAGCGGGGACATGAGGATTTCGACTTGATTTGCCCTTCGGAGTATATCCTTGAGCGCATGCTGCGGAAAAATCTCTTGCTACCGATCGACCGTAATTTCGGGAAGACACCGGATTATATCGACAATGTCTCTCCCTATATCCAAGAGGAACTGAATAAGTTAAGTCAGCCGGGCCGTAAGACTACCGACTACGTGGTTCCTTATATGTGGGGAACCGCCGGCCTGTTGTATAATAAAGCCGATGTCTCGAGGGACGAGGTAATGTCGTGGAAATGCCTTTGGGACCCTCGTTTCAGGAATAAGATCTTGATGAAGGATAGTTATCGTGACGCTTATGGAACCGCTATCATATACGCCCATGCGAGGGAATTGGCGAATGGTACGATCACGGTGGAGCAATTGATGAACGATAGCTCCCCGGAAATGATCGCTATCGCCGAGGAATACTTAAAGAAAATGAAACCGAATATCGCCGGTTGGGAGGCCGATTTCGGTAAGGAGATGATGACGAAAGGAAAGGCGTGGCTGAATTTCACTTGGAGCGGCGACGCGGTCTGGGCCATGGAAGAGGCGAGTGCCGTAGGCGTAGATCTGGGGTATGAGGTTCCTTTGGAGGGTAGTAATATCTGGTACGATGGTTGGGCGATCCCTAAATACGCTCGCAACGTGAAGGCGGCCAGTTATTTTATGGACTATCTATGCCGTCCGGACATCGTCTGCCGTAATATGGAAGTGACCGGATATGTCAGCACCGTGGCCACCCCGGAAATATTGGCGGAAAAGATCGATACGACGCAGACCGAGTTCTCGGACGTAAGTTATTTCTTCGGACCGGGAGCGGAGCGTGTCCAGATAGACCCGGCTCAATATCCGGACCGGAAGGTCGTGGAACGTTGTGCCATGATCCGTGATTTCGGGAACGAGACGGAGGTGGTTCTGGAAATGTGGAGCCGGGTAAAAGGTGACAATCTTAACTCTTGGATTGTTATATTGATATTCGCTGTTTTCGGCTTGTTGTTTGTCTGGGTCGTTTACAAGCGGATCAATCGTTATCAACAGAAAAGACGACATCGTAGACGTCGTAGCTGGTATAAAAAGAAATGATATGGAAGGCATAAAGAACTTGATTATAGACTTGGGCGGTGTGCTTATTAACTTGACTCGCAACCGTTGTATCGAGGCTTTCGAGAATCTGGGCGTGGAGAATATCCGGGAACAGATCACGAATAACTATCAACATAAGGACTTGTTTGAGCGATTAGAGTTGGGAACGATTTCGGTGGAACAGTTTCGCGATGATATTCGTGCCTTATCGGGAAAGCCCCTGACGGACGAACAAATCGACACGGCATGGATCGCCATGTTGGGAGACGTCCCGGAAAATAAGTTGCGTCTGCTATTGGAGCTTCGTGAACGCTATAATACGATGCTTCTGAGCAATACGAACGAGCTTCATTGGAAATGGTCCGAAGATACCTATTTCTCTTATCAAGGTCTTTGTGCCCAAGATTTCTTCCATAAGATTTACCTCTCTTACGAATTGCATATGCTGAAGCCGAACGCGGATATTTTTGAGTACGTACTGAAGGACTCGAATCTTTTAGCCGAGGAGACTATGCTGATTGATGACGCTTCCGTGAATTGCCGGGCGGCTGAATTATTGGGAATGAAGTCCTATATGCCGCAGCAAAGGGAGGATTGGTCGCATCTATTCAAATGAAGGCCGGTCATTGTTTGGTCCCGGCCTAAATGTCTTTAACCTTTAGGATATTATACGAGGTACCAAGATCATACACATCATTCCCGTCTACTTTCTTGATGTACTTTACGACACGGATGGTGACGGGAAGGATGATAACCTCGTACAAGGATTTAAGTACCGCCTGCGTCCCGATCATGATAAGCAATTCTCCGGCCGGGATCAATCCGGCGAAGGCGATCGGGAAAAAGATCAGGGAATCGGCGCTCTCACCGATAAGGGTAGATACGATCGCTCGTAACGAGAAATTCTTTCCGTTGGAGGCGATTTTCATTTTGCTCATCACATAGGCGTTCAGGAAAGAACCGGCCAAAAACGCTATCAAGCTGGCGACCGCTATACGTGGGGCCATCCCGAAGACGAAATTGAAACCTTCCTCCCCCTCCCAGAAAGGGGCGGCCGGTAATAATACCGCCAATTGCGCGAAAGCGATCACCAGAAAATTAGAGGCGAAGCCACTCCAGATAATTAGCCGTGCCTTCTTGAATCCCCACACTTCCGCTATACAATCATTGATGATATACGAGATCGGGAATACGATCAAACCTGCGGTAGCCGTTATACCGCCTACTTGCACTACTTTTGTCTCTAAAAGATTGGACGCTACAAGGCATATATTAAAAAGTATACCTAGCAGCATGAAAGGTACTGTAACTGTTTTTTGCATGTCTTCTTGTTTTTAACGAGGTTTATCAAGCACTCGGGACGCGAAGGTACGAAAATTCTTATTAAAAACGATGGGTATAGCAGATACCGATCGCATGGCGGTAATTCACGGGATCGTCTACATTAAATATATGGTAGCGATAATAGAGTTGGAGGTTATTGTTCGGGTTTAGTTGGTAATTACTTCCTGTGGAGAAACGGATCTTATCGGACCGCATCTTATTTCGCGTATCATTGAAGACCTCGGTGTAGGCAAAAGGACAGAAACCACTCTTGCCGATCTTATAGGAGAGGGTCAGCATCGAACGCAGATAATTCTTGGGATGTTCGGCGTGAACCTTATAGGTACTTTGAAAACGTTCCCGGACAGAGAGGGTAAAACGTCCGGCCGAATAAGTCCCCGTAGCATAGAGATAATATCGGTTTCGCAACTCGTCGGATGCCTTGTATCGTGCTAGAGACATATATCCGCTTCCTGCCAGAAGATATTTATTAAACTTGTAGTTTACCTCAACGGTGGTGAGGAACCATTCCGCTTCCTTAAAGTCATCTCTCGGACGGATGTCCTCTTCTACAAGAAAGGATAAATGTTTATAGATTTTTCCGCATAGGCTCGCCTTGAAATACACACCTGCGCCTTCCATTCCGTATAGGGATGAAGTGCATCCTATTATAAAGAATAGGATCAGATAAATAGATCGTTTTGTATATGATGTGTTTTTCATGTAGAGTGACTTCCGTATGCAAAAGTAGTGTTTTTGGATGTAATACCAACGCCTCAGGATATTATATCCGATTTTTCTTATATTTGTCTCCTATTAACTATCAAATTCGAATACATGGAAAACATATCAAGAAGAACGGCTATCAAGACATTTTTAGCTGGAGGCGTGGCTTTGGCGACTACAGGTATCGAGGCGGCAGCCGCCGCGAAAAAGAAAACAGACGTGAAGGAACCCTTGAAAGGAAATGTCCGCCATTCCGTAAGTAAATGGTGTTTCGGCGATTATAAGCTGGACGAGTTCTGTGAGATCTGCAAGCATATAGGGATTGAATCCGTTGAGTTGCTGGACCCGGTAGATTGGCCGATCGTACAAAAACATGGCCTGACGGTGGCGATGGCGCAAGGGGCCGGGCTTGGAATAGATCGAGGTTTCAATGATCCGGCCTTGCATGACGAGTTGGTCGCCAGTTATGAGAAGGTGATCCCGATGGTGGCGGACGCAGGATTGACAAACTTGATTTGCTTCTCCGGCAGACGTAATGGCGTAACGGACTTGCAAGGCTGGGAGAACTGCGAGAAGGGGTTGAAGCGCCTTATCCCGTTAGCGGAGAAACATAAGGTCGTCTTGACTATGGAGCTTTTGAACAGTGTCGGCCATAAGGATTATCTGTGCGATCATACGGTTTGGGGGGCGGAGCTTTGTCGCCGTATCGGTTCCCCTAATTTTAAGTTACTATATGATATTTATCATATGCAGATCATGGAGGGGAATATCATCGAGAATATCCGGAAATATAATCAATACTTCTCCCATGTCCATACCGGAGGTAGCCCGGGACGTGCGGAAATCGACGAGACGCAGGAACTTTATTATCCGGCTATCATCAAGGCTCTTATGGAGACAGGCTATAAAGGCTTCGTTGGGCAGGAGTTCGTCCCCGCCCAAGAAGACAAGATCGCTTCCTTGGAGAAGTGTATCCGTATCTGTGATGTATAGGGCTATTTAGTAATAACTTACAGTGCCAAGCCCGTGCCGTTATAGTGGCACGGCTGTGCCACCAGCGTGGCATCGTTGTGCCATCGCTATGGCATCATCGTGCCATCGCCGTGGCATTATCGTGCCATAAGGGTGGCACGACTATAATACTAGAATGACAAAGACCTTGAATTTATTTTCTCCAGCCATGTTACGTTTTCTTTTCTCGATTGTCATTAAGATAGAATGGAACAAGAACAGTTTAAAAAAGAGATATTGCCTTTGCGGGAGAAACTATTCCTTTACGCGAGAAGGCTGCTGGATAACCCGGAGGATGCCGAGGATATCATGCAGGAAGTCTTTTTGAAACTATGGTATATGCGTGGCGAGTTAGACTATTATAATAATGTAATGGCCTTGTCCGTACAAATCACAAAGCACCTTTGCCTGAATCGGATGAAAGTTCGTGAACGCACGGAAGGTGAGGCGGGCGAACAATTCTTTATCTGCGATGCCTCCACGCCTTATACCCAGCTGGAACAAAAAGATAGTTTGGAGCATGTAATGCGGCTTATCAATAAACTACCGGGACTTCAACAGACCATTCTTCGCATGAAACACGTGGATGGTTTCGAGGTGGAGGAAATCGCCGGGTTGACCGGAAGTACCCCCGAGGCGGTACGTATGAATCTTTCCCGTGCCCGTAAACGGGTGAGAGAGCAATTCTTTAAAATGCAGACGTTATGAAAACAGAGGAATACAAGTCTATAGAGGATTTATTAGACCGCTTCTTCGAGGGCCAGACCTCGAACGAGGAGGAGCAAGTGTTGTATGAGTTCTTCGCCCGTCCGGATATTCCCGCCCATCTGGAACGTTATCGGGAGGTATTCGGATACTTCGAGAGTGGCATTGCCTTGGATTTTAGCGAGACTCCGGAATTGAGGCTACCCGCTAAGGAAATTTCTTATAAACGAAAAATAGGATGGACAATCGTTATTTGCGTGGCAGCTTCTCTTTTATTGTTTTTGGTGAATACGGTCTTTATGAATCAAAATGCTTCTTTTAATCCTTATGAGGGAAGCTATATCGTGCGCAATGGTGTCGTAATGACAGATATAAAGAAGATACAACCCGAATTGGAGGTCATATCCCGAGCGGCGGAAGCGATGGAGAAGAATGCGGATCAGCTCTTAAGAAATGCGGATGAAATAGCTTATTTGCCGGAAAGGATGAATAAGCGATTCGAGAAGAAACGGGAGACTCTACTGAGGAATATTCCGGATACTCAGGTACGTAAGGAGGTTTATAAGATGTTGGAATTGGATAAATAGTAAATTAACTAATAAACAAAAGAAGTTATGAAAGCAAGTAAATGTTTTTGGGTGGCATTATGCCTTTTGGTGGGAAGTTTCAGTACAGAGTTATGGGCACAGAAGAATTTGGAGGCTGTCGTGCAGAAATGTAAAGCGGATAAGACGATCGATAAAAGCGTAGTAACGAATAAAGATCCGAAAACTAAAAAGGTATATAAGATAGTCTCTTCTTTCGTCGTAGAGGGCCACGCCGCATTACAACAAGAAATTAAATCCGCTTTTGAGCGGGACAAGGAAGAGGCTTATCAAGTGATCGAGAATGAGAACGATGGGGTGGTTAGTTGGTTTATCCGTTTCTCGAAGGGTAAAAATACAGTTTCTTATTCTATAAATGTTGATAAGGAAGAGCTTTTCTTGACAGTCATTGAGAATTTCGACATGCCGGAGGAAAAAGATATAGAGATAAGATCAAGTAGTGACATGTAGGTTTTACTATGTAGATAAGTCAACAATAGCACCTCTCATCTGTGAAGCTGGGAGGTGTTTTTTTATGTCGAGATATTGGATAGTAGTGTCTAAATTTTGTACACCACTGTCAAATAATTGGACAGTCTGTTTTGGAAAGTAAAATAGTACTTGTTTGAGAATTAAATATTTAGTTAGTTTGGCACACTATTTGAATTAGATATGGTAAATTAAATAGTTAGATAACAATTAAAACAAATACAGTCATGATTAAGATCGAAGGTTTAAGTAAGTTTTTCCGTACGGAAGAGGTTGAGACAATTGCGTTGAATAAGGTTTCTTTGGAGGTAAAAGATGGCGAGTTCGTCGCTGTCATGGGACCTTCCGGTTGCGGTAAGTCTACGTTGTTGAATATTCTGGGTTTGCTGGATAACCCTTCCGAGGGAAATTATTACTTGGGCGACCAAGAGGTAGGACACTTGAAAGAGAAAGAGCGTACGCAGGTCCGTAAGGGAAACATCGGTTTCGTGTTCCAGAGCTTCAACTTGATAGACGAGTTGAACGTTTTTGAGAACGTGGAGCTGCCGTTGACTTATCTAAAGATCAAGGCGTCGGAGCGTAAGCAGATGGTAACGGATATCTTGAAGCGGATGAATATCAGCCACCGTGCGGCTCATTTCCCTCAGCAACTCTCCGGAGGTCAGCAACAGCGTGTGGCGATCGCCCGTGCGGTAGTTTCCAACCCGAAGATAATCTTGGCCGATGAGCCAACGGGTAACTTGGATTCCAAGAACGGTGCCGAGGTTATGCAGCTGCTCACCGAGCTGAATAAGGAGGGAACGACGATCGTAATGGTGACGCACTCCAAGCACGATGCGGGTTTCGCCCACCGTGTGATCAATTTATTCGACGGTAGCGTTGTTTCTTCCGTTAGTGAATTTATTTAGTCAACATGACATAAACGCATACACACAAGAGTTTTTTATAAGCTAATTGGCCTGTGAAGGTCGGTTAGCTTTCAATTTAACTTAAATACAAATCGATGAGACAGCTATATTATACAATCCGTTATTTACTTCGAGGCCGAGGGGGAAATGTGATCAAGGTTCTGTCCTTGACACTAGGACTTGGAGTGGGATTGATCCTGTTCGCTAGGGTCGCTTTTGAATTGAGCTTCGATACATTCTTTGACCAAGTGGAAGATTTGTATAGCGTGCATGTGCGATACAATGATGATAAAACGGGAGAGGAAGATGGGTCTCGTATCCTATTTGCCCCGATCCCGGAGGCTTTGCGGCAAGAGTTCCCCGAGATACAGTACGCGACGGTTTGCCGGAGAAGGTACGGGGCCGTATTGTATCATGGTGAGGATCGGTTCAAGCCCCGTTTGATGATGGCGGATTCCCTCTTTTTCCGTACGATGGGAATCAAGGTGCTAAGAGGGGATGACCGTTTGTTGGGAATCGAAGATCAAGTTTTCTTATCGGAAAAAATGGCTGAACGTATATTTGGCAAGGAAGATCCGATCGGGAAACAACTGCTGTACGGAAAAAACTATCCTTATACGGTGGCTGGGATATTCCGTGACATACCGGAAAATAGTCATTTACGTTTTGACGCTGTCGCTTCTTTCATTAATATGAAAACCCAGTTCGGTGCCTATGCCGGTTGGGGTGCCGACGATAGTTATCTGGGCTATATCCGCCTGAAACCGGGTGTGTTCCCGGAACAGATCAATCAGAAAATACCGGCTTTATTGCCTAAATATATAGATGTAGAAAGAGAGAGGAAACAAGGTTTTGATATGGAGCTTTATATCAAGCCGGTCTCGGAGATATATACGCAAAGTACCGAGGTGAAGCGGATGGTGGTGATCATGAGCGTACTGGCTTTCGCTTTGTTATTCGTGGCGGCGATGAATTATATCTTGAACTCGGTATCTTCTCTGCCGATCCGGGCGAGATCCGTAGGAGTACACAAATGTAATGGAGCTTCCAGCAAGGACATTTTCAATATGTTCTTGTTTGAGACGGCGGCTTTATTTGTAGTGGCTCTTGTATGTATGGCATTGCTTTTATTCGCTTTCCGGGAATATGTAGCGGATATGGCGGCTGTTCCTACTTTGGGCACTTTATTGAATGCGCAGACTATATGGCTTCCTGCGATCATGATCTTGGCTATATTCATTTTGTCCGCCTTGCTACCGGCCCGTTTGTTCAGCGTTATCCCGGTTACCCAAGTATTCCGGGTATCTACTTTGGGTAAGCAGGGATGGAAGCGGAGTTTGCTCTTTATCCAGTTTGGGGGAATAGCGTTTGTCATTACATTATTGGTGATCGTGTTATTGCAATATGATCGACTAATGAATAATGATTTAGGATATGATCCGGAAAATATAGTGTATGCTTCCTTGAATAATATGGACGATCAGAAGACGGCTAAGTTTACCGCCGAGTTCAAGAAGTTGCCTTATGTCACGGCTACGGGGCTTTCGTCAATGGACATTCTAAGTGGTTATGGTGGTTTCCCTATTCTGGATAATGAGAAAAACTGGCTGTTCACGGCCCGGCAGGTAAACTATAATGCCGATTATCTCTCTCTGATGAAAATCCCCTTGCTCGAGGGACAACCACTGAAAGGCGATGGCGATATTTTAGTGAATGAGTCATTCGTGAGTAAGCGTGGGTGGACGGATGGCGCGATCGGTAAATATATTTATGATGATGAGGGTAATTTGAAAGGGAAAATAGTGGGTGTCACCCGTGATTTCATGGTGAATTCTTTCTTTGAGTCCCAGTTACCGGTCATCATGTTTGGTAGTAGTCAGATGAGCTATTGCAATTTTACGATTCGTGTCTCCGAGTTAACCCCGGAACATTTACGGGAAATGAATGATAAGATCGCGGAACTATTTCCGAACGAGGATGTCGGTTTTACGGTGTTGAAAACGATCATAGAGTCTCAGTATGAGGGAACCCGTCATTTCCGTGACGGTGTCTTTGTTGCCTCAATCGCTATCTTGCTGATCACCTTAATGGGATTATTAGGGTATATTACGGACGAGATGCACCGTAGGAGCAAGGAGATAGCGATTCGCAAGGTGAATGGAGCGACGGCCCCGAATATTTTACGTCTTTTATCTAAGGATGTTTTGATTACGGCTTTCCCGGCTATCCTTTTAGGAGTGATAGCCTCACGAGTCGTGGGAGAGAGCTGGTTGAGGCAATTCGCGGATAAGATACCGCTGACTGTTTTTATTTTCATATCTACGGCTCTACTGGTTCTAGCGATCATTTGGGGATGCGTGATCCTGAAATCTTGGAATATCGCCAATGAGAATCCGGTCCGTAGCATTAAGAACGAATAATATAACAGGTAATATAAAATTACGTATGAAAACTATTTTGAGGAATCTCTTGAGTGTATTGCGCCGTTTCAAGATGGCGACACTTTTAAATGTATTAGGACTATCTGTGGCTTTTTCTGCTTTCATCTTGATTATGATGCAAGTCGAGTATGATCAGAATTTTGACCGAGGATATACGGATACGGAATCTATATTTCGGGTAGAAGCTATGTTTGAGGATGGTGGGCAGGCAGTTATTTGCCGTCCGCTGGCCGATGCTTTTATCCAATCCTCGCCTCATATCGTAGCTGGGACCTTGGCGAATCCTTGGGGAGGGGACTTGTTTTTCTCTGTAGAAGAGAATGGTGTACGGAATACTTTTAAGGAACAATGTATAAATGTTTATCCTGAATTCACGAAGGTATTTGACTTTAAATTTCAGGAAGGAAATCCGGAGGCGTTACAGGAGCCAAACGTTGTTTTGTTGCCGCAGAGCATGGCTCAGAAGTTTTTTGGGAATCAATCGGCTGTAGGCAAGCAATTGAAGTTTGAGAATGGAGATCATCTAACGGTAGGTGGAGTGTATAAGGATTATCCACGGAATTCATCTGTACGGAATTGTATTTATCAAAAGATGGACCCGAAGGAAAACGCCCAAAGCTGGGGAAACTGGAATTATATTTTCTATATCCGTTTGGACAATCCGAAGAATGTCGAGGGGTTATTTGAAAATTTCAAGGCACATTTTGATCCTGCTCTAATAAAGGATAATAGTTTCTCATGGGGGGGATCTGGAATGACTTTCCGTATTAATCCGTTGCCTGATGTTCATTATACGACTGATGTAAAATATGACCAGACCCCGAAAGCCAGCAGGCAAACTTTGATGATATTATTTGCCATAGCTATCGTGATCGTGATAATCGCCGGAATTAATTTCACGAATTTTAGTACGGCACTTACCCCGATGCGTATTAAGAGTATTAATACACAAAAAGTATTAGGGGGAAAAGAATCTGTGATCCGTTTTGCTTTGATTTTAGAAGCGGTGTTAATAAGTATAATCTCTTATTTGTTAGGACTGCTATTAGTTTATATCGCAGGGAAAACGGAAATAGCCTCATTGATAAATGCCGATATTTCGTTATCAATGCATATCGGATTGGTTTTGGCTACAGCTTTTATCTCAATAGCTACCGGGCTTCTTGCCGGTATATATCCAGCATATTATATGACTTCTTTCCCACCGGCTTTAGTGTTGAAAGGTAGTTTTGGCTTGTCTCCGAAGGGACGTCAATTACGAAATGCATTGATAGGAGTGCAGTATGTAGCTTCTTTCGGATTAATTATTGGTGCTACATTCATGTATTTGCAGAATTATTATATGCAAAACACCCCTCTCGGTTATGATAAGGATGAGATAATTATTACGAATATGAATAACAATATCCGGAAAAGTCGGGATGCCTTCGCCAGCCAAGTGAAATCTTTCTCCGGTATCGAAGAGGTTACATATGCGGAGATGCTCCTTTCTAGTCAGGACCAATACATGGGATGGGGACGTAAATACCGGGATAAGGATATACAATTCCAATGTCTACCGGTTGAACCTTCTTTTTTGAAGGTGATGAATGTGAAAATATCGGAAGGTCGTGATTTCCGGGAGGAAGATAAGGCGAAACGTTATGGCACGTTTGTCTTTAACGAACGTGCCCGGACAGAATATGGGCTGGAGATAGGATCTTTAATAGATAGTATGGAGATTGTCGGTTTTATGCCGGATGTTAAATTCGCCTCTTTCCGTACGGAGGTAACGCCTATGGCCTTTTTTGTATGGGGTACTAATAATTGGGGAAACCAACCTAATTACGCTTATATAAAGGTAAAAGCCGGCTCTGACTTACGGGGGGCTATGCAACATGTCAAGACTACGCTTCAATCATTTGATCCGGAATACCCGTTTAATGTCCGTTTCTTCGATGAGGTATTGAACGGACTTTATGAGAAAGAGAGAAGCCTCAGTTCATTGATTACCTTATTTAGTTTAATCGCGATCTTTATCTCGGTGGTAGGGGTATTCGGTTTGGTCGTATTCGATAGTGAGTACCGGAAGAAAGAGATCGGTATCCGTAAGGTATTAGGCTCTACTACCGAGGAGATTATCGTGATGTTTAACAAGACATACATACGAATCTTATGTGTTTGTTTTGTTTTGGGGGCGCCTATCGCCGGTTATGTGGTACATCGATGGCTTGAGAATTTCGCTTATAAGACTCCTATGTATTGGTGGGTGTATTTGATCGCTTTTGCTATCATAGCGGTTATCACGATATTGACTGTCACTTTCCAGAACTGGCGTGCGGCGAATGAGAATCCAGTACATAGTATTAAGAATGAATAGAAGATTTTTGTAGAATCATATTGCTGTTTTCATAGAAAAGTATGTGTCCAATAATTGTACAATGGTGTCCAATTATTGGACACTTCTGTTTTATGAATTGAGAATTAATTTATTGAATATTAGTTTGATATGTAGTTTGGCACGTTATTTGAATATTATTAGATGGATTTGAGTATAATAAATTAAAACAAATACAGCCATGATTAAGATCGAAGGTTTAAGTAAGTTTTTCCGTACGGAAGAGGTTGAGACAATTGCGTTGAACAAGGTTTCTTTGAATATCTTGAAACGAATGAATATCAGCCATCTTATTTAAGGAATACTCTTTTTGGGTCGATTTTAGTATCAATAAAATAGAGCAAGTTATGAAAACAATCATACGCAATTTCATCAATGTATTAATACGTTTCAAGGTAGCTACCTTTTTGAATGTAGTGGGATTAGCGGTCGCTTTCGCCGCTTTTATCGTGATTTTGATACAGATTAATTTTGAGCGGACTTTTGACCGTTGCCATCCTACGTCCGGGCGGATTTTTAGGGTGGACTTGACCATTCCGGGTACTTTCGGGACAATATTACCCCGTGCCTTTGTGGAGGCTGTCATCCAATCTTCCCCGCATATAGAGGCGGGTACATTGTTGACTCCTTCTTTTGGCCAGAATGGTGTTTATCTCTCGGTGGATAGAAACGGGCAACCGTTTGGGTTTAAGGAAATCGTGACAACCTGCCACGCTAGTTTACCGAAGATATTCGCGTTCCCGATCGTGGAAGGCGATATCGATTGCTTGAAAGATCCCGAGAAAGTAATGGTACCCCGAAGCTTGGCTGACAAGTTGTTTGGGGAAGATATCTCTGCGGTTGGTAAGACGTTGCGAGCGGAAGAAAATATCTGGACTAAATCGGCTAAGCTCTTTACGATTGGCGCGGTTTATAAGGATTTCCCGGAGAACACGCAGCTTCGGAACGTGGTCTATACGGCGATCGATCCGGATTATAATATCAATAATTTTAGCTCAAGTAACTGGGTTTGTTATTTATTGCTTGATAATCCTGCCATGGCAGATGAGGTTGCCGATAATTTCAACCGTCATTTTGATTTCAAGAAGATTTACCATGAAGGAGAACAGATCCGGCTCGTTCCGCTGACTGATATTTATTATATGAATGAGACGCAAGACGGTGGTACATTCCGGAGCGGAAACAAGGAAGTCACGGCCTTATTGTTCGGTATAGCTCTTCTGATCGTCATTGTCGCGGCTATTAACTTCACGAACTTTAGCACTTCTCTGACTCCGTTGCGAATCAAAAGTATCAATACGCAGAAGGTATTGGGTAGTTCGGATACTTTGTTGCGCAGATCTTTATTGATAGAGGCAGCCCTTATTAGTTTTATAGCATGGCTGGTAAGTCTCGTTATCGTTTGGGGATTGGATTGGGCGGAAGCGCTACCTTTTATCGAGGCCGATTTGAGTTTGGTCTCAAATCTTCCGATCGTTTTCTTGTGTGGCATCGTAGCGTTGGTTATCGGTTGGCTGGCGGGTATTTATCCTGCTTATTATATAACTTCTTTTCCTCCGGCCTTGGTGCTGAAGGGCAGCTTCGGGTTATCTCCTTCCGGGCGTAAGTTACGTACGATATTGATTTGTGTCCAGTTCGTTGTTTCGATCGTGTTGATTATCGGGGCTTGCTTTGTGCAAATCCAGAATAGTTATATGCGGAATTTCTCTTTAGGATTCGATAAGGACCAGGTAGCTATCGTGGAGCTGAATGAGACAATGTACGATAAGCATCACGATACATATGTGAATCGCTTGAAAGAGAACCCGGGTATCGAGGATGTAGCTTTCGCTATGGAGAAAGTGGGCTCTAAGGACGGGTATAACACGAATGGCGGTAGTTATAAGGGTAAGGACTTTCAGTATTTCATAATTATAGCATCTTCCAATTTCTTGCGGGTGATGGGGATTCCGGTTATAGAAGGGAGAGATTTCTCAAAGGCGGACGAACTTTCGGATCATACGTCTTATATATTCAATCGTACGGCGATGGAGGGGTTGGATATGCAAGTGGGTGACGCGTTCGATAGCTATTCTCCCGGTCATCTTATCGGTTTCTCCGACGATGTGAAATTCACCTCGCTTCGTGGTGGGGAGGATAATATCGCTTTCTTGGTCGGAAACTTTGGTTATTCTTTGCCAATCTCTTATATCCGCTTGAAAGCCGGATCGGACATTCATGCCGTAGTAGGTCACATTCAGGAGACGATGAAAGAATTAGATCCTTCCTATCCGTTTAATATCGAATTCTATGATGAGATCTTTAATCATCTTTACCAGAAAGAGGAGAATCTACGCGATCTGGTTACGGTTTTTAGTTTACTGGCGATTATTATCTCTTTGGTCGGAGTATTTGGCTTAGTGGTGTTCGAGACTCAATACCGCCGTAAGGAAATAGGTATCCGCAAGGTACATGGAGCTACGGTAGGAGAGATCCTGCTGATGTTTAATAAGGCCTATCTGAGGATTGTAGGTATTTGCTTCGTGATAGCGGCGCCGGTCGCTTGGCAGGGCGTGAAGATGTGGCTCGAGGGCTTCGCTTATAAGACTCCGCTTCATTGGTGGGTATTCTTAATCGCCTTATTGATCGTAACCGTAATCACATTATTGACCGTAAGCTTCCAGAACTGGAAAGCGGCGAACGAGAACCCGGTAAATAGTATCAAGAGCGAGTAATCCACCATCCCATCTTCCACGCCAGTAGCAAGATCAGTAGGGAAAGGACCAAGCAGGCTAATAGCAACCAAACTCCCAATCCGTTGACGAAAAGGATGGGGACGAAGGTGATCAATAAGATCTCTATGGGAGCGATAGGCAGGTAAGCCATCGCGTAATCATCCATCGCTTTGCTGGAAAGTTTCGGATCGACGATCCGCAGCAAGGCGATGCCCATGGCCATCGTGCCGGTCCACCATCCCCAAGCGAAAATCATGCGCTCGAACCAAAAGGTCTTGGCTAATCTTCTTCCTAAGAAGAATGTTATGCACCAGACGATCGCCACGCCCGCTATGATGAGTACGATAAGCGGCAAGGCATATTTTACGATCACCCCTAGCTTGATAGACGCTACACCGCAAGCTACCAGCATATCCGTGAAGGAACTGCTCAGCCTCTGGGTCGTCTGCGGACAGATATATCTGGATATAGTTGTCGCGTCGAAGAATTTCTTTAATACTAATCCAATGATAAAGGCACAACTGAAAACAGGTAACTCCAATACCGGATAATACACCTTTACGGTTTGGCTAACCATATATCCCAAAAAAGCCACGACAAATACCAAGGCCACATGGAAAGTCAGCGTATCGATGGATATGGAGGAAGTCGTAGCTTCTCCGATGGAATCCCGCTTATCCTCTGGCAGCAACCCACTTCTCAGCTCGTCCGGGAGATCGTCGAAATCCGAGATAAAAGCGGTTTGTTTATGCTTGGCCGCCCATTTGACCATCAGTAAACCTCCGATGATCGAGCAAATAACCCCCACGGTAGCGGTTGTCATGCCTAAACTGCGTGCCTCGTCCCAGCCCAATCCCTCGAACGCGGACCCGATAGCGGCGGCCGTGCCGTGTCCGCCATAAAAGCCTGTCGGCAGCATAATGCCGAAAGCGTCATTCAGGTCCGGCCAGATCAGCTTGATCACGTACAATCCGAACAAGCCTACTAATGCCCATTGCAATAACATACCCACCTGAGCGTACGCCCACATCGGCCCGACTCGTTTCGCTACTTCTTTCATGGAGACGTTCGGGGAAGATAAAGGCAACGCGCCGAACACCAAGGCGATAAGGATAGCCGCATAAGTACCTAAGTCATTGGAAAGCGGAATCCACCCCAGTCCATTAGGTCCGAACGCCAGTCCTAGCAAGCCCGCAATCAAGCTGGGTGGGATGAATAATTGTTGTATCAGTTTTACCTTGACTCGTATGAATTTGCCAACCAATAGAAGTATCGAAATGAATCCAAGATCCGTAAAGAGAGTCCAAGGGGTAAATTGTGTTAGGTCTATCATCGTATTTAAATAATTAGTAGCTGTCAATAAGGCAAAGATAAGGATTCTTGTCTGAAAACCATTATATCCGGTTCTTTTTTCAGGATATAAAAAAGGAGGCGTCCATTATTCACTTTGCGTATGGAAATCATAAAAGAATGCCTCCTTTTTGAAAAAACGGTTTTCTTGTAATCCTGTAATTTTGCTACTCAAATAGGTTAACAGTCTTTAGCTTACTCCAATAAAGAAAAATGAATTTAAAATCAAGATGATAGATAGAGTTTATATAGTGTTCTGTTTATTTATACTGATGTTTTGTCGTTGTGCGGATGACGCCTCTTTTGAGAATGAGCAACCCCCCAAGGAGGGTATCCTTGTCAAACTCACCAACGGCTCCCTTGCCTCCACGAAGACGGCGCTTTCCAGCTCCGCCAACCTGCATCATGTGAAGGAGGTACACGTGTTCTTATATCAAGGAGATACTACTGATATGACAAAGGCGAAATACGTGAAACATGAGAATTTAAATTGGAACCCGATGGATAGTGCTGACTATAAGGTGGATGCCGTGCAAGTCAAGGAGTTCTTGTTGGAAAACTCGCTGAACCTACCAAGCGGCAATTATACCCTCTTATGCGTGGGGCTGGATGACCGGTCGGGGGAAACGTATGGGCTTCCCGATGCCTTAGAAAACAAGCCTTTATCTGAGGCGAAGGCTACCTTGGCGAAAGGTATCTCGATAGACGGCATCGCTCATTCCGAACTGTTTGCCGGATGGGAGACTTTCGAGTACGTGCGGGGTGGGTTGAGCGAGGTGGAGATAGAGATGCGCCGGCGTGTAGCGGGAGTACTCTGCTACCTAAAAGATATACCTTATACGTTGACGGATAATGGAACCTATCGTGTCACCCAAGTCCGGTTGCGCCTCTTCACCAACCAGAATCACTCTGTTTCCCTGCTTCGCCCTAAGGAGAAAGACGCCCTCGATTTTGGAACGGATCGTTTGTCTGACGGGAATATCCTTGCCCGTTTCGATCTTACCGGATATGGGCGACAAGGGGATAAAAACTTATACGAGATCGATGTGAAAAAAGGGGAACCCTCAAGGCTCCCGAATACGATCTTGATGGGAGCCTATCTGCTGCCTATCCGCAATGAAAAGACCGCTGTGGATTCTACCTTGGTGGTAGATGTATTAGGCAAAATAACCAACTCGGTGAATGATGACCCCGCGGAAGGTGCGGAAGAGGTCGTTCTTAAATCCTTCCCTGCCGTACAGGAGGAGGCTACCGGTGATGAGCGTTTACAATATTCTATCCGCCCGAACGTGATCTACCATATCGGGCAAAAGAGCAGCGATGATAATACCGACGGCGATTACCCCGAAAGTCTGGCGGGCACGAAGCTGAGCTTGAAGGTGACAGGCTGGGAGAGGGATACCGTAGACGTAGAGTTTCCCGGCGTACCGATAAACCCTACGATTGCGTTGGTGAATGAAAGCGGAGGCATCTATGATGCGGAAAAATATATATTCGATTGCATGGGAACGAATACGATCCGCTTACGGGTGTACCCTTCTATATTAAAGGATCCTTGGAAGGTTACAATTATAGATGAAGAGTCGAATATGTTGTTTCTTCAGGAATCGGAGGAGGTTTACAAAAAGGAATATAAATCCTCTGTGACCACAAAAAATATGATTCCGCTTGTGCTTACCGATTATGTCAAACTAGGAGGTGAGGAAATACGTACGGTAAAGATACGAATCGTGTCATTAGAGGATGCGACAACTGGGAAAGAAAAAGAAGGTACAGAGCAAATATTGGTTGCCCGACAGTACAACGCCATTATTGTTGGTACAGGTGATAAAGCCCGTGGTTTCAGCCGATTCAATTGGGGGACAAAGCGGTCTATTACGACAGGGCGTGTGACGGCAGACAACAGCACTTCTGATTGGGGGTATTACGAATCTCCCCCTTCTCAAATTTTCGGGAGAGGTTTTGACCATTCTGTATCAGACAACGGGTATACAAATTATCAGGAAGCTGTAAAAGGTGGAGCTGCCGATAACGGTTTTGTGGGATCTGCGATACAAAAAGTCTCTCAAGATAGATACACCTACGACGCTGCTTCGGGTAAAATCGTTAAAAAAGTAGCTGGCTGGTATTTGCCGGCAAAGGATGAATTGAACTGGTTTTTAAATGATCAAACGATTCTTGATAATAAAGAACGTTATCATATAAAAGATGCGTATTGGTCATCGAATGTCACTATCGCGCACTATTCTAATTCAAGAGCCTATATTTGGAATGCTAAAAATAATAGGTATGAGGAAGATGGTAAAAAACGTGGCGGGAATAACTTCTATTTACGTCCGGCATGTGGGATGAACTAAAAAGACAGAAAGGTATGCGGATCTATAAATATCTAACATTATTAATCACCTGTTGCCTGTTAGGAAGCGGTTGTGAAAGCGATTGCGACTGGGTGAGGCCGGATGGAGACTTTTCGGAGGGAAGAGTATCTGTCCGTTTGCAAGTGAGCGATGCCTCCGTGATCCAGACCCGTGCCGGAGACAACGTATCGGAGGAGGCGATTGAGAACGTGACCTTATTGGTTTATAAAAAAACGGGAACAGAGAATGTGCCTGCGTCTTGGACGTTACAAGACAAGGCATATCAACAACTAATCGATGATAACGATGTTGTCAGTCTCTACCTAACAGCGGATGAGGTTCATCATCAGCGTGTTTATGCTATTTGTAATCTGGCGGATACAAGTGTTGTAGCATGGGATAAGGTACAAACGGTAGAGGCTTTGAGAACACGAAATATCACGATAGAAAAGCCGGACGGGGCCTATACGGGCAAATATGTTATGTGTGGGTTCTGTAAAATAGACTACGGGGCGACTTTAGCAAAAGAATATACTATAGAGGTAAAGCGTTTGGCTGCGAAATTTGATTTCGATATTTTTTTCCAACCGACAGATCCGGGCGATAAATTTATCGTCAGCGAGTTGTCTATGCATAATATCCCGATGGGCAGTAGGCTGCTTGAGGACACGGAGGGAGATAAGGATACGTTGAATTTCTGCAAGAATGACTATGGATATGATAACGTTAAAGGAGCACATAATAGTGATTTGTATCATCCGTCTACCCCGGTCGCTTTCGATACCCAAAGCGGTACAGGCGCGGATTATGCCGCCTCGTTCCGGATGTTCGAGAACCGGCAGGGAGGGGTAGAAGATAAACCGGAGAACTGGCGGGATTTAGAAGGCTTGATAGACAATACGGAGGACGTTCCCGAGGGTTATCCGGACCTCTACCGGTATTATCAACAAATCTATAAAGGAACGAAAAATGGTGAAGGGCATGCGACAAGCCGCCCGCTTGCCTCTTATCTCACGATCAAAGGAATTTATACCAAAGCCGGCGGTGGCGCTTATGAGGCTGTGTACTCCATTTATTTGGGAAAAGACAATTATAAGGATTATAACGTACTCCGAAACCATCATTACGTCTATCAGATACGAATCTATGATATAGAAAATCTTGATACACGTGTAAGTTTCAGAGGTATTGATGACTTGGCGATATTTGGAGATACCGCACAAGTTTTGGATGCCCACCCGAATGCCTTACAACTCTTGCTTTATTCGATGAACGACTGGACCGCACGGGTGGCGGAGCCGGACTCTACCCCTTGGCTGGAAGTGTCGAACTCTTTGGCTTATGTACCTCGGATGGCTGGCGGTAACAGGGAAGATCAGGCCTCTTTCCGCATGACCGGCAAAGGGGGACTACAGTATATATACATTCATACGGATGAATATGTGCCGAAAATGGACAATCCTACGGAAAACGATTATTTCGGGATACGCGAAGGCAAGGTCATCTTCGAGAGCGGAGACGAACGAAAAGAGGTCGTCATCAAGCAATATCCCGCCCAAATGGTGATTTGCCATATTAAATATGACGTACATACGATGAAGGAGGTACAAGATACCTTTTACGTGGAGCGGGTGTTTGAAAAAAACAACATCGCGTGGGGGTTCGAGAAATATTGGAGCTTTATCACGGATGATTTGATCGCTTCCGGGCAATGGGATGGGCTTTCAAATACGCGTAAATTATATGACGTGGCACTCAATGGGGATAAATGGGGCGTAGAACCCGCCTATAAAGAGGGTATTCCCCCGTATATAGCGTTGGGTTACGCATTGGGAAAGAATCGTGACCGCAATGGCAACGGAAAGATCGATTACAACGAGATCGTCTGGTATCTGCCGGCGGCCAATGAGCTTCTGGCTTTGAGCGGACATATAGGCGGAGGCGCGGATGATTGCTATGATGTGCAATACAGAGGCTCGGTAGAGGGGTTAACGGGGACAGGCAATCTGCATTCCTCCACGCCTTCGGTGGCTGACCCGGCCGGAGAAACCGTAGGCCGTGTGTACTTCGTGAACTTGACGACGGGCAAGAAGTCGCTCAACCTGCGTTCCCGCTACTTGAACGTGCTTTGCTGCCGTCGCAAAAATGCGTGGAAGGGCCCCGATTCGGGTGGATCGGATGGAAATGTAGACAATGATCCCGGCTGGGATGATGAGGAAGAGGAAATCATGCCTAAAGGTAATTAAGAATTAAACAAATGATCGCGTATGAAGATAAGTGCTTTTATTTATAGCGGATTATGCGGTTGCTGTCTTTGGGCGGCAGGCTGCTCGAATGAGGTGTTGGATGCGGATGCGGAAGCGCGGGCCACCTTCTTTCTCACGACCCGTGCCGCCGAGGATGGCGGAACACCCGTGGCTATCACCGACAAGCAATTCACTCGCCTGCTGCTGGCTGAGCGAATGCCGGAGCATACAACCGTAGATGGGAAGGAGGAGTTGCATTGCGCGCTCTCTTCTCGCTATGATATCACCGGAGGACGGTATCAGTTGGAAGGTCTATTCGGGCAATGGTATAAATTCGCCTTTGTCTGTGTGCCGGCGATAAATAAAGAAATGGGTGCTGCCTTGTTTCAAGCCCAAACCCCGGGCCAGACCCCGACCGAGCACGATTTCAACAAGCTGATGGTCGATTACGCTCCCGTATTGGATTATCAAGTGAAGAACTTGAAGAAGGCGCAGAGCGAGGACCTAGCCGTCTACCGTAAGATTATCGACCGCTGGATCGACCCGGTGAACCCATCAACGGAAGACGTGACCCTTACTCGGGTAACCGGCGAGCTGATCCTCGATATGGGAATCCCTGCCGACCAGTTCGAGCATCCGGTGACATCTATAAAACTCAATCTTGTTCATCCCGTAAAGCGTTTCTATATCCGCGATAATACGGTAGACGATGTGTTGACGGAGGTAGAGGAGGGGGCACATAGCTTTATCTTCGAATGGAACCTCGATGCCGATGATCCTGTGGCGCAAAACACCCGGCAGGTCTTTAAGATCGCTCTTTTGCCGGGGGAACTGAAAGGTGTTACGGTCTCTGTCATCTGTAAAGATCAATATCAACCTCAGTCCTTCACGTTGCAAAACGATAATAACGCCCCGGTCCTAATCAAAAAAAACATACGGACCAAGGTGCTTTTCAACGGTATGCACTCGAATGAGTTCGAGATACGCTACGCCGGTTTCGACGATAAGGCCGAGATAGACGTGCCCGGCGATGATTGGAACGGATGGCATTAATAACAAGACAAAAAGGAAAGAGCATGGTAAGAATATACACATTATTATATATATACACATTTTTTGCGTTAGGGGCTTTCTGTTCTTGCGAACCCGAGGCGATCGATGACGGGCGGGATATGCGGCCGATCGAAGGAACTTATGTCATCGACTATACCTTCGAGGGTACAAGAACCTCTACCCGTAGCATCCATCAAGACCAGCCCGCCAACCAACGTATCTCTTCCCTTACCTACCTGCTGTATGGGAAAGATGGGAAAAGTAAGGAGAGCATGTTGCTGAAACGCCGTGAAATCCCCGATATCTCTAAGGATACGAAGTGGCCGTTGAAGCGGGAGACTATGACTTGGGGGCAGCGGGAGGCTTTGAAAGATACCTTGGAACAGGGAATGGATTATAAGGTCGTGTTCGTGGCGAATATTGATTCCTCCATCGTAAAATGGACTGCCGATGGTACGCCAAACGGTACGCTTTGGTGCCCCTTGCGGGAGGCTGAGAGTTTTAGTACCGCTTACCTGCAACTTCCTGCGCGACCCTTCACCGACTCGGATATGTTTTACCTTTTCACCACATCGGTAAACGGCGCGGATAAAGAAGCGGATCGCGATCATCCCTACAACTGCCCGGTCTTGCTCCAACGGGTCGTGACGCGCACGGACTTCTTTACCGAACGACTTCCGGAGTGGGACATGACTATAAAGGATACGGAGGGAAAGGTCGTGATCCCGGATACGGTGAAGACCTATTTCCAGCCGACCCTTATCCCCTTATACTCGAAGTTGATAATGGGAGGAACGGATGCCCATATCTTTAATTCGGCAAAGGGTTCCACGACAGACCTTTTAAAGAAGATGGAGGAGGCTTTCTCCGCAGAACAGAAGAAATGGACACCTACCGATCCATCCAAAACGGACTCCGTCAAGACTGCTGCCAAGTATGGGAAATATGCGGGTGGAATGCTTACTATTTCCCGGAATCTAGATCAAGATCCTACCCCGATTATCTCCGTCTTGTCAAGCAAGCATGTCATCCCTTTGGTCCGTTCTCTTCTTGAGACAAGCTTGCGGAACGATTCCATACAGACCCTTTGGAAACAATCTTGGCGGATGGGCGCAGACCATAAGACCCCGACAACACAGGCGGAAGTCGTATACGACTCTGGCTCCGGAGTGGATCGGATATTCTTGGACCGGACAGCGAAAGCAGGGCTTTCCACCTCCGCCCGCATGCCGGTCGATACGACATATATCTCGGAACTGCAAGGATTCTCCCACCGGTTCGAGGGCTTCTCGCTGATCAGCTACGGGTTGCCGGGGCAGAATAAGATCATGGCGATCAACTGGTATGCCTCGGATGGAACGACTCTGGATCACACCTTGACGCAGCCTCTGCAAACCAACCAAGGAGGGAACGAATGGTATCAGGTCACATACCGTCCGATCTATTCGCTGGATTGCTTGGGCAATGCCAACCCGATATCCGTTGAAATGGTATGCGATATAAATACCTTGCTGCCGCTACGGGAGATGTTACCGAAGGTGGGAGAGGGAACACCCGCATGGACAGATGAAGAGGTGGTGGATTTACGGGCTGCCATGATCGAGTTGTTGAAGGCGGATGCCTTTAAGGCGTATAAATACGCTCCTGCCGGTGACGGTACGGGAGAAACGATCACCTTGCCGGTCGGCGTACCGGACTTGTCGGCGGATGATGCTTTGCAAATCAATTCGGAATGGAAGGTTGAGAAACATAGATAGAGAAAGTTATGAAAACAAAAAGATATACGATGAAGGCTGCTTGGAAGGAAATCGTTGGTTTATCGCTGATCCTCGTCTGTCTATTGTGTGGCATACAAGAAACTTGTGCGAAAGAGAGAGTCCAAAATCCGCGCTTTCCACGAAAAGCTTTGGTACAGAATGACTGTTTGATCAATACCATTATCAATGTAGTAAAAGTTGGAACCGGCAATGTAGATCAAGCAAATGTGGTGGATGAAGATTTGGAGAACTATTCTACGGTAGTGGGCGTAGCGAACGTGGGTGCTATCTTGGATCCGGGTATCCGGGTCAAGGATACGAAATATTACTATCCCAAAGATACAAAGGCTGGCTTTTGCATTCAGGCAGGTGGAAGCAATAGCGTCTTGACCTTGGACATATTAGAGAACGTATCGATTTTTTTTTATAAGGATAACGAAATGGTAGGCTCCGCTCCGGTGGATCAAGGACAGCAAGCGGGGCTTCTGGATCTGGGACTAATCCAGATTCCGGGGGGTGAGGAAGGGGTTACTTTCCTGACTGCTACGGCACCGGGTGAGTTTGATGAGATCGGGTTGATGCAAGGTGGAGTGCAGATAGAGGTGGCGAATACGTTCAAAATTCGGTATGCTTTTGTAGGTGATGCTCAGGAAAAGACTTTAACCACGAATAACATCTCTGATATAAAGGTTTCTACAGGTTCTAATTCGAAAAATATAGCGGACAAAGATCGTATTATAGATGAGGACTTAAACAATCACGCGACGCAGCCGCAAATTTTGTTAGACTTTGGAGCCTCGGTCACTTTATCTTGGCTGCCGGATAAAATGTTTCCCAAAGGAACCGAGGTGGGCTTTGTCTTCAAGGATCTGGGATTGCTAAACATAACCATAGGGGCGAACTCCAGCATAACGGTAAGGGATACCAGAACCGGGTTAAGCGACGAGGTCTTGTTGCAAGCCTCGGTCTTAGGGCTGGGGTTGATCACCGGAGGAACATCGAAGGTAGCGATCACCGCCCCGAGGGATTTCAACGAGGCAACCTTGAATATAAACGGGCTTAAAGTTGCTTTAGGTGGGCGTGAGTTCTATTACGGTTTTATTTGTGAGCCAACCGTTGTTCCTCATCATAAGGATTTGGTAACTACGATGGATTGCTATATCGGATCGGGAGTAACATCGTTCGAGATGTTCGCCTCCAAACCGTCTACATGGAAAATTATAGGTCAACCGGCAGGAGAGAGCGCGAGTTTGGATGTTGTTGATGGTGCAAAGAGCGAGTCTTGTACGATTAGCGGGATGAAAGCGAATGTAAACGGGGAATATATTATAGCGGTAGAAGCGGAATGTGGCTGCAAGGACACGATCACGCTGACACGCGGAAATAATAAGCATATCGTCTCTGAGGAATGCCGGAAACCGATTTCGGGGGATACAGTCACATTATCAACGGAAATACATGAGAGTAGCGGCAGCTTGCTATCGTGGAGCAATGTGAAGAATAAGGAGCGTATTACGGATGCGGATATGGATACGTATGCCGAATATGTCGGCGGGCTTAGCTTGGCCAGCAATTTGATGATAGCCGGTATCAAGACTACGGATGGACGGCTGTTGCACGATGGGAAATCCGAGAAGAAGGTGGGATTCGTCATGGAGATGTCTTCGGAGGTGCTAGATTTGAACTTATTGCAGTTCTTCCAGATCCGTTTGTATAATAAAGGGAAGAAGGTTCTGGAGAAAGTGATTGAGAATACGAATGTTTTGTCGTTAGGGTTGGCTGGGAAAAACCAGATGGCCAAAGTTCGATACGGAGTTACGGTTCCTGCGGGAATCGAATTTGATGAGATGACGATTTGGAAGTCGGGGGTACTTACGCTGGGCTTGTCCACGATCCGTATTTATGGGGGATATATTTCCCGCGTAGAGGATCGGTGTTATGAGGATCCGTTGGCTTGTGGAAGCACGCCGATCAATACGGATTCCTTGGGGGCTTCATTAATTATAATTATACGGGATTTGTAGGTGTGGCTACGGTCGGTACGGTGATGTCGAACCTTGAAAATGTATTGGACGATGATCTGGAGAATACATGCGCTACTATTGGAGGCGTGAACGTTGGCTCCGGATGGCAGGTGTCTGTCCGGCTGGGGCGTTTGATGGATCGGAGTCATCAGGCTTGTGTCGTGATGGATAATACGACCTATCTGGCGGTGGCGACAGTAGCCGGGGCTTTGAATATCTCTCTTTATCGTGAGGGGGTATTTATCACGGATGTGGATAATTGGAGCGTTGTGGGTGTAGATGCGATCGGTTATGGAGATAAGCAGTACATTTTTGTTACGCCAACCGCCACGTACGACGAGATACGGATCACCAACGCCGGCCTCGTGGGATTGTCGGAAGGAACGAAGATCTATGGCGTGGCCGTACGCGATGACGTGGATCGTAACGGTATCCCGGATTGCTTGGAAGACCCGAAGTCATTGACTGTATTCGGGCCATCGAATATTTGTTTGGGCGAGAATGTCTTTTTGAGTGGCGTTGGAGTGCCGAACTCGAAATATTCGGTGGAATCGAATGATTTGGGATTCGTTGAAAAAACCTTTTCTACGGGTGAGACCGGGGATTTCCTATGGGATTTGGGAAAGCCTAAGCAAGCGTTTGAAAATGCGTTAATTCATATTAAACTAAGCCCGGAGACAGAAGGATTGGAGGCTCCGGATTTGTATATCACGGTTCATCCGAACCGTACCAAATGGACATCCTCAACCTCCGCGAATAATGCCGATTGGAACCGTTGGGATAATTGGGACCGGGGTGCCCCGTGGACTTGCACGGACGTGGTTATCCCGGCGGGGGCTGATCGCTATCCGGACTTGAAGGAGGGATCGTTGAACGGTTGCCGCTACATTCACTTCGAACCGGACGCGGAGGTGGTGAATACCCACCGGCTGACCTATCAAAAGGCATGGGTGGAAATAGACTTGAAGCCTAACCGGTATTATATGGTGGCGGTACCGCTGAAGGAGACCCGTTCCGGCGACTGGTTTATGTTGCGGAGTGATGCCGCCAAACCTGATACCTTTGCTGTGTGGAATGAGGGTACCGCACCTGCCAATCGGATCTATCCTACCGTTTATCAGCGGCTTTGGGAATCTACCACCTACAACCGCTTGCTTTCCGGCGGGCGAGAGACCGTATATCCGGGGGAGACCCGTTGGACGACACCCGCCAATTTGCTGGCGGCCTATTACGACAATGCGGACGGCTACGCCCTCTCGGTATGGGTACATCACGCAAAGCCTTCGGATAACACTGAGGGAGACATAAATAAATCTTATACCTTCCGCTTCCCCAAGGAGCATGCCGTTTACCATTATATGGATCCGGAAGGGAATGTCCTTGACGTGAAGGAGCAGATGCGGCGAGATCCCGCTTATATCGGACGCTTCATTCATGAGGGAGAGGATGGCTCTACCCATTTCCCCGTGAAACAACGGGTGAGGAATATTGGCTACGAGAACAAGACTTACTTGATAGCCAATCCCTTTATGGCGCATATCGACGTGGAGGAATTTCTAAAAGAAAACACGCACCTCACTTCGGTGAAGGTGTACGACGGCACTGGCAGCAATTCCTTGATCTTCGCCACCGATGATGCGGAAGGTCTGCTTGTGGCCAAGCCCGGCAGCGTGGCTGGTTATCCGGCTATTGCCCCCACACAGTCCTTTTTCGTCACGACGAACGATCAGACGGAGAACGAACTTTGCGAGGTCAGTTTTACCGAAGCGATGCTGAAATCCGTTCCGGGTAAGGGGAACGGTTTGAAAAGTACAAGTAGGGTATTAACCGGGGTCGATCAGGCTTCGATACGTTTGAAAGCCTCCGTCGGTAGTGCCGAATCGTGGGCATTACTCCGTTTCTCTGCGGCGGCATACGACGCTTTCCGGGAAGCGGAAGATGCGGAGATACTGATCGACTGCGGGGCGATGCCTCCCATAACGCTTTTTACCCTTGCCGGCGAGAAGGCGCTCGACATACAGCAACGTAACCGGGGCGGGCAGATCCCGCTAGGATTCTATGTGGCGGAACCGGGAGGAAGCGACGTGACGCTGTCTCTCTTCTTGCCGGAGAATTGTGACGGGTGGACATTGGAGGATCTCGACACGCCTCGTTCTTACCCGCTGGACGGAGGCAGGGAGAACGTGGTACGCCTTGGCAAGCTGACTACCAACGTAGGGCGTTTCTACTTAAAAGGTGCCTCGCCTACCGCGAACGAAGGGATTACCGCCTCGCCCGCCAAGGTGTATGCCTACCGGGAGGCGGGGAGCGACCGGCTGGTCGTGCGGTCATCCTCGGAAACGATGTGCCGCTGCGAGCTTTTCAATGAGAGTGGGAAGCTGGGCGGCTTGGCACGATTCGAGTCGGATGAGTATCACCTATCTGCTGTCAGAGGTGTCAATATCATCAAAATATATTTCAAGGACGGACGGAGCGAGACGCTGAAAATAGCCTATTTCTGATCCTCCCTTATAGCATATCTGAAGACGAATGAGACGATTTGTAAAATATAGCTTATTACTCCTCCTGCTGGGGGGCATATCCGGTGGTTGCTCACCGGAGGACGAGGCGACGGATGCCTCGGAACCGATAGAAATACCCATATCTTTCAACTTGCTCTCTTCCGGAAGCGCGCTTACCAAGGCGTATGGCGACGTGGACGGGAAGCCTACCAAACCGGCGGTGGATGCCCGGGAGGTGTACGTGGACCGTGTGGCCCTTTACGTGTACGAGCGGAAGGCGGATGGCGTATATGCCGACAACGAGGAGGGTTTCTACCTGAGCCCGGACAACGCCGGGAAGGTACTGCCTTGCCAGCGTCAGTCCTCTTTCCCCTTCTTTACCGCCAAGGGACGTGTCTCTTTGCGGAAAAACCACCAGTATCGCATCAATGCCGTAGCCTACTCGGAGGCGAAGGGGGAGCGGGAATGGTTCGAGCGTAAGGGCGACCGGTTCGACCATACCCGCCTCTCGCTGGTGAACGAGCCGGAGCTGGAGACTCCGGAGTTGTTCTTCGGCACGGTGGTTTACGGAGGTAGCGGGGAGGAGTATGCCGGGGGAGATACTCTCTTTACTTACGAGCGGATCGATCAAGATAAGGGACGGGCCTTGCTGACCGGCTGGCTCTACCGCTGCGTGGCGGGTATCGAGCTGAGGCTCGGGAATATGCCGGACTCTATCCGGAAGGTGGAGCTGCTGGCGGACTCGATTCATACGACCGTGAACGCACGTACCTACGCGGACTTCCTTTCTCCTTACGATATGAAGCGAGACGGGAGTTATAAGCATTACGTGATCGGGGTGGACTCTTTGATGGAAGGGGAGGATACATGGACTGACGAGGTTATGGGCGACAGCGCTCATATCGTAGGTGCCAACCTCCTTCCGGTATGTACCTCGCTCAGCTTGCGGGTCACTACGCGATCGGGAAGGGAAGAATATACCAGCCTGCGCCTGAAAGATAAGGATGAGGAATGCAACTCCGACGCTCCCAAGCTGCGTTCCCTGCCGGACGACGGGGGCAACGGTACCGGCATTATCCCCGGCAAGCCCGACAACCCTGATCCCGATGACCCGGACCAGCCTGCTCCCGTCAACCCTTTCCGGGTATGCTTCCTGCGCAACAATTACTACCGCATCAAGGGAGACTACCAGAGTTTGGTCACCATGGAATACATATTGCAAGTTTCCGTCAACCCGAATTGGGAGGGCGATGTCAACTTGCCGCTAGGGAAGTAAAATTGAGACAGTCTGAAGAAAAAAGTATTCACTTATCATTATAATGACCATACGTATTGATAACAAGCACATCAATATGATCATTTCGTATTTCGTATATCAAACGGTGTTTATCCGTTATCCGTCGTGACCACTTGCCGGAAAGATTACCCCTCAATGCTTCCGGCTTGCCTGTACCGGTTTCCGGATGTTCCATTAGCTCTATGAGCAACTTTTTCAGTTTCTTGTATGCCAGTGGTTCGTTTCTTTTCAATAAGCGGATATCTTCCAGCGCATCATCTGTATAGGTCAAACTATAATTCATAATCCTTCCAATAGTTTTAATAGATCGCTTTTTTCTCTGACGGTAGTCACTTTTCCAGCTTTCGCTTGCTCACTGGAATGAAGAATGCGTTTTACATTCCGTTCATCTGAAAAATAAGGATCTCCTGATGGGCTTGGGTTACCCAAGGCCGCATTTATGTTATTCGCCTGCTCTAAAATTATATTTTCCATGTATTTTTTCAAGCTGATACCTTTTGCGGCGGCAGCTATAGCTAAGCTGCGAATCGCATCAACCGGGATATCCACGGCTTTCCTCTGTTTTAAATAACCAGTTGTTTCCATATTCAAAATATTTTAGTACGAAAATACGCAGAATAAACAAGATATGCCAGTATGTATATTGTATATAATGTTATTTTAACAACAATGCGATCTATCAACCCGAATTGGGAGGGCGATGTCAACTTGCCGCTAGGAAAGTAAGATGGCGTATATGGATGCTATTTAACAGGAATATGCTCTTTTTTGTGACATGCCCTTGTTTTGGGAACGGTTAAATAGAGAATGCCTAGGGATCGGAATGGGTAATAAATGCTTGTTTTTACTCGAAAAGCCCTGTTTTTTGAGTAAAATACGCCTATCAACCTACACATATGGTCGCGTAAACCCATACATATAGTCGCGTAAACTCACACGTATAGTCGCGTTGGCCTACACATACGGTCGCGATGGGCTACACACCTGCTTATAATGGGCATCGAAGCCTCCTTATAATGGGCATTGTTACCTCCTAACGACTGCGATTGTAAGGATAAATATGAATTATCATGAATTGTTTTCGCTAGAACAAAAGGCCGTTTTTCGGTAAAGGATTAATGGCTAGGTGATTGCTGTTTTTTTCTCTCGTTTTTGGGAACGAGACGTACTTGGGTACGGTAAAAGCGATTCTCCGGGACTTCAGATTACAAAATGTCATTTTGCTATTCCGCGAGTATCGCTCCTTTTCGTAAAGAAAGGGCTTCCCCCACCGCAAGAAGCGGAAAAGGGAAGCCCTGATAAAAATAACTGCTATTGATAATTATTCAATCTCCATATCGTGGATAAATTCCCACCGGTCGTTGATCTTGATTACCAACTCTTGATCTTTATCCAACGGTTGTGGTTTATCGGGATCGGTACCCGGGTTCTCTGGAGAATCGCCCTTGCCACGAAGACCTAGTTGATACAAGTGGTTACGATAGATATTATACACCTTATCTCCATCCCCTGCTGTAGGATCTTGAGAAACAGCGTCCAATTTAACTGTCCAAGTTTTCAGTACATTGGCTGCGATAGAGTCTAACAATTGTAATTCAAGAGTAGGTGTGTTTTGGGCGATATTGCTTGCTATAGGTATCATAAACTCACCGGCCAATACGGAACCTGTAGCTACGGTAGGAAAGTCGTTTGTTGATTTGATACCGTTCACCCAACCTTCGGAGGCTCCCAATAAGGGGACGTCTAATTTGGCTCCACCTTCATCCGTCGTAATTAAAGCCTTGCTGTTTTCCCAGAGACCTTTTGTGTTATCCGTAGTATAGCTGCCTGTAAACCACTTTGTCAAATCTATCTGATAAATGGTATAAGCGTCTTTCGTACGCTTGGTCGTCTCTCCTATGCCGAAATGAGCGTCAGCGGTAGCCGTTGATGCTGAAAATCCATTCATAACTCTTTCCAGCTTTGTACCATTCGTAGTATCATCGGTTTGTTGATCCAATTGAGTGGTCAAGTCCACTTGTGTGTTACGTGCGGAAGAGACTAAGCGAATCGCTCCAACAGATTTGTAGGCACCATCAGTTCCTTCTTTGACATAAGCCGGAATACGGCTAAAGTATCCTAATACACCGGCTACCTGACGTTTCAATAATACAGTGGTAGAGAAACCTCCCTCTAGTTGTATTTGTACGGGCTTAGACTGACCGGAGAAGATTTCGCTGACAACGGAGGCTGCCTTATTGTCTTTTACTGAAAGTTTCTCATACGTAGGATAAGTAACCGCATCTGTTTTCAAGAGGCCTTCGCCTGCTTTTGCGGCGGCGTTCCAAATAGCATTCTCTGTTAAGCCTGCTCCGGTTGCCAATGCGGGTATAGTTTTGCCATTCACTTGGAAAGGAGCCGGGATCAGATCTTTTGTCTCATCCTGTCCTACCGCAACGATAGTGATAGTGCCTAGAGTTTTATCGATCTTATCATTCCCTGTTAATTTAATAGTCCTTTTGCGACCGTAATTATAGTCAGAGGAAGTGTTGTTCCAGTTGGGGACAGAGATCACTTTTATCAGCTTGTTCCCATCAGCTGTCGATTGAAACACCAACAACTTCACGTCTGTAACCTTCTCTGATCCTTGATTCGTAGTACTATATAAAGGACGAGACTTCGTGCTCAGCACATCCGTGTCCTGCATATCAAGTACGATTACCTGCTCTCCGGCAGCTGTTTCCTGGTTGTCTCCACCTTTTTCAGGGATAGGGTCGTCATCGCTTCCGCAAGAGGCGAGTGTCATCAAGCCACATAGGGCGATAGCGCTTAAGAAATACTTCTTTTTCATTGTGATAAAATTTAAATTAAACATCATATAAGTGTGATTGTATTATTCTATATCCATAATATGGAGTTTCGTCCAGTTATCGTTTATCAATATAAAGATGGTAAACTTCCCGTTGTCGTACACATACCTTAGTAGGGTTAGCTTGTTTCTCTCCATCGTCACGTTGGCTGGCGGTGGAACGATGCCGGCTATCTCCCTCTGCGGGTCGTCATAAAACTGGATCTTTACCTGTGTGCCCTTATCCTCAAGGGAGGGGGAGAGCACGGTTTTCGATACGGGGTCATCCCCCGGTTTCCAGTTGGTAAAGGTGCGCACGACAGTACTTCTTGCGTAATTGAACTGATCGGTTACGTAAGAGGATACGCCGCTCACTTCCTTCTCCGAACAGCAGATGTCGCTCGGCAGGTTCGAGACCTGTATGATGAGCTTTCCCTTGACGCGCTTTAGGTCTACCTCGTAATTGTAGTGCGCCTCGTCGTAAAGGATCGTGTCGCTTGTCATGTAGGTATCGAAGCCCTCTATCTCGCCCATGTGCAGATTGTACACGCGGTAATCTCGCTCAGCGAGGATGGGGGCCTCATCGAGGATATTTCCCCATACCACCAACACGTACTTGCCGAAAGGCAGATCCTCGGGAATATGTCCCGTGGCCCGGAAAGCGTCGCCCTGCACATCGTGCAGATGCCTTGTCAGTACCACCTTGCCGGTCTCCGCCTCGTACATTATATAAAAGAGCTTCTGGATATAGGAGCGGAAGGACTTGGTCTCGTCCACCCGATGCTCCAATCCCGTGGCCTTCTCCACGGCATCTATATTGGCATAGTTTTTATCCTCGATACCGATCATAACCTTTAGGGGCGGACAAGGCGCTATCTCATCGCGTACGCAGGAGCTTAGGTAGAGCCACGCGGCCATGACTAGCAAGACATACGTCGTTTTATTTCTCTCTCTTTCCTTCATCCTCATCATTCCTTAATGATCAATTTCTCGGATACTCCCAGCAATTCCCTGGCCTCTTGCTCCTTGCCCTCCCGCACGTAAAGGAAGGCGAGATTGTTTCTCGCTACCTTCGAGTGGGGGAAGTAGCGCAGTATCGTTTGGTAAACCTCCCGTTTCCCCGCGGGCGACTCTGCCAAGGCGGCTACCCGTAGCAACTCCTCCTCGTTGAAGGCATCGGGACGTTTCCGGTACATATCGAGCAGCTCCTCGTCCGTAGTGAAGCTACGCAATGTATAGCTGTACGCGTATTCCACCTTACGATCTTTCTGCAAATGATTCTTCTTTATCGTGTTCCAGCAAGGCAGGCGGCGTATATAACGCTCTTGCACGTCATCACCGGCAGCGGCATAGGTGTCGAGTATCTTTCTCACGGCGGTAGAGTCTGGGTTTCCGGCGGCGGTCATGGCGGCTAATACAGGTTCCCAGCCTTCCGGCCGCGAGTCTACACGGATCAAGCGCCGTACGGTCTCGCCGATCTGGAAGCGTTCCACCAGCCACTCCTTGGCGGCGTTGGCCCGATCGCGAGCCAAGGTGGTGTTGAAGGCAAGCGAACCGTCGGCGGAAGCCATACCCGTAATCGTAAAGGAGGTGACGGTAGCCAAGGTATCCCCAAGAAGTGGGGCCAGCGTGCGTGTCATGCCTTCCAGCTCCTCTTGGTTATTGCCTAGCGCGTATTCTATCTCTGATTTATTGATGACGAATTGCAGGTGGGCCACCCCTTTGCCCTCTATTACTTTCGGGCGGATCACGAACTCCGGTTCCATCCATGCCAACTCGATGGTAGGCTCTACCACTACCGGTTCGGGACGGCGAACCACGGCCATGTCGATCGTATCGATCCCCGTGCACTGCCCGCACCCGTCTGATGAGACTACCGCCACGAGGTGCATCTCGTCTGTGCCATCAGGTAGCTCCACCAACTGCCGGTAGGGGCGTTTGATGGGGCTTGAGGTCTGCTCTACCCGCTCCCGGATATCGGCGTATGGGTCGGTGTATTTATCCAGTTTCTCCCTACGTTCCATCTTTTTTGTATAGATAGGGGAATCTAGTACAATCGGTACGTATTCGGATGCGGTCTCTTTCCCTTTTATCCATTGGGGCGTGATAACCAGCCTGCCGCGCTTTGACAAGTAATGCCCCGGGAGCTGAAAGACCACTTCCACGTCGGCACGTCCTTCCATATCCGCGGTTAGCGTTAATGAGTCCGGGGAGACGAGTATTCTCTTCTCTGTACCCGGCCGTGCGGTGGCACATCCTTCCAATGTCCCAAGGACGGCCAAGGCCGGTAGGATCCATATATATCGTTTGCCAATATTCATCGTTTTGTCATTTAAAAGTTATAAATAAGGGAAAGGGCGACTTTCGTCGGGCCGAAATAGTTCTTATGCTTATTCTCATAGCATTTCAGGCAGAGGATCCGGTCGCTTTCCTTATACCACAACCGGGCATAGCCTAGTCCGATGGCAGTCTCTAGATTCCAGCGGGGGGAGAGGATCCAGTCATATCCGTACGTGAATCCTCCACCTGCCAAATAACCATCATATCGTTTATCCTTAAACCCGCCGAAATATTGCGCTCCATGCAGATGAAGCCCAACGAAGTGCCCCTCGAATTTCTCGCAAAACCAATATTTAAGCTCTGGTTGCACGAGCCAGAGACGCATCTTCTTGTCATCCTTAAACGTCCAAGGGTTGTAAGCCCCGGAAAGATCTAGTGTTACCTTTCGACTGATAGCCAGCTCTACTCCAATGTTGGGGGTCGTGGTAAGCCAATAAAGACCATTTGTCTTTATGGCGATATCTTGTGCCGAAGTCTCCATATATAAACTAATTATGAAGAGCATGACTAATAAAGTCCTATTCCTTAACGTATTCATCTTTTTAAATTTTATTAGTCAAGCAGTTTGTTATTAAAGAACAGGTGTCTCTAAGAAGAATCTTTGTTATGTTTATAACACTGCTTTTTTCTGGTTGCAAAAGTACAAAGGCTACGCTCTCCCCTCTTTTTGAAAAAGGGGAGAAGTTTTATGTTTTTTGTGGTTTTAGTTAGTAGATGATACTTTTGTGCGGTTATAGGGATGAATTTCTAATTTCTTGTGGCGTTTTTTCATAAAAACGTTTGCAGAACGTACTTAAATAAGCTTGAGAAGATAAGTTATATTGCATAGCAATGTCGGCGAAGCTCTTGCTTGAGGCGATCAAGTCGCGGTAGATGAACTCTGATTTCCGCTGGGCGATCCATTTATGGGCGGGCATATCAAAGGTTTCCTTGAAACGGCGCTTAAAGGTGTCGATACTAAGATTCGCGAGATCCGCGAATTCCGTCAAGTCTTTTACCTCTAAGAAATTCGCTAGCACGAAATCCTTAAAGTCTAGTTCTTTTCCCAATAGAGGATAGAAAAAGGCCGCCAATTCTTCTTTTGGGTAATAGGCCCGGAAAAGGATTAACATCTTCCTACTCGATAATTCATGGAAATGCAAACAGCCCAAGTTATCGTTTAGGCAATTTTTTATCAATACCACGAATTCCATGATACGTTCCGTGATGGGCAAGAGACAGAAATCGTAGTTGAACTTCTCAGGGAGGAAACGCTGGAGTGTCATGAAAAAAAGGCGGTCGCAAAAGTTTATACTCTGTACGTATGAGCAACTGACAACCACGGCATACTCCAATATCTTGATATAGCAACTGCTATTTCTTGGCAATAAAGCGATTTGTCCTTTCTGATGTATTTTATCCCTATAGCTGTTACAAGAGACCTGCACTTTTCCTTCTAATAGGAAAATGATGACAGAACGATCTACTTCTATTATTTTTGTCTTGTTGCTTGGCGCGAACTCGAGAACCTTGAATGTCGCGTTGGTGGGTAACTCGTGATTATAACAAGTCGTATGTACCTCTTCGTAAAATATGCTCATAATTTGTTTACTTTGGTTCTATTTTTTCTATATGTTCAAAAGGACTAGTCTAAACGATCGTTTAGACTAGTCCTTTTATGCAGGGAGGGAAGATAGATTAGTTTCCCTTTTCTTTTTTGCGGTACTGAGAAGGTGAGATACCCATTATTTTTGTGAATATGCGGGAGAAATAAGCGGCATCCTCGAATCCTAGGAGCGTGGAGATCTCATTCAGTTTCATGTTGCTAAGTTCGATATACTCGCACGCTTTTTGTATCTTTAGTCGAATAAAGTAATTCATGGGCGATACGCCTGTCTCTTTTTGGAAAAGAGCGGAGAAGTGGGAAGGTGAGTACTTGAAATAGTCCGCTAGCTTATTTAGCGTAAGGTTGTGCTGAATATTCTCACGCATGTAGTGGATGACCCGTGCGGTGAACGGATATTCTTTTTGCGAGGGGATCATGATGTGGCGGAATTGCTCCAGATAGATAAAGGATGCCAGAAAATTATACAGGCATGTAGAGGAATAAATCATATATTCTTTAATGTATCCCATGGAGAAACTGCTATATATCTCCTCGAATAGTCGGAGGCGATCTTGCAGCCGGGAATACTCATTGGGCAAAATGGTTTCCGGTACCGGATGCGAGGGTAGGAACTGGTCGCGGAGTCTTCCTTGGAAGTGCAACCAGTAAATAGTCCATGGATCTTCTTCGTCCGCCCCAAAGGAATAGGGAATATCGGGAGGGATAATGATATATTGATGTTTTTCTATGATATATTGCTTGCCAAGGATACGATACCAGCCTTTTCCTTCGGTGCAATAAATCAACATGGCATAATCGCACCCTTGCTCTTTTTGTACAAAATGGTATTTTACACGTGGAAAGAAGCCGATCTTACGTACATATAAATTATTGATGAGCGGTTCCCTTTGATAGCTTGTCAATAGTTCCTCGGGCAAAGAGACGAGTCGTTCCCCCTTAAATCCTTCTTTTATCTTGACCATAATCTATAAATCATAAGATTGTACAAGTAAATCGGAACAAATGTAGTATTCCTTTCTGAATTATTGAAATAATTTTGCCGCCATAAATCATAATTTAATGCCATGAATAAAATTCTAGTTGTAACTTCTTTTGTATTTGTATCTTTTTTATCCTGTACGGGATTGACCGAGAAACAGCGATTGGCCGATCAAATATTGTCCGACACGGCTTTACATAAGGTGGATAGTATGGCTCGTGCGACCATTCGTAGTGGCTTTAACGCAGGGAGTGGTTATTCCCAGATATGGGCACGGGATATGAATACGTTTATTGAGGTAGCTTGCGAGGAAAGCGATCCGCATGAACTGCGGGAAGCTATCTTATTGTTTTTCGCTCTTCAACAGCCGAATGATGAGATGATCGATGGTTATGTGCTGAAAGAAGATTTTACATGGTATGATGATACGCCTTATTATTCGAATGCCGCTCCGAAACATGTCGCTTTTAAGAATACGGTAGAGACGGACCAAGAATCTTCCTTGATTCAGATCGTAGGTAAATACATTCGTAAGACGGGTGATCGGGGTATTCTGGATGAGGTGGTGGCCGGAAAGACCGTCTTGGAGCGAATGAACTTGATGGTAGATTACTTGATGCGAGAACGATATAATAAGGAATATGGATTGCTATACGGGGCGATGACGGCGGACTGGGGAGACGTGCAGCCGAACGATGATTTCGGATGTGACATGAATGAGCTATCCGATCCGGCCATTGACGTATATGATAACGCTATGTTTCTTATCGCTTTAGATTATTTATTGGAGATGGCTCCCGATTCCCCGCAAGCCTCCCGTTGGAAAAGTCTGCGTGAGGGAATCGAGAGAAATGTGCGGGCTCATTTATGGGACGAGAAGCGCCAGAAGTTCATTCCTCATATTTATCCGGAGAAATCTCCGATTCCGGAAGGTTTTGATGAACTTGCCATTCATTATCATGGTGGGACGGCTATCGCTATAGAGGCCGGCTTATTATCGAAAGACGAGATACGTACCGTAAATGCCCAGATGCTTGAGAATGTTCGCCTGTCGGGTATGCCGAGTATTGGTCTTACCTTATATCCCGTGTATCCGGATGGTTTTTTCCATGGAGGAATGTCAAAGGCTTATCTGTATCAGAATGGCGGGGATTGGACTTGGTTTGGCGGTCGGATGATCCAGCAGCTTGTCGTTAATGGAATGGTTGAGGAGGCTTATGCGGAGATTCATCCGATGATCGAGCGTGTGATCCAAAATGACGGATTCTACGAATGGTATGGCAAAGGCGGTGTCCCCAGCGGCTCTGGTAATTTCAAGGGATCGGCCGGAGTGCTATCTAAGGCGATTGAATTATTAAGGGATTGGGCAGAGAAAAATAAGAGTTAAATACAAGCGTGCAATATTAAATATCAAAAGAGATGAGAAAAAGTAATTATGATAAAATGCCGGCCACCGTTGTAGACGGTACCTTGTGGAAAGGCTGGGAATCGATACGGAAGCGATTGGCGGAGGTCCATGCGGAAACGAATGGATCACAAGTTTGGGTGGTGGAATGCTACCAAGGGGTTCATCACGAGGAGTTGATGCGTGAACTGCAAGCGCTCGCGCCCGATCGTTTTATCAATACGCGAGATTTATTTAAATCGGCAGAAGATATAGAGGCGATGACCTATCCTTATCTGACGGATGATCGGTTGTTTGGCCGCCGGGCTCATTTCTCTTATACGGATTTCTTGGATGAGGAGAAGGTGAACGCCTGCCGGGAGTCCTTGCGTGATGGAAAAGGCTGGACAATCGTTTATGGCCACGCCGCCGCCGAGATCGTTTCCGCTCCGGACAAATTGATCTATGCGGATATGGCTCGTTGGGAGATCCAGATGCGTTCCCGTAGAAAAGAGGTGAACGGGCTAGGTGTGGAAAACCGGGAGGAAGCCCCGTCGTACCATTATAAGCGAGGATATTTTATTGATTGGATTGTTTGCGATAATCTGAAGAAGAAAGTCCTTCCCAAGGTCGATTATTGGTTGGATACCCATATCGTCGGAACACCTAAGATGATTTCCGGGGAGATCTTGAAAGAAGGGTTGGAGAAAACGGCTCATACCCCGTTCCGGGTAGTACCTTTCTTTGATCCGGCTCCTTGGGGTGGCCAATGGATGAAAGAGGTCTGTGATCTGGATAAAAAGCAAGATAACTTCGGCTGGTGTTTTGATTGCGTGCCCGAGGAAAATAGTTTATACCTGAAAGTTGCCGGAGAGCTGTTTGAGATCCCTTCCAATGACTTGGTATTCTATAAGACGAGAGACTTGCTGGGCGGGCCGGTCGAGGCTCGTTTCGGACAAGATTTCCCGATCCGTTTCGACTTCTTGGATACGATGGGAGGAGGAAACCTAAGTTTGCAAGTGCATCCGGTCACCCAATATATCCGGGATACGTTCGGGATTTATTATACGCAGGACGAGAGCTACTACCTGCTGGATGCCGAGGAGGACGCTACCGTTTATCTGGGATTGAAAACCGGTGTAAATCCGGACGAGATGATCGCTGCCCTAAACGAGTCCCAACAGACCGGAAAGCCTTTCGATACGGAGAAATATGTCAACAAATGGCCTGCCAAACGCCATGATCATTATCTGATCCCCGCCGGAACGGTCCATTGTTCGGGAGCCGGTGCCATGGTGCTGGAGATTAGCGCTACCCCAAGTATCTTTACCTTTAAGCTTTGGGACTGGGGCCGCTTGGGATTGGACGGACTGCCTCGACCGATTAATATCGGCCACGGCTCGAAAGTGATCCAATGGGAGCGGCAAACGGAGTTTGTCCGTCATAACTTGATCAACCAAGTGGAGATGATCGCCGAGGGAGACGGTTGGCGGGAGGAGCGGACCGGCTTGCATGAGAACGAGTTCATCGAGACCCGCCGTCATTGGTTCACGGATATCGTGCCTCACAATACGAATGGAGGGGTGCAAGTACTGAATGTAATCAAGGGAGATGAGTTGATCGTGGAGAGTCCGACAAACGCTTTTGAACCATTCATCGTTCATTATGCGGAGACTTTTATCATTCCGGCTTGCGTGGGTGAATATACGATCCGCCCGTATGGATCGTCCGTAGGTAAATACTGTGGTACTATAAAAGCTTACGTACGATTTAGGCAATAATCACCGTGCCATGGGCATCGCACAACTGTGCCACCCTTGATGGCACGGTAGTGCCACTGCGATGGCACGCCAATGCCAACCCTATGGCACGGCTGTGCCACCACGGTGGCACTGGCGGAACATGGGTAAATAAAGAAAAGGAATATATGATGTATACAAATGACAATAGAATAGTAATGACATTGGATGCGGGAGGAACGAATTTTGTTTTCTCTGCCATCCAAGGAGGAAAAGAGATAGCCGATCCGGTAGTTCTTCCGGCATGCGCGGATTGTTTAGATAAGTGTTTAGGCAATTTGGTAGAGGGTTTTAAGGCAATTCAGGCAGGCTTGCCGGAAACTCCGGTCGCTATCAGTTTCGCTTTTCCCGGTCCGGCAGACTATCAAGCCGGTATCATAGGCGATTTACCCAACTTCCCCTCTTTCCGGGGTGGAGTAGCGTTAGGCCCGTTTCTGGAAGATATATTCGGGATACCGGTATTTATCAATAACGATGGGAATTTATTCGCATATGGAGAAGCGTTAACCGGAGCCCTTCCGGATATAAACCGCCGTTTGCGGGAGGCAGGAAGCATGAAGCAATATAAGAACCTGCTGGGAGTCACCTTGGGTACCGGTTTTGGTGCCGGGGTTGTCATTAATCAAGAGCTTCTATTGGGAGATAATGCGGCAGGAGGAGATATCTGGTGTTTTCGGAATAAGAAATATCCGGAGTATATCGTAGAGGAGAGTGTCAGCATACGTGCGGTCATGCGAGTATATGCGGAACGATCCGGTGATACGGGAGCGCATACTCCGAAAGAGATCTTTGAGATCGCCGAGGGTATTTGCCCGGGTAACCGGGAGGCTGCTATTACGGCTTTCTCCGAATTAGGGGAGCTAGCGGGGGATGCGTTGGCGTCTGCCATTACTTTAATCGATGGCATCATCGTGATCGGTGGTGGACTATCGGGGGCTTCTAAATATATTCTCCCTGCTTTGTTGAAAGAATTGAACTCATCTACCGGTATGATGGATGGAAGTCGTTTCGGCCGATTGCAAATGAAAGCTTATCTTTTGGAGGATGCGGAGAGTTTCGCTGATTTCGCTAAAGGAGGAGCTGTCGAGGTACCCATTCCGGGTACCAATCGCAAGGTAGGGTATGATCCTTGTAAACGGATAGGGGTGACCGTAAGTAAACAAGGTGCTAATCGCTCGATCGCTATGGGAGCTTATGTTTTTGCGTTAAACCATCTATCTAAAGGAATATGAGACAAAAATATAGTATAGGACCTGTATGGTTCCTGATGTTTGCGTGTGCTTTCTTCACATCCTGTGTGACACAAGGCAAAAAATTTCAGCAAGAAGAGCTTAGCCAATATGTAGAACCTCGGATCGGTACGGCGCATTGCCGTTGGTTTCATTTTACCCCGGGAGCGATGCCTTTCGGTATGGCCAAGCCGGCTCCTTCTACGAACGGGCATATCGGGAATAAATCCGGTTGGGAGGCGACCGGTTACGATTATCGGGATCAATCGATCGAGGGTTTCCCCTGCTTGCATGAGTTTCAGATCGGTGGAATCGTACTGATGCCTACGACGGGTCCATTGAAAACAATTCCCGGGGCGGTAGACGACTTGACAGGTATAGGATACCGTTCCCGTTTTGATCGTGCGGACGAGATCGCTACCGCCGGTTATTATTCCGTTCTCCTAAAAGATTACTCGATTTGTGCGGAGCTTACCGCTACCCCTCGTGTCGCTATTCAGCGTTATACATTTCCGGCCGGGGAGGATAGCCATATCTTGTTCGATATAGGAAACCGTCAAGGAGAGAGCGGAGCTGTGCGGGATGCTGAAATTACTTTTACGGAAGACGGGCGTATCGAGGGCTGGGTGATTACCGAGCCTGAATATGTGAGGAAATATCAACCCGGGGCATCGGTTCCTTTGTATTTCTCGGCGGTGCTGGACAAGGTTCCCGTTGGATTTGGCGCTTTCAACGGAGCGGATATCCGTCCGGATGAACGGAAAGCGACGGGCGTGGGGGCCGGACTTTATCTGACATTCCGTACCCAAGATCAAGAGTCGGTAACCGCTAAAGTAGGTCTTTCTTATACATCCGTGGAGAATGCCCGGTTAAATAGGGAAACTGAGGCCGCTACCCTTACGTTTGACGAGGCAAGGGAAATATCTCGTCAAACATGGGAAGAATATTTGGGACGTATCCGGGTAGAGACTCCAGCGCGAGAGGATAAGGTGAAATTCTATACCGGTTTGTATCACGCTTTATTGGGGCGTGGGTTAGCTAGCGATGTGAATGGCGCTTATCCGAGAAATGATGGCTCGGTAGGACAAATCCCTTTGAAAGACGGGAAACCGGTACATAACTTATACAATACCGATGCCGCTTGGGGAGCGCAATGGAATCTGACACAGGTTTGGGCTTTGGCCTATCCGGAATATTATTCGGATTATATAAGTAGCCATTTGTTGGTGTACAAGGACGCCGGCTGGCTGGCGGATGGAATCGCTAATAGCCGTTATGTCTCCGGGGTTGGTACGAATTTATTAAGTACGATTATCGCTGGCGCTTATCAATGTGGCATCCGGGATTTCGATGTGAATACGGCTTATGAGGCTTGCTTGAAGAATGAGTTGGATGGGGAGAATCGTCCGTTGGGCGCGGGAAAGATCGATACCCGTTATTTCGTGGAATATGGTTATGTACCTCATTTGGATAAAGGGGACGGTCCGGACGAGGCTTTCATGTTTTCCGCTTCCCATACCTTGGAATATGCTTATAGTGCGTGGACCGTGGCCCAATGGGCGAAGCAACTGGGTAAGACGGACGATTATAACCGTTTGATGGACTTATCGAAAGGCTGGGAGCGTATCTATGACCCTTCCTGTAATTTTGTCCGTCCTAAAAAGAAGGATGGTACGTTTATCGAGGACTTCAATCCGATGCAAGTATGGCGCGGATTCCAAGAAGGTAACGCTTGGCAATATACATTCTATGTACCGCACGATGCGAAAGGCTTGGTCGCGAAAGTAGGTGCGGACGTGTTTAACCATCGGTTGGATAGCATCTTCACGGTGTCTCGTAAATTAATCTTTAGCGGAGGCACGGAAGTAGGGGCTTTCGCCGGTTTACAAACCTTGTATAACCAAGGAAATCAACCTTGTTTGCACATCTCTTGGATGTTCAACGAGGCCGGTCGTCCCTCGCTTACGCAAAAATGGGTGCGGGCGATCTTGAATGAGTTCTATGGTACGGATGGCATCCACGGTTATGGCTACGGACAAGATGAGGATCAAGGCCAGCTCGGGGCTTGGTACGTGATCTCTTCCTTAGGCTTATTCGATATGAAAGGCTTGACGGATCAAGCGCCTTCTTTCGCTTTGGGTAGTCCTTTGTTCGATAAGATTACGATCCGGCTGAATGACCGCTATTATAAAGGGAAGGAATTCGTGATCGAGACTCGTAATAATAGTAAGCAAAATGATTACGTGCAATCCATGGACTTAAACGGGAAACCATTGACGGATACTCGTATTCCTTTCTCGGAGATTGTTCAAGGTGGACATTTGGTTTTAGAAATGGGTAACCAACCAAAAGATCGATATGAGAACTAAAAGTACGAACTCCGCTATATTCCCGATCCTTTTCGGCTTTTTCGTGATGGGATTCGTGGATGTCGTGGGAATTGCCACGAATTATGTGAAGATGGACTTTGGTTTGTCCGATACGTTGGCGAACCTATTGCCCATGATGGTCTTTCTTTGGTTCGCCCTGTTCTCTGTCCCTACCGGTATCTGGATGGGACGGCACGGGCGTAGGAATACGGTGGTCGTAGCCTTGGCTATCACAACCTTGGCGATGCTGATACCTCTATTCTTCTATGACTTTGCTTGTATCTTGTTTGCGTTCGCTTTGCTGGGAATTGGAAATACGATCTTGCAAGTGTCCTTGAATCCGATGGTAGCGCGGGTGGTAAATCCGGATAAAGTAACGAGCGTGCTTACTTTAGGGCAGTTTATTAAGGCGGTATCTTCCTTCTTAGGGCCGATTATTGCAGGTATAGCTTCTTCTTTCTGGGGAGATTGGAAGTTGATATTCATTGTCTATTCGGTGACTACCTTGTTATCTATCATCTGGTTGATAACGACTATTCCGGGTAAAGAGGAAGGAGAGGGGCAAGAAGCCTCGTTCGCCTCTACGTTAGCTTTATGTAAAGATGCTAGGATACGGATGCTTTTCTTGGGGATTCTGTGTATTGTCGGGATCGATGTCGGTCTGAATACGACGATCCCTAAGCTATTGATGGAAAAGTTATCCATGCCGTTGCAAGAGGCTGGATTAGGGAGTAGCCTTTATTTCGCCGCTCGTACCGGAGGTTCTTTCCTGGGGGCTATATTGCTGGCGAGGATCTCGTCACGACCCTTCTTAAGGGGAAGCATGCTTATCGCTATCCTTGCTTTCGTAGGATTGCTTATCTCGGATAGCTTGTGGGGCATGGGCGTTATGATCGTACTGGTTGGCTTGGCTTGCTCGAATGTGTTTTCGATCCTGTTCTCTTTTGCGTTGGAACATCGGCCGGAGCAATCGAACGAGGTCTCGGCCTTGATGATTATGGGTGTATCAGGAGGCGCTTTGATTACGCCTTGTATGGGAGGCATAGCCGATATGTTCGGACAGGTAGCCGGCTTGATGCTATTATTAATATGTATGTTGTATATAGGACTTATATCAATAAAAACACGATAAGATGAAAAAAAGAACTTATTTATCAGCAGGATTGGCTTTGTTGATCGGGACATTGTCGGTTCATGCGTCTCCGGGATTATCGGATGTCAAGAGCCGTGTATTACCGGCGGTTTATAAATCGAAAAACGGACTGACCCAAAAGGTCGAGATCTCCGTAAAACATGAAGGAGAACCTTCTACAGTGACGATCCATTTAGGCGAGCAAAGCCATAAAGAGAAACTGGTGTCCGGGGATAATGTATTCCGAATCGAGATACCCGAGGTTAGCACGACTCGCCAATTACCGTTGACGTTGACAAGTGGGAAAGAGAAAGAGGAAACTACGGTGACCGTAAAACCGGTTCGACATTGGCAGATGAATATGGTGCAACACACCCATACGGATATCGGTTATACCCGTTCCCAAATGGAAATCTTGGCAGAACAGCTTCGATACATTGATTATGCGTTGGATTATTGTGACGCTACGGATAATTATCCGGATTTCGCTAAGTTCCGTTGGACTTGCGAGATCGCTTGGGCGGTTAGCGAATATTTGAAATGTCGTCCTGTGGAACAGATCGCTCGCCTGAAGCAACGGGTAAAAGAGGGCCGTATTGAATTAGCTACGATGTTCTTGAATTTTGACGAATTACCGGATGAGCAGACACTTGCCGCTTCCCTTTATCCGATCAAGCAATTTAGAGAAAATGGGATGCGTGCCGAGGTTGCGATGCAAGACGACGTGAATGGTATCGGTTGGTGTTTCAGCGAGTATTTCGCAGATGCCGGCGTGAAATATGTGAATATGGGAACCCATGGTCATCGAGCGTTGATCTGCTTTGATAAACCTACGGTGTTTTGGTGGGAATCACCTTCTGGGAAGAAGGTCTTGACTTATCGTGCGGAGCATTATCACTATGGTAATTTTTTCGGGATTCATACAGATAACTTTGACCAGTTTGAGGAGCGTGTTTTAACTTATTTAGGTGAAATGGAAGCGAAAAATTATCCGTATGATATATTAGCGGTGCAGCATTCGGGATATCTTACGGATAATGCGCCCCCTTCGACTAAAAGTTGCGAGATGTTACAGAAATGGAATGAGAAGTATGAATGGCCGAAATTACGCACGGCGGTAGCCAGTGAGTTTTTTAAGACGGTAGAGAGCCAATACGCGGATCGTATTGAGACCGTTCGTGGAGCTTGGCCGGATTGGTGGACGGATGGTTTCGCTTCCGGTGCCCGTGAAGCCGCCATATCTCGTGTGACTCATTCGGATATTATCGCGAACCAAGCCGGATTGTCATTCGCCAAAATGCTAGGCGCTCAATTGCCGACAGACATCAATGATCGGATTTATGATATCAACAAAGCTCTTTTGTTCTATGATGAGCATACTTTCGGGCATAGCGAGAGCGTACGTAACGCTTATGGACTGGAAACTTGGGAACAACGCTCCTTGAAACAATCGTATGCGTGGGAAGCCTATCGCCATTCCGGTTTGCTGGGAGAGGCCACGATGGGTATATTACAATCGTTCGTGCCTAAAAGCGACGTTCCGTCTATCGCTGTATTCAATACGCTCAACTGGAGTTATAGCGGTATCGCTAAAGCTTATGTCGATCATCAGATTCTTCCGAAAGACAAGGCTTTCGAGATCGTGGATGCGGCTGGCAACGTAATTCCCGCACAAGCTGGCGAAAGCCGTTCCGATGGTACTTATTGGAACTTTTACGTGAAAGAAGTCCCGGCTTTGGGATACGCACAGTATTATATAAAGGTGAAGGATGCGCCACGTCCGGAAATACAGGGCGCAACGGAATTAAAAGAGACACATGTGGAGAATCCTTGGTATGCCATCGACTTCAATACCCGTAAAGGTACGATTCGTAAATTATATGATAAGGATTTGAACAAACAATTGGTTACGCCGGATGCGGAATGGGAGATGGGAGAGTTTATTTATGAGATTATCGATAGCCGTCATCCGATGGAACAATATCGTGCTCCCCAATTCCTCCGCCGTCGTCCCGAGAAGATGCGTTTCGAGAAATATGAGAAAGGCGATGTTTGGGATACATATCGTTTTCGGGGAGAGACAGTAGCGGGACGTGAGCCGAATAATTTGATGGTGGAATTCCGTGTATTTAACGTAACAAAGAAAATCGAGGTAGTTTATCGCTTGCGTAAAAAAGCGGTAACAGATCCGGAAGCGGTTTATATCGCTTTCCCGTTTGAGGTTGAAAGCGGTAAGATCCATTTGGATGTACCCGGCGGATCGATTGAGGCGGGTGTAGACCAAATCCCGGGCTCCTCTAACGATTGGTACACGGTGCAAAACTTCGCTACGGCTCGTAATGGAGAGTCACAGGTCGTGATGGGTAGCCAAGAAATACCATTAATGCAATTTGGGGCGATCAATACGGGGCGGTATAAGGCCGGAGCCGTACCTCAGTCCACGAATATGTATTCATGGCCGATGAACAACTATTGGGTAACCAATTTCAATGCGGACCAAATGGGAGAGATGCAATGGAGTTACTTCATCAACTCTTCGAAAGACAACACTATTGAGTATGCGACTAAGTTCGCTTGGGAAAACCGGATTCCGTTCTTGACCCGTGTTTTGCCTGCCGGAGATAAAAAGGTGGAGCCTCTTCAATCGGCTTCCATTTTCAAGATCGTACCGAAGAACTTGTTGTTGGTAAACATGAGGCCTGTAGAAGGCGAGAACGCTGTTATGCTTCAATTGCGTGAGATAGGCGGGAAGTCCGCTACTTTCTCTGTAGCTTCAGATAAAATTAATTTTGTGAAAACTACGGTTTGTGATGTCGTTGGAGACCCAGTTTCGGGGAATCCGTTGAGTTTCGCTCCGTGGGAGAATAAGTTTATAAAATTATCTTGGTAGCATGGTAGGGGCGGGGTTTGCCCGCCCTTATCCAGTTTGTCTTATGTTTGTATATTGAATGTTTTGATAGGATTTAATCCCAAATAAATCGGTATTATTCTAAGCAGAAGACTTGCTTGTGTTAGAGTGATGGGTGAAGAGTGTCATGAGAGACTCTGTTTCGGGTAATGCCTTATTGGATTTCAAGCCTTGTGGGAATAAGTCTATGGCGCTTTCTTGGTAGAAAGATTGTAGATAATGTGGTTCTTCTTTTATTTATAAAGGAAGGCTAAATTTTTTTATATTATCCAGTCTCTGAATATATTATCTGTTTTTTTCATAGAAGCCATACTAGTGCCATTTTCGCCTAGCCTTGAATCTCAATAAATTTAACATTTGTTTATTGTAACCAATTTAAAGTGTTTTTACTGTTAATATTTGATAGTTAATTATTTATGTGATAGAAAGACGATGATACTATTGTAAGTCCGTACGGAACAATATATTTTTAGTACATTTAAGGGCTGATATTCTTGGTTTCAAGGGGTGATTTGTGATAAATGTGTCATTTTTATTAAAAAAATACTATAGATTTAAGTCTAGTTTACAAAAAAAGTTATACATTTGCCCAGTTTTTAATGATATAGACCATGAATGGCGCACTAGTTCCGTACGAACTATGTCCATCTATAACGATAAAAATTACATAGACAATGTAATCAATCTAAACTTAATTAAAAAACAAAGCAAAATGACAAAGAATGAATCTAAGCTATTATCCATTCAGGGGATAGCTAAAGCCTCAGCGTTCTGTTTGCTGCTTTCTGCCTTCTCTGTAAACGCCGCTATGGCCGCTCCCGCTCCCGCAGGCACGGTTGATGAAGTAATGGCAGTGCAGCAAGGCAAGAAAGTAACAGGTGTGGTTGTTGACGGTACAGGTGAGCCTGTTATTGGCGCTAACGTGGTGGTGAAAGGCACTACAAACGGTACGATCACTGATTTCGATGGAAATTATACGATCGAGGGTGTGCCCGCCGACGGAGTTTTGGTGATTTCCTATATTGGTTATTTATCTCAAGAGATCCCTGTAGGCAACCAATCTGCAATCAATGTTACATTGAAAGAAGATACACAGACTTTGGATGAGGTAGTAGTAGTAGGTTACGGTACGATGCGTAAATCGGATGTAACAGGTTCTATTTCTACAGCTAAAGGAGAAGAGATGTTAAAAGCTCAAAACTTTAGTGCATTGGATAACTTGCGTGGTAAGGCTGCCGGTGTAAATATCTTCTCTAACTCTAGCCAGCCGGGTGCTTATGGTAGCCGTGTTGTTATCCGTGGTCAAGCGACAATTAATGCCTCTTCTGATCCGTTGTATGTTGTGGACGGCGTAGTAATGGAGAACTTCTATTTGATGAACCCGAATGACATCGAGTCTATGGAGGTATTGAAAGATGCTTCCGCTACCGCTATCTATGGTGCTCGTGGTGCCAATGGTGTTATCATGGTTACTACGAAACGTGGTAACAAAGAAGGTGGAACGAAGGTTAGCTACTCTGGTTCTGTAAGCTTGGCTCATCGCGCTCGTAAGATGGATACGATGAATGCGCAGGAGTGGTGCGATGCTTTTATGCAAGGTATTGAGAATGAGAATAGATGGGGATCTGATAAGGATGGCAATCCATTTAACTGGTCTACTAATCGTGCGGATTGGTTTACAGATCGTCGTTTCTTCGATTCTAACGGTAATCCTCTTTATGATACAGATTGGCAAGATGAGGCAACTCGTACAGCGATCTCTCATAACCATCAATTGAATGTTCAGCAAGGTGGCGAGAAATCATCTATGGGTGCATTTTTGAACTATACTGATAACCAAGGTATCATGTTGAATACCTATTCAAAACGTTTGAATGCAAAGATCGCTTATGATGCGAATCCTACAACATGGTTATCTACAGCGATCAACTTGGCGGTGAACCATACTTGGGGTAACTCTACTCCAGAAGACGGTGGTGGACAGGATGCTCGTCGTACTATGATTGAAATGGTTCCTTGGATGCCGGTTCAATATAATGGCAAATATACCTCCACCAATACTCCAGAAGGGATGCCAATGGACTTTGAGGCAATGTCTAACCCTGTTCATATCTTGAAGACCTATAAGAATATGAACTATAATACAAAAGTATTCGGTAATGCAGCCTTGACATTCCATATCATCGAAGGTTTGGATTTGAAGACTCAATTCGGTGTTGACGCTAACTTTAAGACTTTGCATAAATATATGCCAAGTGACTTGGTGAATTTGGCATATGACCAACATGGACGTGCTGAAAGATATCATGCAAATACTCTTTATTGGCAGGAAGAGACTTACTTGACTTATAATAAGACGATTGGCGAGCACCGTATCAACGCTATGGCCGGTTTGTCTTGGCAGGAGCGCAAGTATGATTATTCTAGAATGTATACAGAAAACTTCACTACCGATTTCTTTGAGGACTTCAATATGGACGCAGGTACGAAGCCTGATGCTCCGAAGACTTATTGGGAACGTTGGGCTATGAACTCCTATTTCTTACGTTTCGCTTATACATTCAAGGATCGTTACTCCGCTACAATTACTGGTCGTTATGACGGTTCTTCTAAGTTTGGTAAGAATAATAAATATGCGTTCTTCCCATCAGCGGGTTTGGCTTGGAACATCACGCAAGAAGACTTTATGTCTGATCAAAATACGATCAGCAACTTGAAGTTGCATACCAGCTACGGTTTGACTGGTAACTCTGAGATTGGTGTTTACAAATCTTTAGCAACAGTTAAGAGCGAAACGTTATTATTGAACGGAACACGTAATTCCTATTCTTATTTAAATAGATTGCCTAACTCTGATCTGAAATGGGAGAAAACCGCCCAGTTCGATATAGGTTTCGATTTAGGTTTGTTCAATAATAGAATTACGTTAGATGCTTCTTATTACAACAAGAAGACTTCTGATCTGTTATTGGATGCTCCGGTTCCTCATACAACAGGTTTCGAGACTGTTTATAAGAATATCGGTTCTATCCGTAACCAAGGTTTGGATCTGATGTTATCTACTCGCAATATTGATACAAAAGACTTCACATGGACAACATCCATCAATGCTAACTTCAATAAAAATAAGATCTTATCTTTGGGTGACAATGACGAGGATATCTTGAAAAACGAATGGGTGAGCGGTGCTTCTATCTTGCGTGTAGGCGAAAGCGTAGGTAGTTTCTATGGTTACAAACGTTTAGGCGTTTATACAATAGAAGATTATGAAGCTGGTAACTGCCAGAAGAAACAGATCGGTCGTGCGAAACGTTCTTCTGAGCGTGAGATCATAGGTAAAGGTGTACCCGATTGGACTGGATCTATGATCAATACATTACGTTACAAGAATTGGGATTTCACTTTGGATTTACAATTTGTCGCTGGTGTTCAGACCTTGCAACAGTTCTATCACTCTACATATGACCGTTTCGGACAGACTAACGGCTTGACAAATATCTTGTATGACGCATATAATGGAACGAATCCTAATTCTATGCAGCAAGCTATCTGGTTGTTCAACGGTGGTCACGCAGGACAGGATACTTTGACAGACTCTCAATGGGTGGCTAATGGTTCTTATTTACGTGCGAACTTAATCCAGTTAGGTTATACTTTTGACTCAAATCAATTGGCAAAGACTCCGTTTAGTAGCTTACGCCTATATTTGAATGTGAACAATGCGTTCTTGATTACAGCGAAAGACTTTAATGGGTACGATCCTGAAAGTACATCTCAGATCTCTACATCTAACGGTTCAGTATCTCCAGAACAATTTGGTCAGAATATGGCCTTCTTCTCTTATCCGAGAGCTAGAACGTTTACGTTGGGTGTAAATGTAACATTTTAATTAATTAAATTATTCAGAAAATTGCAATGAAAAAAATATTAACAACAGCTATTTTATGTGCGGGATTGGTAGGATTTACCGCATGTGACAGTTTTTTGGATGAGGATCCGAAGTCGTCCTTGACTTTGGATACCTATTATAAGACAAGTGCTGATATTATTGGCAATGTCAATTATCTATATCGTGATGGTGCTCCTGATAAGATGGGTAATATGACTGGTGCTTATAGAGGTTCTAGCTTGTCTGTAATGAACATGGTAACTGGTTATTTCGTGAATGAATATGAAGGTCAGGAAGTAGACTGTTCCTATGCTCGCCAGTTGACTCGTCAGGACTTTACGCAATCTTGTTGTAATTATTTGACTAATGACACTTGGAAAAGTTGTTATAAGTCGATCAATGTAGCGAACGCAGTTATCAAGTATGTTGATGGTGTGGAAATGGATAATCAAGCTCAGTATAAAGCAGAGGCTCGTTTCTTCCGTGCATTGAACTATTTCTATCTTGTAAAAATGTTTGGTGATGTTCCAATGGTTACAGAACCTACAGAAGATGCTACTTTGGTTGAATATCCGACTCGTACGGCTGCATCGGAAGTTTTCAATACAGTTATCATTCCTGATTTACAGTTTGCTGTAGAGAATTTACCTAATGCTACTTTTGCAGGAAATAGTCACCGTGTGACAAAATATGCGGCTGATATGTTGCTGGCCGATGTTTACATGAGACTAGGAGAGTACGCTAATGCGGTTACTCCATTGAAAGATGTAATCAATAGCGGAAAATTCGCTTTGGCTACTAACGATAACCTTGCGGAAGGTAGTGCGTTCAATAAGTTACGTACAACAGATGATCTGCCAGAGGTTATTTATGCCCGTGAATATGACGCAGCTATTTCTCCTAACGGTAATATCCCGGTTCACGCATTCAATTTGATTTCTCCGACATTCTTCGCTAATTCTTCTACTGGAAACAAATACTCTTTGTGGGTAAATGTGTATGGTGTTAGCGAGCGTTATTTGAATGTGTATGGTGAGAAAGACTTGCGTGCCCAGATGAATCAGTTCTTCCATCGTACATATACGCATCCTGTTGATGGAACAACTCTGGATATGAAGATGCTTTGTAACTGGTACTGGTATGATGAGACTGCTATCTTAGAGACTGGTAAGGGTACGAAAGACTGGAACTTCTATCGTTATGCTGAAACATTATTATCTGCCGCTGAAGCTATCGCTCAGTCTAGTGGGGTAAACGCTGAGGCTGCCGGCTATTTGGCACAAGTTAAGGCACGTGCTAACATGGAAGGTAAGGATGTTTCTACAATCGCTTCCGAGCTTCAAAGATTAGGCAAGCAAGCTTTTATTGAAGAGTGCTGGAAAGAGCGTTTACGTGAGTTCCCATTGGAAATGAAGATTTGGGATGACTGTGTTCGTACAGGTAAATTCCCTCAAATCTCCGCTACAAACAAGGGTGAGGTTCAATTCGTTGATTTAATTGGCGCTAAGAATGGTAGCGGTGCTACATTCAAGGCAACAGACTTATACTGGCCGATCCCTGTAAACGAGATCCAACGTAATCCGAATTTAACTCAGAATGAGGGATATTCAGCGAAGTAATTACTTTTTATTTCAATAACTGATGGCTGAAAGGGAAGGATGAGCGATTATTCTTCCCTTTCTTCCTTAATACAAGAACCCCATTATCCACAACGCGATCTTATTTTTATATCATCCGCAACGATAAAACCGTCCGGTATCCCTTCTATTGGTGAGTACCTTTTTCGCTTGCCACCGATCTCGAACGTATAAATTCCATCCACCAAAAAATCGTTGGCTTCGCTCATACTTTACAAATTTATCCTTTCTATTTTATCTGTAATACTCGGATGTAAATCTAAGGTTGTTACTTGGTGAGACTTTTTCAATTGGTTCGCAAAGAACGTCTCCCGCATGTTGCCGATATTCGCTTTCAAAGGCGAGAGGATATACATCAGATTTCTATTTTTCAAGTAGATATTGTCCGGCTTTTGCAGGCGAGAGATACCAAAAGTAGAAACAGTTGTAGGTCAGCTTACTTTCTGCCAATACGTTTAGATAAGTCAATAAAACGTTTCTCGTGATACTAATCCATTCGCAGAGCTTACTGATATTCGGGATAAAAGGGGCCGGTAAAGATAATTTGCAGTTCTGGCATATCATCGTATATATTCTTCAACTCTTGGCTTTACTGGGGGGATTTATGTACCTCATCCAAGTGTAAGCGTGTTCCTCCTCGTTTCACGAAACGATCCGCAAAGTCATATAATGTATTGTCAGAGAAATAGATACTATCTAAGCTGACATATATGGTTCGTTCGTCTTGCGGAAAATTTCGCTTGATATGCTGTTGCGGTACACTCCCCGAGCACCTCTTATACCGATCAACCGGGCATCCCGATTAATCTCGTACACCGTGCTTCTAATAAAGGCGGTAGAGGTAAATCGCAACTTCTTTCGATACATCTCTATCAATCGCTCCATAATCGTACTTATATATATGCAAATATAACAAATTGTTTATAGCAGAGAGCAATTTTGGGCGTTTTTTGTTTACAGAAGGAAGCAATTGCTTATCCTCTAGCCTGTGTCAAAGTAAAGGATGTTTATGAAGTACTAGTGACTTGGCAAAGTAATATATACTGCGTGGGCAAAATAAGTATATATCCTTTGAGTAAGTCAGTAGTACTGCTCAGAAAATCATTCTTTTTTCTTCACCTTCCAACCGTCCTTCTAACTTAGCAGAATCCAGTATGTCATTTCTTGCTCTTTTGTTTTCATAGTTGAAAGTGAATAATAAGACAACCAAACCAAAATTCTGTATATTATACATTGTTTCATGCAACTTGCTGACTAATCAAGCTACCAAAAAGAGAGGGAAGGATGATCGCTCATTCCCTCCCTCTCTAGCCATCAGTTATTGAAATTTATTATTGAACGGCATAACCCTCATTTTGAGTCAAACTCGGGTTACGTTGCATCTCGTTCAAAGAGATCGGCCATAACAAGTCGGAAGACTTGAAGGTCGCGCCGGAAGCGTTCTTTGCGCCAACTAAGTCAACGTATGTAACCTTACCCTTCTCTGTAGAAGAGATTACAGGGAACTTACCTGTACGCAAACAGTCATCCCAAATCTTGAATTCCAACGGGAACTCACGCAAACGCTCTGTCCAGCATTCCTCGATAAAGGCCTGCTTACCTAATTTCTGAAGATCGGCAGTAATTGCGGCTACCGTCTTACCTTCCATGTTTGCACGAGCCTTAACTTGTGCCAAATAGCCGGCAGCCTCAGCTGTTACACCTTGAGACTGAGCGATAGATTCAGCAGCGTCAAGCAAAGCCTCTGCGTAACGGAAGATATCACGGTCTTTCGTAGAACGTCCTGTGTTCAACAAAGCGTCCTCATCATACCAGAACCAGCAACCACAAGCATTCTCAGGAGCCGTCCAAGTCTTGCCATTATCCGGATTTGTATAATTCCAATGGAAGAATTGATTTGGCTGGATACGTAAGTCGTTTGCCGCATACACGTTCAAGAATTGATTCGTTGGCCCGTATGTACGCTCAAAGATAGAATACGTACCAAATATAGCTGTAGCCGCTGAGTTGAACGCATAAGTAGGCCACCAACCACCGTTACTGATCGTTGCGTTGTACTCATAAGAATAGATAGACTCAGCCAAACCGTCTGTCGTACGGATCTTATTATAGGCAGAACCCAATGCTAAATCATCGTTGGTTGCCAAAGCATGCGGAGAATCGATCACCGTCTTTACCGCAGAAGCAGCGTCGGCATACTTACCTTGTTGCATATAAACGGAAGTCAAAACCATAGCGGCAGCATACTTCGTGATACGGTTACTATTGTTGTAGAAAGTAGCAGCCGGCAAAGCATTAACGGCATCCTTCAAGTCGGATTCGACCTGAGCATATACTTGCTCTACAGAAGCACGCTCCAAATACATGTTCTCCATAGATTCGTACGGCTCTACTGTCAATGGAACACCACCAAAGATCTTCACCAAGTTGAAGTAGTTCCAAGCTCTAAAGAACTTTGCCTCACCGATCAAACGATTTGCCAAAGACTGATCCATTGAGATCTCGGGGATATACTTGATAGCGCCATTAGCTACGTTGATAGCCTTGTAGCAATCATCCCATATACCGTCAATAGTTACGGAAACAGTCATCGTATTCTGCTGACGAGTCAACTCGCGAGAATATTTACAAGTCAGCTCCTGACCTTCATAACTGTTTGTAAAGTAACCGGTCAATTGTCCTGTGATAGAGGCAAACGGACCTACGTAAGCACTACCCGCACCTGTGAGCTTACTTGAAGCTCCCGTACGATACAAATAGTTCACGTTAGCCTGAGCTTGAGCCTCTGTCTGGTAATAATCCGGGGCTGTCAACGATGACTTCGGTTTCTCTTCCAAGAAATCATTACATGCGCTGAACCCGGTTAAACAAGCGCATGCAATCGCTACTGTCAATATTTTTTTCATTTCTAAAAATTCTACTGATTAAATGAATTAAAATGTTACATTAACACCGAACGTGAAAGTTCTCGCTCTTGGATAAGAGAAGAATACCATGTTCTGACCGAACTTATTACTATCACCCTGCGATGTACCCTCAGGATCGTAACCTGTGAAATCGCTAGCAGTAATCAAGAATAAGTTATTCGCACTTGCGTACAAACGCAAAGCAGACAAACCGATCTTGCTAATCACGTTTGAGTCAAAAGTATAACCCAATTGCAACATGTTACAACGCAAGTAAGAACCATTGGCGATCCATTGAGAATCTACTGTCGTATCCTGACCTGCATGGCCTGAGTTACACAAGTAAACAGCCTGTTGCATCGTGTTCGGGTTCGATCCGTTATATGCGTCATATAAAATATTGCTCAAACCATTCGTGATACCGAAACGGTCGTAAGTAGAGTGGTAGAACTGTTGCATGGTCTCAACACCCCATACGAACTGCAAGTCCATCGTCAAATCGAAGTTTTTGTAAGAGAAGTTGTTGATCCAGCTTCCAGTCCAGTCCGGCATACCTTTGCCGATGATCTCTTTCTTATCCGTACGTTTCGCACGACCGATCTGGTTCTTCTCGCACAAGCCGTTATTGAAATCTTCCTCCGTATAAACACCCAAACGTCTGTAGCCATAGAAAGAACTCATGTTCTCACCTACACGCAAGATACTTTCAGAACCACCTACCCAGCTGTTCATCTCGATATCCTCATTATTGTCGCCCAACTGAAGGATCTTGTTCTTGTTGAAGTTTAAGTTAATCGTAGAACTCCAATTGAAGTCTTGTGTCTGAACTGGGCGTGCGCTGATCATTAAGTCCATACCTTGGTTTCTTACAGAACCGATATTCTTATACACTGTCGTGAAACCTGTAGTGTGAGGAATCGGGCAATCCAACAATAAGTCGGTTGTCTTCTTGTTATAGTAAGCTACATCGAAAGACAAGCGGTTCTGCCAGAATCCAATCTCGAAACCAACATCAAACTGACCAGTCTTCTCCCATTTCAAATCCGGGTTCGCCATAGAGCTGATGTAAGAATACGGAGCGCGAATATCGTTGATCAAAAGCGTACCAGAAGAAACACGAGCCAATGACCGATAAGTGTCAATCTCGGAGTTACCAGTCAAACCGTAGCTAGTGTGCAACTTCAAATTGCTGATCGTGCTTTGATCTTGCATGAAATCCTCTTGAGAGATATTCCAAGCCAAACCTGCAGATGGGAAGAACGCATACTTGTTGTTTTCACCAAACTTAGAGGAACCATCGACACGACCTGTTACGGTTGCGGAGTAACGATCTTTATATGTATAAGCGAAACGCAAGAAATAAGAGTTCATCGCCCACCGATCGTAAGAAGACTCAGGAGATGCCGGAGTTGTACCTGCGGACATATTATTGTCCTCAAAGAAATCATCCGAGAAACCTTCTGTTCGTGCCTTATTCCACTTTTGCACACGCTCTTGCCAAGACAAACCAGCCATAGCGTTGATACGATGATCACCGAATACCTTATTGTAAGTCAAGTAAGTCTCCTCCTGCCAATAAAGTGTATTCCAATTTTGGTACTCAGCCCAACCATTCGGCATGGAGATGTTGTTCAAATCGATAGAAGAATAACCTCTATACGTTTTATTATGATGGTCAAGACCTAGTTGAGTCTTCAAATCCAAACCTTCAGCCAAGTGGAATGTCAAAGCGGCGTTACCAAACACCTGCGTGTTGTAGCGCATACGTTTTTGCATATCCAAGATCATGACTGGGTTAGACATACCCTCAAAGCCTAATACATCACCAATGGAAGAAGAGGTAGAAGTGGTATATTTACCATTCTTATCGCGAATCGGCATCCAAGGAACCATCTCGATCATGGTACGACGAGCCTCTTGGCCACCACCATCCTCAGGCGTATAACGCCCCCATGTATGGTTAACCAATACATTGACTGCCGTAGACAACCACTTCGTAGGATTTGCGTCGTATGCCAACTTCGCATTAATACGCTTATTATACGTATTGTTTACAATACCCTGTTGATCCGTATAGTTCAAGAAAGCACCCATTGAAGAGCTCTTACCCGCTTGTTGGATATTCAACTGATGGTTGTGAGAAACCGCGGTACGAGTAGCCTCATCTTGCCAATTCGTATCATACAGAGGATTACCGTTTGCATCAAAGAAATCTGAATCATTAAACCAATCAGCACGGTTCAAAGACCAATTTTTACCTTGCCACTTATTCTCGTTTTCCAGACCAATCATGAATGCGTCACACCACTCTTGGGCGTTCATCGTATCCATCTTACGAGCGATATGGCTTGTGCTGACAGATCCTTGATAGCTAACCTGTACACCTTCACCATCTTTCTTACCACGCTTCGTAGTTACCATGATAACACCATTGGCACCACGAGCACCGTAGATAGCGGCAGCGGAAGCATCTTTCAAGACCTCCATAGACTCGATATCATTCGGGTTCACCAAGTCGAAGTTCTCCATAACAACACCGTCTACCACATATAGAGGGTTTGAAGAAGCGTTGATAGTAGCCATACCACGGATAACGACACGGTTAGAATAAGCACCCGGCTGGCTGGAGTTTGAGAAGATGTTTACACCAGATACCTTACCGCGCAAGTTGTCTAGCGCACTAAAGTTTTGATTCTTTGTCAAGTCGTCTCCTTTAGCCACACCGATAGAACCGGTCACGTCTGACTTACGCATCGTACCATAACCTACAACTACAACCTCGTCCAAAGTTTGAGTGTCCTCTTTTAAAGTTACTTTTATTGAAGATTGATTTTCCACCGGGATCTCTTGGGACAAATAACCGATATAGGATACCACCAAGATGTCATTTGCGGACACGCCTTCCAACGAGTAATTACCGTCGAAGTCCGTGATCGTACCATTTGTAGTGCCTTTCACCACCACGTTAGCGCCAATAACAGGCTCACCAGCACCATCAACAACCATACCTGTCACTTTCTTACCCTGCTGTACGACCATCACTTCATCAACCGTACCTGCGGAAGCGGGAACGGCCATAGCGGCGTCTACAGAGAAGGCAGAAAGCAGCAAACAGAACGCTGAGGCTTTAGCTATCCCTTGAAGGGATAATAGCTTAGATTCATTCTTTGTCATTTTGCTCTTGTTTTAAATTAAGTTTAGATTGATTACATTTATATGTAATATTATATTGTAGAATAGACATAGTTCGTACGGAACTCGCATGTGATATTTAATCTTTTTCGGGAATGATAAAAGTGCGATGAATAGGGCATGATCTAGCTCATTGGATTTCTTTTTTCTAATTCTTTTTGTTAGATTTGCACCTAGATTCGTATAATGCCAGAAATTCATAAGAAAGAAAGGGATATTTCTAAATAAATGACACGAGAATCACTTTCTATTCATGTTAATTAAATGGATATTTGTAGTCCAACTATGAATATAAAACACAAAAACGGATAAATTATATTATTAATTAAATAGCTATATCATGAAGAAAAAAAGCGTTTGGGCTTTAGCTTTAGCGGCGATGTTGATGTGGGTGGGAAAACCTGCGGTAGCGGCTGTGAATGAGGCTTTTGATCCAGTAGAGTATGTAAACCCGCTAATGGGTACGCAATCTTCTTTTGAGTTGTCTACAGGAAATACCTATCCGGCGATCGCTCGTCCGTGGGGTATGAATTTCTGGACTCCTCAGACAGGAAAGATGGGAGATGGATGGCAGTATGTATATACGGCTAACAAGATCCGTGGCTTTAAACAGACCCATCAGCCAAGCCCGTGGATCAATGATTACGGACAATTTGCAATCATGCCGGTGGTTGGTAAACCGGAATTCGACCAAGATAAACGTGCGAGCTGGTTCTCGCATAAAGGAGAGATCGCCAAGGCTTATTACTATAAGGTATATCTGGCGGAGCATGACGTGGTAACGGAATTAACGCCGACAGATCGTGCCGCTATGTTCCGTTTCACTTTCCCGGAAAACGAGCATTCTTATATCGTGGTGGATGCCTTGGATAAGGGGTCTTATATCAAGGTGATTCCGGAGGAGAATAAGATCATCGGTTATTCAACGAAGAATAGCGGTGGGGTTCCCGATAATTTCAAGAATTATTTTGTGATCGAGTTTGATAAGCCTTTCACATACGAGGCTACATTTGCCGACGCTTCTTTGAAAGAGGGTGCGAAGGAGCAAACGAGTGACCATGTAGGAGCCGTAATCGGTTTCAAGACGAAGAAGGGTGAAATCGTTCATGCGAAGGTGGCTTCCTCTTTTATTAGCTTCGATCAGGCCGCTATCAACATGAAGGAATTAGGTAACGATAACTTTGATACCTTGGTTCAGAAAGGTAAGGATGTTTGGAATGAGCATTTGAGCAAGATCGAGGTTGAGGGTGGAGATTTGGATCAATATCGTACGTTCTATTCTTGTTTCTATCGTTCATTGTTGTTCCCTCGTAAGTTCTATGAGATCAACGCTCAGGGCGAGGTGGTACACTACAGTCCGTATAATGGTGAGGTATTACCGGGTTATATGTTTACCGATACCGGATTCTGGGATACGTTCCGTAGTTTGTTCCCATTCTTGAACTTGATGTTCCCGTCGGTAAACAAGGAGATGCAAGAGGGCTTGATCAATACATATAAGGAAAGCGGCTTCTTCCCGGAATGGGCAAGTCCGGGTCACCGTGGTTGCATGGTCGGTAATAACTCGGCGTCTATCTTGGTAGACGCTTATATGAAGGGTGTGAAGGTTGACGATTTGGAGACTTTATATAAAGGTTTGATTCATGGTACGGAAAACGTTCACCCGAAGGTCTCTTCTACAGGACGTCTGGGTCATGAATATTATAATAAGTTAGGATATGTTCCTTACGACGTGAAGATCAACGAGAACGCCGCCCGTACATTGGAATATGCTTACAATGACTGGTGTATCTGGCAGATCGCTAAACAACTAGGCCGTCCGAAAAAGGAATTGGAATTATATGCCCGTCGTGCGTTGAACTATAAGAACCTGTACGACAAGGAAACCAAGTTGATGCGTGGCAAGAATGAGAATGGCGAGTTTATGGCTCCGTTCTCTCCGCTGAAATGGGGTGACGCTTTCACGGAAGGTAATAGCTGGCATTATTCATGGTCTGTATTCCACGATCCTCAGGGATTGATCGACTTGATGGGCGGTAAGGATTCATTTGTGATGATGCTTGACTCCGTATTTGCTGTACCGCCTTTGTTCGATGATAGCTACTACGGTGGTGTGATCCACGAGATCCGTGAGATGACCGTGATGAATATGGGTAACTACGCTCATGGTAACCAGCCGATCCAGCATATGATTTATTTATATAACTATGCGGGTCAACCTTGGAAGGCTCAATATTGGTTACGTCAAGTAATGAATAAGATGTATACTCCGGGTCCGGATGGTTATTGCGGTGATGAGGATAATGGCCAGACTTCCGCTTGGTATGTATTCTCAGCGTTAGGATTCTATCCGGTAGCTCCGGGTACGACCCAATATGTGTTGGGCGCTCCGCTGTTCAAGAAGGCTACGATCCATTTTGAGAATGGAAACAACTTGGTGATCAATGCCCCGAACAACAGCGATAAGAATATCTATATCGAATCCATGACGTTCAACGGCAAGAACTACACTAAGAATTATCTGGATCATAACGATTTGTTTAAGGGTGGCGTGATCGACTTCAAGATGGGTGACAAGCCGAATATGAATCGTGGTATTAATCCGGAGGATATGCCTTACTCATTCTCCGTAAACGAGGAAGGGATCAATAAACTTTCCCCTATTTCTGTAAAACCTAGTAAAAAGAAGAAATAAGCAATTAAGATGAATTTCATTCATAAACCATTAATGTCAGGCATAGCGATATGCCTGACATTTTTCGCATACTCCTGTGCTACACCGGAGAAAACGGAAAACAAGACAGACTTTACCGCATATGTAGATCCTTATATCGGATCGGGAGAGCACGGACACGTATTTGTCGGGGCGAACGTTCCGTTTGGAGCTGTTCAAGTAGGTCCTCAGAATATTTTTAAGGGATGGGACTGGTGTTCCGGTTATCATTACTCCGATAGTATCATTATCGGATTTAGCCATACGCATTTGAGCGGAACCGGATGTTCTGATCTGGGGGATATCCTTCTGATGCCTTATACGGGCGAGGTACGTACCGCCCGTGGCGAGCAAGATAATATAGAGGGAGCCGCTTCTTCCTATTATAAACATGCCAACGAAGCCGTAGCTCCGGGATATTACTCTTTGCTGATGGATAATGGCGTAAAAGCGGAGTTGACGGCAACCGAGCGTGTAGCTTTACATCGTTATACGTATCCGTCGGGAAGCGAGCATCGCCTCTTGATCAACTTGAAGGAAGGTATCGGTGATAAAGCGTATGACACTTATTTGAAGAAGATTGATGAGTACACGATCGAGGGGTACCGTTTTTCCAAAGGTTGGAGCCCACGTCACAAAGTATTCTTTACGTTGAAATGTGATCAGCCGATCGAGTCTTTGGCTGTATTCAACGATGATGAGGCCGCGGGTAATGATGAGTTGACAGGCGAGTCCGTAAAGGGAGTGATTACCTTTAAGGGAGATGCCCCGACCGCCTTGGTAAAGGTCGCTATCTCTTCCGTAAGTTGTGAGAATGCCTTGGCTAACTTACGTACGGAGCTTTCTCATTGGGATTTCGACGAGGTTCGTAACGAGGCTATCGATAAATGGAATGACCAATTGTCTTGTATCTCCATCGATACGAAAGATGAGCGTGCCAAGAAGGTTTTCTATACCGCCATGTACCATGCGTTTATCGCTCCGACGTTGTATTGCGACGCGAATGGCGATTTCCGTGGCCATGATGATAAGGTGTATACGAACAATACTTGGAAGAACTATTCCACTTTCTCTCTATGGGATACGTATCGTACCTTGCATCCGTTGTTCACGATTATCAAGCCTCAATATGTGTCGGATTTGGTGAACTCTATGTTAAGCATTTACGACCAGCAAGAGAAATTACCGATCTGGCCGTTGATTGGTGGTGAGACGGATCAAATGCCGGGATATAGCGCTGTGCCTATTATCGCGGATGCCTATCTGAAAGGTTTTACCGGCTTTGACGCTGACCGTGCGTATCGTTATATGGTTGCTTCCTCTGTCTATGAGAAGCAAAACGGGGTGCCGTACGTGTTGGAAAAAGGCTATATCCCTTGTGATAAGGTACGTGAGGCTACTTCTATCGCGATGGAATACGCAGCCGATGATTGGGGTATCGCCTTGATGGCGAAGAAAATGGGCAAGACGGAGGATTACCAGAATTACTTGAAACGTGGTAAATATTATACGCAGTATTTCGATAAGGATATCAACTTTATCCGTCCGAAAATGAATGATGGCAGCTGGCGTACGCCGTACGATCCGATCCAGTCCATACATAGCGTAGGCGATTTCTGTGAGGGAAATGGCTGGCATTATACATTCTTCGTGCCCCAGCATCCGGAAGGCTTGATCGAGTTGATGGGTGGCGACGCTCCGTTTATCTCGAAACTGGATTCTTTGTTCTTGGTGGAAGGTGAGTTAGGAGAGAACGCCTCTCCGGATATCAGTGGCTTGATCGGCATGTACGCCCATGGAAATGAGCCGAGCCATCATGTTACTTACTTGTATCCTTACGCCGGCGAGCAATGGAAGACAGCCGAGAAAGTTCGTTACATTCAAGATGTGTTTTATACCGACCAGCCGGAGGGCATCATCGGAAACGAGGATTGTGGCCAGATGTCCGCTTGGCATATCATGTCTGCCTTGGGATTTTACCAAGTGAATCCTTCCAATGGCGTGTTCGTGTTCGGTAGCCCGTTATTCGATAAGGCTTCCGTTCATTTGCCGGAGGGTAAGACTTTCGAGGTCGTAGCCCAGAACAACAGCAAGGAGAATGTATATATCCAATCCGTGTTGTTAAATGGTAAACCTTATAATAATTCTTATATCCTGTATGATGATATCGTGAAGGGAGGGAATCTTACCTTTGTGATGGGCAATACGCCGAATAAGGAGTTCGGAGCTGCCCCGGAAAATCGTCCGAAGACGGCTGAGTAAATAGCTCCCTTACTAGTGAGCGGTTTGCTCTGTTACCCCTAAGACAACGTCTCACGGATTGCCGGGAAAGTACCCGGCAGAGAAGCAAAGAATAATTAACGAATTAATAATCGACAAAATGAAGACAAAGCTTAAAACTTCGATGGCCCTTTTGGCTTCCGCTTTCCTGTGGGTGTCATGTGCCGGTGGGGGAGGGACTTCTCCTTCGGCGATGGACCCGGTGGATTACGTGAATCCTTATATGGGAAACATCAGCCATTTATTGGTGCCTACTTTCCCGACCGTGCATTTGCCGAACAGTATGCTACGTGTATATCCGGAGCGTGCGGACTTCACGGGCGACCGTCTGGGCGGTTTGCCTATTATCGTGACAAACCATCGTGAGCGTTCTGCGTTCAATTTATGCCCTTATCAAGGTGACGAATCCGGCTTGCGACCCGTGATCGCTTATAGCTATGACCGGGAGAAGATCTTGCCATACCGTTATCAGGTATATCTGGATAATGAGGAAATCGACGTGGACTTCGCCCCGTCCCATCAAAGTGCCGTATATTCGCTCACTTTCGAGAAAGAGGGATCGGCTTATCTGGTATTTAACAGCCGTAACGGACAGCTACAAGTAAATGGTAACGCCGTAAGCGGTTATCAATATATAGATAAGAAAACGAAAGTCTTTTTATATGCCGAGACGAACCAGAAGCCTGTGAAAGCGGGTGTATTGTCGAACGGCAGTGTCAACTATAACGAGACCTCCGTGGAAGGTACCAATGCCGCTATCGCCCTTTCCTTCGGGGAGGACGTGAAGAAACTTGGCGTTCGCTACGGTATCTCTTTTATCAGCGAGGAACAGGCGAAGAAGAATCTGGAGCGTGAGATCGCCGCTTACGACGTGGATGTGGTAGCGAAGATCGCCCGCAACGATTGGAACGACGCTTTAGGTAAAATACAAGTACAAGGCGGTACCAAGGATGAGAAGACCGTATTCTATACCTCTTTATATCGTTGCTACGAACGCCCGATTTGTTTGAGCGAGGACGGACATTATTACAGCGCTTTCGACGGAAAGATCCATGAGGATGGCGGACGGCCTTTCTATACGGACGACTGGATTTGGGATACCTACCGTGCTACGCATCCCCTGCGTGTCTTGATCGATAATGAGCGTGAGAACGATATCATCAACTCTTATCTCCTGATGGCGGAGCAGATGGGTACCGACTGGATGCCTACCTTCCCGGAGGTGACGGGAGATACACGCCGTATGAACTCAAACCATGCCGTCGCTACCGTGATCGACGCTTACCGCAAGGGCTTGCGTGGGTTTGAGCTGGAAAAGGCTTATATCGCTTGTAAGAAAGGTATCGAGGAAAAGACCTTGATCCCGTGGTCTGCCGCTCCCGCCGGTTGGTTGGACGATTTCTACAAGGAACATGGCTATATTCCCGCGTTGAGACCGGGAGAGAAAGAGACGGTGCCTAACGTATCCATTTGGGAAAAACGTCAGCCGATCGCCGTGACTTTAGGAACTTCGTATGATGAATGGTGCTTGTCCCAGATCGCTCAAGAATTGGGAAAGAAAGACGAGGCGGATTATTATTTGCGTCGCTCTTACAATTACCGGAACGTATTTAATCCGGAGACAGGTTTCTTCCATCCGAAAGATAAGGATGGCAAGTTTATCTATCCATTGGATTACCGTTATGATGGCGGTCTGGGTGCCCGTGATTATTACGATGAGAATAACGGATATATTTATCGTTGGGACGTACAGCATAATATCGGTGACTTGATCTCTTTGATCGGAGGCAATGAGGCGTTTACCTCTGCTTTGGATTCCATGTTCAATACGCCGCTGGGTATGTCTAAATGGCAATTCTATTCCACGCTTCCGGATCATACGGGTAACGTAGGTATGTTCTCTATGGCGAATGAGCCGAGCTTGCATATCCCGTACTTGTATAATTATGCGGGTAAGCCTTGGATGACGCAGAAACGTATCCGTACCTTATTGAATCAATGGTTCCGCAATGATTTGATGGGCGTACCGGGTGATGAGGACGGTGGTGGTATGTCCGCTTTCGTTGTCTTCAGTCAGATGGGATTCTATCCGGTGACTCCGGGTTCTCCTACCTATAATATCGGTAGCCCGATGTTTACCGACGTGAAAGTGGATATGGGTAACGGCAATACGTTCGAGATCCGTGCGAATAACGCGTCCGATGAGAATAAATACGTACAATCCGCTAAGTTGAACGGCGTAACCTTGAACCAGCCTTGGTTCAATCATAGCGATATCGCCGCCGGTGGTTTGTTAGAGTTAGAGATGGGGCCGAAAGCGAATAAGGAATGGGGATTGGGAACGCCTCCTCCTTCTGCCGCTCCGATGCCTAAGTAAATAAAAAAGCGTGTTGCGATTGTCGCAACACGCTTTTTTTATGCCAATACCTTAGCGATTAATTTCTTTAGTTCTTTTATATCAATGGGCTTCACTACATAATCCGTGAATTCACATTGTTTGGCGATCTCCTTTTCCCTTTCGAAAGCGAATGCCGTGAGTGCTATGATCGGAATGGTCTTGGATAAGGTGCGGATTCTGCGAGTTGCTTCGAATCCGTCCATAACCGGCATTTTTATGTCCATTAGGATTAGGTCCGGATGATATGTCTCGAACATATCGATAGCCTCTTGCCCGTTTAGCGCATGATAAAGTTGGTATTGCTTGCCAAACAAGGTTTCCAAAAGGAAATAATTCTCATAAACGTCCTCGGCGATTAAGATGGAATGATGCCTATCTGAACGGGGCGTTTCTTCGGATTGGACGGGGATATCCGGTGAAAGCTCAATATCAGTCCGTTTTGTGTCCAAAGGCAGAGTGAACCAAAAAGTGGAACCCACCCCTTCTTCAGAGTCTACGCCGATTTTACCTCCTAATGCCTCGATAATGGTTCGGCTGATGGTTAATCCCAATCCCGTACCTTGCTGGAAAGTATCTACCTTGATGAATCGCTCGAATATACGTCTTTGGTTTTCCGCGGAGATACCGATACCTGTATCTTTCACGCAGACTCGGATAAAATCCCCTTCTATCTCATAATAAATCGTGATACTTCCTTTTGTGGTAAATTTGATAGCGTTATTCACGAAATTAGATATCACTTGCATAACCCTCCGCTCATCGGTTTTAACGATTACGGATGGGGAGCCGAGATCAAAGATAAGAACCACGTCTGAAGGCATCTTTATAGAGTCTGCCAATGCGATTTCGCCACATATATCCTTGATGTCCACTTCCTCGAAATGATAATCCATGGTTCCCGCCTCGATTTTAGAGAAATCAAGGATATCATCGATCAGTTGCAGTAGCAAATCATTGTTTTTATGAATGATATCTAAATAAGATTGACGCTCTACCTCATCATCAATCTCGGCGATTATATTTGAGAACCCGACGATAGCGTTCAGCGGCGTGCGTATCTCATGACTCATATTCGCCAAGAATGCGGACTTCAATTTATCAGCTTCCTTTACCTTGATTAGCTCGATCTCCTTTTCCCGTTGCTGGGTTATGTTGGAGGTATAGCTTACGATCCTGTTAGGCGTTCCGTCATCGTTGAATTTATAGGAGCGTACATTGGAGTTGAACCAGAATGTTTTGCCATTGAGGATACGCCTGTAGGCCGCTACGAAGTTATTGATCTTCCCTTGCAGGAGAGGTTTGAACTGTTTATTATATACCCGGTCAAAATCATCCGGATGGATTGAGGATTTATAGTCTTCTTGATTCTTGAAGTTGTAATCATGAATCGCTTTTAGCCCCTCATTATTATTAATGTCTTCATTGAGGCCAAAATCTACGGTCAATTTATCATTCTCTACATCGTATTCCCAAAGAATGGAATCCCCGGTATCTACTGATACTTTTAGCCGGGCTAGGCTATTTTCGATTTGTTCCCGCTTGATGTGATTCTCGGTATCGTCGAATACAATATAAATATAGCCGAATATATTATCAAGAGAGTCTTTTAATGTGACTCCTTTTACCAACAGATGCTTTGTTTTAGAATCATGATGACTATCGTAATAGCCGTTTTGAGAAGCAACCTTGAAATCATAATTAAGAGGAAAGAATATATCTTTTCCGTTTTTGAGGCTTTGGTTTACATATTTCGGGATATTAGGATTCTCGAACATATTCAGTCCCACGGCCTGCTCACGGGTAACACCAAAAATATCGAGATCCGCTTGGTTGATATCTACCAACACTCCATTCTCATCATAAAGTTCGGCGCCCCAAGGCATCTTGTCGAAAATGATCTTAAACTTCGTCTCGCTTTTCATGACTTGCATAGCCGTATGTTCTACTAATCCTTGAACTTCCCCTCTTTCAATGGCTATGGAAAGGATATCAGCCAACATATGTAAGTTCTCTATATCTAAGGCACTCCAGTTCCGTTTCTTTTTTACAGAATCAAAGCCGATAAATCCGGATGGTTTGCCTTGCTTGAAAATAGGGATGACTAATAAGGATGAAACCTCTTGCAAAATCAGAAGATGCTGCTCACTCTTCGCCTCTTCCGGCATTTTAGAGACATCATGAATAACGATATCCATGCCCTTTTTGATACTGTCGTACCACCAAGGAATCTCGTCTTGCGGGAGTTGACGCAGTAAATCCTCTCGCATAGAGATAATGCCATCACAAGTAACTTCATTCGTAAAATCAACAGTATGAGTTTGTTCGTCAAATGTTCCGATATACACCCGATCCACATCGAAAAATTGTAAGATGCGGAATAGCGCTTGGTCAATAACCGAGTTTTTTTTGGCTCCAAGAAGAAGTGACAATACATCCGACATCGTTTTTCGCAAATCAATCATATTGGCCAAAATCAAGTCGGTCTTTTCATCTTCTACATCGGTCTTCTTGTCTATAGCCTCATTAAGAAATGTTGTATTGGAATGAATGTTATTCATGATAAATTGAGTGTACTAAATTTATTCGAAAACAAATGTAAGTATAAACTTTGATTATTTTTTGTTTTAGTGTTTATTATATTATTATCGTGGCTTTAAAAATAATTTTGTACGTTTGTAGATGGTTGAATTAAACTTGAAATCTATGGATAATAAAATCATATTGACGATAGGCCGCCAGTTCGGAAGCGGTGGCCGCGAGATCGGACAACGTTTGGCGAAGGAGTTGGGTATCGGTTACTATGATAAGGAACTGATTACCGTGGCGGCCCGTGAGAGTGGATTATGCGAGGATGTTTTCGAGAAGGCGGACGAACGTGCCTCCAGTGGTTTATCGTACGCTTTTACGATGGGGTATTCTTCTTTTATGGGAGGGATGTTTACGCCTTATAATGATATTTTGTCTAATGACGGTCTTTTTAAGATACAGAGTGACGCTATCCGTAAATTGGCGGAGACTGAGTCGTGTGTTTTGGTAGGGCGTTGCGCTGATTATATCCTCCGGGATAATCCGGCTTGTTTGAGCTTCTTTATCCATAGTTCAGTGGAGAGCCGGGTCCAAAAGACCGTGGAAAGGCATGGTGTGACGGTGGAAGAGGCGAAGAACATGATGGAGAAGACTGATAAATCCCGTGCGGCTTACTATAATTATTATACGAATAAGACATGGGGAATGGCCTCTTCTTATAATTTCTCGATCGATGTATCCGTATTAGGGATCGACGAGACCGTGGAATTTATGAAAAGCTTTATCGAGCGCAGATTGAATAAGCGTCCGCCTCATTTCGGATAAATCGTATTCTTGAGAAACCATTATTGAATAGAGATTAACCTATTAAAACTAAGAAAGTATGCGAAAACCTTTTATTACTGTTCGGCTGACCCATGGTATGTTGGGCGCCTTGTTAGTTTCCACCTGTGCTTGTTCGGGCACGAAGTGGACGGAGGTGGAGAAAGATTCTATCCGTATCGTTACCCAGCAAGAAGGAGCTGTATTAGGATATTCCGCCAATTCGGGGGTGAGACTTCTTACTGTTGACGGATATGCCTTCAAAGATCTGAATCGGAACGGGCGGCTTGATCCGTATGAGGATTGGCGTCTTACGCCCGAGGAACGTGCCGTTGATTTGGCCGGACAGTATCTACAGAGGAAATCGCCGGATTGATGCTTTATAGCGCCCATCAATCTATCCCCGGTGCCTCGAAAGGGTTTGGAACTTCTACCTACAATGGCAAATCTTTTGATGAGAGTGGAGCCCAGCCATCCGATCTTTCCGATGCGCAGCGTAAATTCCTCACCGAGGATAATGTTCGTCATGTATTGGTTACGAGAGTGCAAAGCCCAGAAGTGGCGGCTCGCTGGAATAATAATGTGCAAGCTTTAGTGGAGGGCATCGGTCACGGTATCCCAGCCAATAATAGTTCCGATCCTCGCCATGGTACGGCTGCGGATACAGAGTATAATTTTGGTAGTGGAGGACAGATCTCCTTATGGCCCGGTTCTTTAGGTTTGGCGGCTACTTTCCGTCCGGAAATGATGAGACGTTTTGGTGAGATCGCCTCTGCTGAATATCGGGCGTTAGGTATCGCTACCGCCTTGTCCCCGCAAGTGGATATGGCGACGGAGCCCCGCTGGAGCCGTGTGAGCGGTACGTTTGGAGAGGATCCGGACTTGGTTACGGATATGTCTCGTGCGTATGTGGACGGTTTTCAGACTTCAACCGGTGGGAAAGAGATTCGTGACGGTTGGGGCTATGAGAGCGTAAACGCCATGGTAAAACATTGGCCGGGGGGTGGACCGGGTGAGGCTGGACGTGATGCTCATTACGGTTATGGTAAATACGCCGTTTACCCCGGAAAGAATATCGAGGAACAAAAGAAGCCTTTTGTGGAAGGCGCCTTTAAATTGGATGGAGCTACCGGCAAAGCTTCTGCGGTGATGCCTTATTATACGATTTCTGTCGGACTGAATCCGGATGGTGCGGATATTGCGAATAGTTACAACCGTTATCTGATTACGGATCAATTACGTGAGAAATATGGATACGACGGTGTGGTTTGTACAGACTGGGGAATCACGGGTGATGAGACGGGCATAGAGACCTTCGCCGGAAAACCTTGGGGAGCGGAGGAGCTTTCTGTTGCCGAACGGCATTACCGTATTTTGATGGCTGGCGTAGATCAGTTTGGTGGTAATAACGATAAAGGCCCGGTATTGGAGGCTTATAAGATGGGTGTGGAAGAGATGGGAGAGCCCGCCATGCGTGAACGTTTCGAGACTTCTGCCGTACGTTTATTACTGAATATCTTTCGGACAGGATTATTTGAGAATCCCTATTTAGACCCTGCCGAATCCCAAAAGATCGTAGGGAATCCTGATTTTATGAAGGAGGCTTACGATGCCCAGCTCGCTTCTGTCGTGATGCTGAAAAATAAGGGAAACGCCTTACCTATGAGTAAGGAGATGAAGGTGTATATTCCGAAACGTTATTATCCGGCGGTAGTCGGTTTCTTCGGAACGACTAGCGAGGCTCATAGGGATGATCCGGTGAATTTGGATTTGGTTCGTAAGTATTTTACGGTCGTTGATAATCCCGATGAGGCGGATTTCGCTATCGTCTTTATGACGAGCCCGATCAGTGGTACGGGGTATGATAAATCCGATCGTGAGAAAGGAGGAAACGGTTATATGCCTATCAGTTTACAGTATAATGATTATACCGCTACCTATGCCCGTAACCCAAGTTTGGCGGGGGGAGATCCGTTTGAGAATTTCACGAACCGTTCTTATAAAGGTAAGTCCGTGAAAACAGCTAATAAGCAGGATATGCTTTCTGTTTTGGAGACAAAGGCTAAAATGAAAGGTAAGCCTGTAATCGTATCTTTGGAGATGGATAAGCCCACGATTATGTCCGAGTTCGAGGGTTCGGCGGATGCCATTCTGGTGAACTTCGGTGTACAAAACCAAGCGGTCTTGGATATCATCAGTGGAAAAGCCGAGCCTTCCGCTTTGTTGCCTTTGCAGATGCCGGCAGATATGCGTATCGTGGAGGAGCAATTCGAGGATGTTCCCCGGGATATGAAATGCTATACGGACAGCGAGGGCCATCTGTATGATTTCGCTTTTGGTATGAATTGGAAAGGCGTTATCGATGATGAGCGAGTGACTAAATATAAATAGGGTAAATTACATTTTTGTGTTTCTGTGGTTACGGTATCTATATTTAATGCCTAAATTTGCATGGTAATATTATTAAGTGCAGACCATGAAAATTATGACATTGCAGGGAACGGACAAATTGTTATATGAACTTGTCGCGCCTTTGGTTATGAATCCAGCCATTTTGCGACAAAATAACAATTACCCTTTTAAAACATCTCGTAGCCACGTTTGGTATATAGCCTTTCATGAAACGGCTGTTGTTGGTTTTATGCCTGTAAAAAAAGGACATCTCTATTACTCTATAGACAATTATTTCGTGAGTGGTGATGATCCTTTGGTATTGAGTGAACTTCTTGAAGAAGTCATAAAGGATTTTTCATCTCAAGCTTCACTTATGGCTGTTGTGCATAAACGTCATGTAAAAGTGTTCTCACAAAAAAAGTTCCAGACATGTGTTGAGTGGAAAAATTATGATAAAATGCATTATTTACCGGAGGTAGAGTCATGATGCGAAGAATGGATGTGTACGAGGCGACAGAGAAAAGATTGAAGATCATTTTTGATTATTTCGATTACGTATACGTCTCTTTTTCCGGCGGAAAGGATAGTGGTGTACTGTTGAATTTGTGTGTAGATTATATTCGTAGATACGCTCCGGGACGAAAACTAGGTGTATTTCATATGGATTATGAGGTTCAATACAGCCAGACGACCGAATATGTGGAAAAGGTTTATGCCGCTAATTCCGATATCCTTGATATTTATCATTGTTGTGTTCCTTTTAAAGTCCAGACATGTACATCTATGTTTCAACAATATTGGAGACCTTGGAGCGAGGAGTGCCGGGATATCTGGGTTCGAGAGATGCCCCATTCATGTCTCCGGGCGAAAGACTTTGACTTCTTCAAGGAGGACATGTGGGATTATGATTTTCAGAATATGTTCCCTTTTTGGTTGTATCAACGGAAAATGGGCCGGCGTATATGTTGCCTTGTTGGTATCCGTACCCAAGAGAGTTTTAATAGGTGGCGAGCCATACATAGTGATAAGAATTACAGAAAACTAGCTAATTATAAATGGACTCGCAGGATGAATTATTCTATATATAACGCATATCCTATTTATGATTGGAAAACTCAGGATATCTGGATAGCGAATGGAAAGTTCGGTTGGCCATATAATCATTTGTATGATTTGTATTATCAAGCAGGGGTGCCTTTGTCCCGGCAACGTGTGGCGAGCCCATTCATATCCCAAGCGATATCCACACTGTTCATTTACAAAGTTGTCGATCCCGACATGTGGGGACGGATGGTTGGACGTGTAAACGGTGTTGGCTTTGCCGGTATATATGGGAATACCTCCGCTATGGGATGGAGGGCTATCAAGTGCCCAGCCGGGTTCTCTTGGGAGAAATATATGTATTTTCTCCTAAATACCTTACCCGAAGAAACTTGTGAGAACTATTTGAATAAGTTAAGAGTCAGCCGTAAATTCTGGAGAGAAAAAGGAGGATGCCTCAGTGAGGAGACTATCGCTAAGTTACGGGCGGCTAATATTCCTATCATTGTGGAAGAATGTACCGCTTACCATACGGATAAGAAACCGGTACGGATGGAGTATATCGATGATATCAATATACCCGAGTTTAAAGAAATCCCTACTTACAAACGTATGTGTGTTTGTATTTTGAAAAACGATCATACATGTAAGTATATGGGTTTTTCCCAGACAAAACGAGAGAGGGATATGAGAAAAGAAGTAATGGACAAATATAATTTTTATAAGCATGGGAAACTTTGTTAGTCCGGCATATGGTGTTAGGGCTGTCCCTATAGAAAAAATTGTAGCCAACAGCTATAACCCTAATATCATGGCACCACCGGAAATGCGATTATTGGAACTTTCCATTTGGGAGGATGGCTATACGATGCCTTGCGTCTGTTATTATCTAGAAGAGTATGATTTATATGAGATAGTAGATGGTTATCATCGTTATCTGGTTATGAAGCAATCTCAAAGGATTTATGATCGTGAGAAAGGAATGTTGCCTGTAACGGTGATTGAGAAAGATATTTCAAACCGAATGGCTTCAACCATTCGCCATAACAGGGCTCGAGGGATGCACAACTTGGAACTTATGACGGAGATTGTTACGGAGTTGGTCAAATCGGGGATGTCTGATAAGTGGATCATGCGTAATATTGGAATGGATAAAAATGAGTTACTTCGGTTCAAGCAGATTTCGGGATTAGCTGAATTATTCCGGGATAAAGAATTCGGTTGGTCTGATGACTGGTCGGAAGAAGACTAAACTTTTTACATTTTGTTTGTCTGAGCGTTTTTTGCCTTTTATGGCTCTGTTGAGTACATATATACTAATTTTTTGTACATTTGCCCCCGACTTTTCACATAGGGGTGCCCGAGTCATACGGGCTGAGATTATACCCATCGAACCTGATCCGGGTAATGCCGGCGAAGGGAAAATAAGGTAGAACTAGGAAATAAAGGGGGCGTTACCTCTATGTGCTCCCTGATGTTTAAACTTTAATTAGTTATTAAGATGGAACAGATTGTTTCAAGTGGAATCATTGACTCTTACTTCGAGAAGTTGAAGAGCAACTTGTCTGTGGATGTAGCGATCGTGGGTGGGGGACCTTCCGGTATCGTAGCCGCTTATTTCTTGGCGAAAGCCGGTAAGAAGGTGGCGTTGTTTGATCGTAAGCTGGCTCCCGGTGGAGGTATGTGGGGCGGCGCTATGATGTTCAACGATATCGTGGTGCAGGAAGAGGCTATGCCGATCATCAAGGAATTGGGCGTAAGCTATAAGGAAGGTGCTAACGGCACGTATATCATGGATTCGGTACATACCACTTCCGCTTTGATTTATCAGGCGACGAAGGCGGGCGCTACGATCTTTAACTGCTATTCGGTAGAGGACGTGGTGTTTCATAACGATGCCGTAGCCGGTGTGGTAGTGAACTGGGCTCCGGTAATCCGTGAGGGGATGCACGTGGATCCGTTGACGATCATGGCAAAGGCTGTCTTGGAAGGTACGGGGCATGATTGCGAGATTGCCCGTGTGGTAGCCCGTAAGAATGATATCCAATTGAATACACCGACCGGAGGCGTGATCGGCGAGCGTTCCTTGAATGTGGAGCTGGGTGAGCAGACGACGGTGGAGAACACGAAGGAGATCTACCCGGGATTATTCGTTTCCGGTATGGCCGCTAACGGCGTAAGCGGTAGCTTCCGTATGGGACCGATCTTTGGCGGCATGCTGATGAGCGGCAAGAAGGCTGCTGAGTTGATCTGCGAAAAACTTGGGAATTGAAAATTGAGAATTGAGAATTGAAAATTATTGATTGTTGTATCTTTAATTTTCAATTCTCAATTCCCAACGGTTTTTCCTTGTCTCAAGAATAAGAATCCCGTTATGATCAACGCCGTGGATAATCCCGTATAGAATACAGAAATGAAAGAATTCGGCAGTAAATGGAGCGCACGGATCGTGATCCCGAAAGCGATCATGAAGATCATGATAATCCAACCTTTCACGTCGAAGAAAGAGAACGGGCAATGTTTCCCGTTTTTCCGGGAGATCCGTTCGGAATGTTTATAGAAAAGCCGTTTAAAGACCAAATTGAAGAAAAGTAAGAAAACGATGGTCGCTTCCCCGATCTTGAATAACCAATAATGGGTATCGTTTAACCATGTGACGATACCGATGCGTAAGATATTGATACCGGCGAAAATCCATACGCAACCGGCGGTATATAATAATACCTTTTTATTTACTCCAAACTTCATCTATCTTTTTATTTACCGCAAACTTACAACATTCATGTAAAAAACGGAAAAATATCCTTATCTTTGTGCCATGCGTGAGAAAATGAAACAGAGGGTTGTACAATACGTGGTGCTGATGGCCGGCATCTTGGCATTGCTTTCTGTGGTTATCCCTCACCATCATCACCGGGACGGGATGCCTTGTTATCAATCCTTGACCGCGGAGCAAGCGCATGGCGATAAAAGCACTGATACGCATGATTGCGGTTGCGACGGGCATAACTTGGCCTATTTCAGTACGCATATTTCTCATTTTATGGATGGAGATGTGGATATACATCTGATGCCGTTACTCGTCTTATTTGATTACATTTATCCACCTGAACCGGCGTTTTGCGGACAGCTCCTTGATCACGAGAACGCCCCCTACATTGAGTCGCTGCACGACACTTGGATAGTGAGTGCCTCGGGACTTCGTGCCCCTCCTATGTCTTGATACCTCGTTTGTGAGAGTGGGTGAGGACAGACTTGCCCCTATCTATTTATTATTAACGATATCAAGATTTTTTACACAATGAAGAAAATATATTTGGTAGGTGCGATGTGCGCTTACCTGTTTGCCGGTTGTGCGGGAAATGCGTCGCAAGCCGGACACGATGAGCATAATCATGAATTAGAGGCTCACGACCATGAGCATGAAGGTGAGGATCACGATCACGATCATGATCATGAGGGACATGAACACGAAGGCCATGACCATGAGCATGAGGCTGGTGGTACCCATCCCGGCGAGATTGTCTTTAAGAAAGCCTTAGCCGAGGCCGTTGGTTTGCAGACCGTAACGGTTAATCCCGCTCCTTTCACGGATGTGATTAAGACGAGCGGACGAGTAATGGCAGCGCAAGGGGAGGAGTCCGTGATCGTCGCTACCGTCCCCGGCGTGATCTCGTTTGGTAGCTTGCCATTCGTGGATGGTACGGCGGTACGCAAGGGACAGGCCGTGTTGAGTATCGCTTCCAACGCCCTCTCGGATGGAGACGTGGCGGCAAGGGCTAAATTCGCTTATGAGACGGCGAAAAAGGAATACGAGCGTATGCAAGCCTTGGTAGGCGATAAGATCGTATCCGCCAAGGATTTCGAGCAGGCCCGCTTGAATTACGAGAACGCCAAGGTCGCTTATGAGGCGATAGCGGGAAAACAGACGGCGAAAGGCGTGTCTGTAGTCTCTCCCTTGAATGGTTACTTGAAGAACATCCAAGTGAAAGAGGGTGATTATGTATCCGTAGGCCAGCCTTTGGCTACGATCTCGCAAAACAATCGTTTGGTATTGCGTGCGGACGTGTCTGAGAGGTATTACAACGATCTTCCCATGATCCAAACCGCTAATTTCATGACTCCGTATGATAACGCTCTCTATAAATTGTCTGATTTGCGTGGACGGTTGTTATCGTATGGAAAGGCTTCCGATATGAACTCTTTCTATGTACCGGTGACTTTCGAGTTCGATAATAAAGGAGCGGTTATCCCCGGTTCTTTCGTGGAGATCTTTTTGTTGACAAAGCCGATGGAGAATGTCTTGAGCGTGCCTGTCTCCGCCCTTATCGAGGAGCAGGGCGTTTATTCGGTATTTATCCGTCTGGATGAGGAAGGCTATAAGAAGCAATGGGTGACGCTGGGAGCGAATAACGGCTCGGAGGTACAGATCCTTTCCGGATTGAAACCGGGCGATGAGGTCGTGACTCGTGGCGCTTACCAGATCAAGTTGTCTTCCGCTTCTAACGCGATACCGGCTCATAGCCATAGCCATTAATAGGAGGGACGTTGCATGTTAAATAAGATAATTTATTATTCATTGCACAACCGGTTGGTAATCTTGGTTTGTGCGCTATTGCTGATGATCTGGGGTACGTACACGGCGTTTAATACGGACGTGGATGTGTTCCCGGACTTGAACGCCCCGACGGTCGTGATTATGACCGAGGCGAACGGTATGGCTCCCGAGGAGGTGGAACGCTTGGTGACATTCCCTGTGGAGACTGCCGTGAACGGTGCGATGGACGTGCGGCGTGTACGTTCCTCGTCTACCACCGGATTCTCCGTGGTTTGGGTAGAGTTTGATTGGGGTACGGATATTTACCGGGCTCGTCAGATCGTGTCCGAAAAACTGGCTGTCTTGGGTGAGAGCCTTCCCGAGAACGTAGGTAAACCGACCTTAGGCCCGCAGTCATCCATCTTGGGTGAGATGATGATTCTCGGTTTGACCGCCGATTCCACGTCTTTGTTGGACTTACGTACGATCGCCGACTGGACGATCCGTCCCCGTTTGTTGTCTACGGGCGGTGTGGCGCAGGTTGCCGTGATCGGTGGCGATATTAAGGAGTACCAGATCTTGTTGGACCCGGCTCGTATGAAGCACTACGGTGTAGGGTTGAACGAGGTGTTGGATGTTTGTCGGAATATGAACCGGAACGCCAATGGTGGTGTATTGTATGAGTTTGATAATGAGTATATCATCCGGGGAGTCTTGTCTACGTCGAAGGCGGAAGAGATCGCTCAGGGTGTGGTGAAGACCGTGAATGAGTATCCGGTTACGCTGGGTGATATCGCTACGGTTAAGATCGGCGGTAAAAGCCCGAAGCTGGGAACCGCTTCCGAGCGGACGAAGCCGGCCGTATTGATTACCGTGACTAAACAGCCGGATACGAGTACGGAGAAGTTGACGGAGAAGCTGGACGAGATTGTTGTCGATTTGCGGAAGAACTTGCCGGTGGATGTACATGTCTCTACGGATATATTCCGCCAGAGTCATTTTATCGATAACTCTATTAATAATGTAAAGAAGAGCTTGTTTGAGGGTAGTTTCTTCGTGGTGATCGTCTTGTTCCTGTTCTTGATGAATATACGTACGACGGTGATCTCGTTGGTAGCCTTGCCGTTATCTTTGCTGGTCTCTATCATCGTATTGCACTACATGGGATTGACGATTAACACGATGAGCTTGGGAGGTATGGCGATCGCTATCGGTTCCTTGGTGGATGACGCTATCGTGGACGTGGAGAACGTGTATAAACGAATCCGGGAAAACCGGCTCTTGCCTCCGGATCAGCAACGCTCTACCTTGGAGGTGGTTTACGACGCTTCCCGTGAGGTACGTATGCCGATCTTGAACTCTACCTTGATTATCGTGGTGAGCTTCGTGCCCTTGTTCTTCTTGAGTGGTATGGAAGGCCGTATGTTGGTTCCGCTGGGTATCGCTTTTATCGTGGCATTGTTTGCTTCTACGGTGGTGGCTCTTACCTTGACCCCGGTGCTTTGTAGCTATTTGCTGAACCGTAAAGCGACGGGAATGAAGGAACTGCGTGAGGCTTGGATAGCCCGGAAGTTGAAGGTGGTGTATAAACGGGCTTTGGAGTTAGCGTTGGCTTACCAGAAATGGGTGCTAGGTACCACGATCGCTTTGTTTGTGGTCGCCTTGGTGATCTTCTTTCACTTGGGACGTAGTTTCTTGCCCCCGTTCAATGAGGGTTCTTTTACGATCAACGTAAGTTCGCTTCCGGGAATTTCCTTGGACGAGTCGGATCAGATCGGACGCCGTGCGGAAGCGTTGCTGTTGCAAGTGCCCGAGATAAAGACTGTAGCTCGGAAGACCGGTCGTGCGGAATTGGATGAGCATGCCTTGGGCGTGAATGTTTCCGAGATCGAGGCTCCTTTCGAATTGCAAGACCGTAGTCGGGATGAGGTGATGAATGATGTCCGCAAGAAGTTATCTACGATCAGCGGCGCTAATATAGAGATCGGGCAACCTATTTCCCATCGTATCGACGCTATGCTTTCCGGTACGGAGGCGAATATCGCTATCAAATTGTTTGGTACGGACTTGAACCTGATGTTTACGGTCGGTAACCAGATCAAGGCCGCTATCCAAACGATCCCGGGTCTGGTGGACTTGAAGGTAGAGCAGCAGATCGAGCGTCCGCAGTTGACAATCACCCCGAAACGTGAGTTGCTGGCTAAATATGGCATTCCTCTGCCGGAGTTCGAGGAATATATCAATGTGATGTTGGGAGGAGAGGCCGTCAGTCAGGTGTACGATGATGGCAAGAGTTTCGACTTGACCGTGAAGACCTCCGACGCTAGCCGTGCCACGATGGATGATATTAGCAATCTGATGATCGATGCCGCCGGACAGAAAGTGCCGCTAAGCTACGTGGCCGATATCCGTTCGGTGACCGGTCCGAATACGATCAATCGTGAGAATGTGCAACGTAAGATCGTGATTAGCGCCAATGTATCGGAACGTGACTTGCGAAGTGTGGTTAATGAGATACAGGATCGGGTAGAGGCTAATATCCGTTTGCCGGAGGGATACCATATCGAATATGGCGGCCAGTTCGAGAGCGAGGCGGCGGCCAGCCGTACCTTATTGCTGACGTCGTTGATGTCGTTATTGGTGATCTTCATGTTACTGTACAATGAGTTCAAGGACGTGAAGGAGAGTGGCGTGATCTTGTTGAACCTGCCGTTGGCGTTGATCGGTGGCGTGATTATCCTATGGCTTACTTCCGGCGAGATCAGTATCCCGGCGATTATCGGTTTCATTTCCTTGTTTGGTATCGCTACCCGAAACGGTATGCTGCTGATCAGCCACTATACGCATTTGCGTGGAGAGGGAATGGGATTGCGAGAGTCCGTGATACAAGGTTCCCTAGACCGTTTGAACCCGATCTTGATGACGGCGTTGAGTTCCGCCTTGGCGTTGATCCCGTTGGCGTTGAATGGCGATCTTCCCGGGAATGAGATCCAAAGCCCGATGGCGACGGTGATCTTGGGTGGTTTATTAACCTCTACGTTCTTAAACGGATTCATCATCCCGATTGTTTATCTGATAATGAACAAGAATAAAGAATAAGTTTTATGAAATCATATATTATAGTCGCCGCCTTGTCTGTATTGACAGGCGGCCTTTCCGCCCAGACTTCTATAGAGGACGTGCTCCGGAGCGTGGAGGCGAACAATAAGGATTTACAGGCGAACAGCCAGTTGGTCCAGTCGCAGAAGCTGGAGGCGAAGTTGGATAATAATTTGCCAGACCCTTCGGTCTCTTATTCGCATTTCTGGGGGAATAAAGAAGGGATGGGATTCACGGGCGAGTTCGTGGCTTCCCAAAGCTTTGATTTCCCGTCCGTATATGTCCGGAAGCATAAGCTGACGAAGGCGAAATCCGCGGGTTTGGATCGTCAAGGGATGGCTTTTCGTCAGCAAATCTTGTTGCAGGTGAAAGAGGTTTGCCTAGATTTGGTGCTGTTGAACCAGCAGAAGAACCTATTGGATACCCGTCTTAGGAACGCCGAGCAACTTTCCGCTTTTTATGCGACTCGTTTGGAGAAAGGAGATGCGAATATCCTTGAGACAAACAAGATCGATCTGGAATTATTGAACGCCCGGACAGAGGCCCGGATGAACGAGACTTCCCGTATTGCCAAGCTGCAGGAGCTGGCTACCTTGAATGGCGGTATCGCTATCGAGTTTACGGATACGGTTTACGCCTTGCCGGATAGGGAGGTGCTTTCCTTTGATGAGCTGAGAACGGAGGCGATGCAATCCGATCCGCAATTACAGACTTTGCGTAGCGACCAGACGACAGCCCTTCGGCAGGTGAGCGTGAATAAGGCGAAAGGTCTGCCCGGCTTTGAGTTAGGGTATCGTATGAATCCCGCCTCGGGTGGAGAGCGTTTCAATGGTTTCTTGGTAGGAATCACCATCCCGTTGTTCTCGAACCGTAATAACGTGAAACAGGCGAAGGCTCAGGCCCGCTATACGGAGATGCAGTTGGAGAGCGCTTCTTTCACGGTAGAGAATGGGTTGAGGCAGCTATATGACCAGTCTGTCTCCTTAAAGAAATCTATCGATGAATATAAGGATGTGCTGAAAAGGCAGAATAGCTTGGTCTTGTTGAACAAGGCTATACAGGCCGGACAAATATCTATGATCGAGTATTTCGTGGATGTGACGACCTATTACCAAAGCGTGCAAAACTACCTGCAATTGCAAAACCAATACCAAAAGGTCATGGCACAATTGTATAAGTATCGATTATGATAAGGAACACAACTGTGTTTTCTCTTGAACACAGTTGTGTTTATCCACAGATACAGTTGTGTTTTCTTACGAACACAACTGTGTTTTTACGTTCTCTAAGGATCGCTTAAAGTCACGGATCAATTCTTTCATCACCTCTTCCACGGATAATTCCTCCCAGAATAAAGACGCTACCTGTCCGATCTCTAACTCGCCTTCCTTTAGGTCGCCCTCAAAGATTCCTTTCTTGGCACGTCCTTTGCCTAATAACTCACGTAATTCTTCCACGGACGCTCCCCGGGCTTCCGCTTCTTCCACTGCCGTAGCGAAATCTCCTTTTACCAGACGGGTAGGAGACAGTTTCTTTAATAATAACTTCGTATCGCCTTCCTTAAGATTCAAGCATAGTTTCTTGAAATTCTCGTGTGCCGAGCTTTCTTTGGTTAGGGCGAAACGAGTGCCTATCTGTACGCCGTCGGCCCCTAGTGCGAGTGCCGCTAGCATCGCTTGACCGTTTCCGATACCTCCTGCCGCCAAAAGGGGGAGAGAGGTCGCTTTCCGGACAGCGGGGATCAGGCACATCGTAGTTGTTTCCTCCCGTCCGTTGTGCCCGCCGGCCTCGAAGCCTTCGGCAACGATGGCATCCACTCCGGCCTCCTCGCATTTCGTGGCGAATTTAGAGCTGCTTACCACGTGAACGACCGTCATGCCATGATCCTTCAAATACTTTGTCCATGTTTTCGGGTTGCCGGCGGAGGTAAATACGATCTTCACTTTTTCCTCCACCAATATCCGCATCAAGGTATCGATTTCCGGGTACATCAGCGGGACATTCACGCCAAAAGGCTTGTCGGTCGCCGCCTCGCATTTACGGATATGTTCCCGGAGCACTTCCGGGTGCATGGAGCCTGCCCCGATCAATCCTAATCCACCGGCGTTACTAACCGCTGAAGCTAGCCGCCAACCACTACACCAAACCATTCCCGCCTGTATGATGGGATACTGAATACCAAAAAGACTACAAATTCGATTCATATTATTTCTTGCGTTAATCTCGCTAAAATTAGTGAACTATTTTTATTGGAACAACAATTTCTTTGTCGAGGTTGTTGAATAGGCATATAACTTTAAAATATAAGAGATATGCCAGAGAATATAATGAAAACGTTATGGGATGAGAGCGATGATCTTCACGATGAGACCATGTCTACCAATTCGGTATTGTCGGATGATTACACGTCTAATGACATTCAAGATTTACAAGAAACGATCGAAAATGAAAATATCGAGGACGGTATAGAGAGCGATTCGATTGAACATTGAATGAAAGCATATTGGGTCCCCGAAGGGAAGATCTCCCTTTGGGGATCTTTTTTGTGTGAATTGTGAAAATCTTTTTCCGGATTCTAAATAATAACAATTTGAAATAGAATTGTAACGCAAAACTTCGTTATCTTTGTCCATTGTAATTCTAATATAACAATGGCATGAATAAAACGCTTATGGCCGCAGGTTTAGCGGTTATTTTGGGAGCTTGTTCCTCCTCAAAGAAAAGCGATGTAGCGGAAGGCGCTACACCCAATCCGTTTTTTGCGGAGTATACGACACCGTTCGGGGTGCCTCCGTTTGACCAAATAGAGGTGGCTCATTACAAGCCGGCTCTTTTGAAAGGCATGGAAGAGCAGTCGAAGGAGATCGAGGCGATCGTGGCAAATCCGGATGCGCCGACATTCGAGAATACGATCGTGGCCTTAGACCAAAGTGGCGAGTTGCTTACTAAAGTAATGTATGCTTTCGGTGGCCAATCCAGTGTGAATACCACGGACGAGATCCAAGAGCTCGAACGTGAGCTTTATCCCCTTTTATCCAAACATTCGGATGATATCAGCTTAAATCCCAAGCTTTTCGCCCGGGTGAAATCCGTATATGAGAATCAGGCGAGCTTCCATCTGGATAAGGAACAGAAGAAGCTGTTGGAGGAAACCTATAAAAGCTTTGTCCGGGGAGGAGCCAATCTGCCGGAGGATAAGCAGGCGAAGTTGCGTGAGCTGAACGAGAAGATATCCATGCTCCAACTTACTTTCGGACAGAATACCTTGAAAGAGACCAACGCTTTCCAATTAGTGATCGATAATAAAGAGGACTTATCCGGCCTGCCGGAAGACGTGATCGTCAAGGCGGCGCAAACGGCCCAAGAGAATGGTCTGGATGGTAAGTGGGTGTTTACCCTCCATAATCCGAGCGTGATGCCTTTCCTTCAATACGCCGATAAGCGTGATTTGCGTGAGAAGATCTTCAAGGCGTATACAAATCGTGGCAACAATAATAATGAGAATGATAATAAGGAGGTCGTTAAGCAGCTGGTTACCGCTCGTCTGGAGAAAGCCCGATTGATGGGATATGAGGATTATGCCGCTTTCGTATTGGAAGAGAATATGGCGAAGAACGAGAAGAACGTGTACGACTTGCTCGATAAAATCTGGCCGTCTGCTTTGGCGAAAGCGAAAGAGGAATTGGCCGATATCAACGCCGAGATCAAGAAGGAAGGTGGTAATTACGAGGCCGAGGGCTGGGACTGGCGTTATTATTTCGAGAAAGCCAAGAAAGCGAAATATAACTTGGACGAGAACGAGATGCGTCCTTATTTTGAGTTGGGACATGTACGTGAGGGCATCTTCTATGTAGCCAATAAATTATACGGTATCACGTTTACCGAGATCAAGGACATCCCGAAACCGGACCCCGACGCTCTCGCTTTCGAGTGCAAGGATAAAGATGGTACGCATCTGGGCGTGCTGTATATGGATTTCTTTACCCGCCCGGGCAAAGGAGGTGGCGCATGGTGCGGCGGTTACCGCTCACAAACATATAAAGATGGGAAACGGGTAGCCCCGGTGGTTACTACCGTATTTAATTTCAGTAAACCGGCGGAGGGACAACCGGCGCTTTTGACGGCCGACGAGACCGAGACCGTATTCCATGAGTTCGGTCATGCCCTACATAGTTTATTCTGCGACGTTCATTATTATGGCGTGTCCGACGTGCCTCGTGACTTCGTGGAGCTACCTTCGCAAGTCGATGAGCATTGGGCCGTTGAGCCGGAGGTATTGAAAGTGTACGCTAAACATTACCAGACCGGCGAGGTAATACCGCAAGCCCTTGTAGACAAGATGATCAAGAGTGGCAAGTATGGACAAGGATTCGCTACGACGGAGTATCTGGCCGCCTCTTATCTGGATATGGATTATCATGTATTGAAAGAGATCCCTGCCGATTTGGATATTGAGAAATTTGAGGCGAAGGTCTTGGGCGATCGTGGTCTGATCCGTCAGATTCCGTCTCGCTACCGCTCCACTTATTTCGGACATACGATGGAAGGTGGATATACCGCCGGCTATTATAGCTATATCTGGGCGGAAGTGTTGGATTGCGACGCTTTCCAAGCTTATAAGGAGACGGGTGATATCTTCAACCCGGAGGTTGCCTCTAAATTCCGTAAATACGTACTGACCCCGGGCGGCATCGACGACGCTATGGACATGTACGTGAATTTCCGTGGCAAACAACCTAGCATTGATCCGCTGTTGGAGAACAGAGGGCTAAAATGAGCAGAACAATTCATAACTCATAAATCAAAAAATCAGTAAAGATGAAACAATTAATTATGGCAGCAGGATTAGCCGTTATGCTTACTGCCTGCGGTACTTCCGAAAAGAAGACCGTGGAGGGGGAGAACCCGTTCTTTGCGGAATATACCACCCCGTTTGGAGTTCCACCTTTTGATCAAATCAAGTTCGAGCACTACAAACCGGCCCTATTGCAAGGCATGGAAGAGGGACGCAAGGAGATCGAGGCGATCGTGAATAACCCGGAGGAGCCGACGTTCGAGAATACGATTGTCGCTTTGGATGAGCAGGGTGCGTTGCTTCGGAAGGTCCAGATTGTTTTCGGTGGACAGAATAGCGTGAATACGAATGATGAGATGCAGGCGTTAAGCCGTGAGATGTCGCCGCTATTGTCAAAATATAGTGATGATATCAACTTGAATCCGAAATTATTCGCTCGTGTGAAGGCGGTATACGATAAGAAGGATGAGTTGGGTCTCGATAAGGAGCAAATGAAGTTATTGGAGGAGACTTATAAGGACTTCGTTCGGGGTGGCGCTAATCTTTCCGCTGAGGATCAGGCTAAATTGCGTGAGTTGAATAGCAAGATCTCCATGCTACAGCTTACTTTCGGACAGAATATGCTGAAAGAGACGAACGCTTTTAAATTGGTGATCGACAAGCAGGAGGATCTTTCCGGTCTGCCCGAGACCTTGATCGCTAACGCCGCTCAAGCGGCCAAGGATGCCGGGATGGAAGGCAAATGGGTATTTACCTTGCAGAATCCGAGCGTGATGCCGTTCTTGCAATATTCCGATAAACGTGAGTTGCGTGAGAAGATGTTCAACGCTTATATCAACCGTGGTAATAATAATAATGAGAACGATAACAAGGAAGTGGTTCGTGATTTGGTTGCCGCTCGTTTGGCGAAAGCGAAGTTGATGGGCTATGATGATTACGCTTCTTTCGTGTTGGAGGATCGTATGGCGAAAAGCTCGGATAAGGTTTATCAATTGTTAGATGAGGTTTGGAAGCCTGCTTTGGCGAAAGCGAAAGATGAGTTGGCCGATATAAACGCCGAGATCAAGAAAGAAGGCGGCAATTTCGAGGCCGAGGGCTGGGATTGGCGTTATTATTTCGAGAAGGCCAAGAAAGCTAAATTCAATTTGGATGAGAATGAGGTTCGTCCTTACTTGAAGTTGGATAATGTTCGTGAGGGTGCTTTCTATGTAGCTAATAAGTTATATGGTATCACGTTCACCCCGATCCGTAATATCCCGTTGCCTTATCCGGAAGCGCAGGCTTTTGAGTGCAAAGATAAGGATGGCTCTCATTTGGGCGTTATTTATTTCGATTTCTTCCCTCGTGCCAGCAAGCGTGGTGGCGCATGGTGTGGTTCTTATCGTCCGCAGGCTTATAAGGATGGCAAGCGTGTGGCTCCGGTCGTAACGATCGTTTGTAACTTTAGCCAACCCGCTCCGGGACAACCTGCGTTGTTGAGCGCTGATGAGGCGAATACATTGTTCCATGAGTTCGGTCATGGTTTGCACGGCTTGTTCCGTGACGTGCATTACTCCGGTGTTTCTGGTGTTCCTCGTGATTTCGTGGAGTTGCCTTCACAGGTTATGGAGCATTGGGTATTCGAGCCGGAAGTATTGAAGGTGTACGCTAAGCATTATCAGACCGGCGAGGTGATCCCGGCCGAGTTGATCGAGAAGTTGGATAAGAGCGGTAAGTACGGACAAGGTTTCGCTACGACGGAGTATCTGGCGGCTTCTTATCTGGATATGGATTTCCATGCGATCAGCGGTGACGCTGCGGATAAGAAGGTGATCAAGTTCGTTGACCAGACGAATAATGTTCCGGCCAACTTGAATGTGATGGATTTCGAGCAACAGACGTTAGGCCGTCGTGGTTTGCTGAAACAAATCCCTTCCCGTTACCGTACGACTTACTTCAACCATACGATGGGTGGCGGCTACACCGCCGGCTATTATAGCTACATCTGGGCCGAGGTATTGGATTGCGACGCTTTCGAGGCATTCAAGGAAACCGGCGACATCTTTAACCAAGAATGTGCCGATAAATTCCGTAAATACGTACTGACCCCGGGCGGTATCGACGACGCTATGGATATGTACAAGAATTTCCGTGGCAAGGAACCGGGTACGGATCCGTTGCTGAAGAATAGAGGATTGAAATAATCTAGAAATGGAGATTTTATAAAGGCGGACTGGTTGGTTCGCCTTTTTTTGTATATGCTCAGCCTCCCGGATCTGTATTACATTTGCTAAGTTTTATCACGTAAAAATAGCGATAATATGGAGAAAAAGGATTTAGTAGAAGGAATGAGGCTGTATATCTATAAGTTGCGTATGGATGGGCGTTATTCCACGGCGAAGAGCTATCAGGATGCATTAAACTCATTCATGCGGTTTTGTGGGTTGGAGGTAATTCCCTATATCTATGTCAATAAGGAGAACCTTCGGCGTTATCAGGCCTTTTTGTTGAACAAAGGATGTACATGGAACACGGTGTCGACCTATATGCGTCGGCTCCGTTGTGTGTACAACATGGCGGTGGAGGAAGGGCTGGCCCCCTATATCCCTTATTTATTTAAGGGAGTTTTCACGGGTATAGAGAGCAAACGCAAAAAGGCGTTACCACAGGATTTATTACGTTCTCTGATGACGGCCCCATTAGATGATCCGGAACTGAGAAAAACACGGCAGGCATTGTGCCTGATGTTCCAGTTTTGCGGTATGGCATTCGTGGATTTCGCTCATCTGAAAAAGGAGAATGTCCGGGGTGGGGTTTTGGAATATAAACGCCAGAAAACGGGTACTCCGATGCTTATAGAGGTACAATCTACCGCATGGGAGTCGCTGAGGGAACTGTCAAGTGATGTAGGTAAGGACTCACCCTATTTGTTTCCTTTCTTGAAAGGGATAAAAGTGGGAAAAGAAGCCTACAAGGAGTACACTTCCGCTTTGGCCCATTTTAAGGCTCACCCGATAAATCAGGGGGAAAATTCTTTAATTCTAT